>JAISCQ010000013.1 GCA_031265445.1 Bacteroidales bacterium
TTGATTCTTATATCAAGCCGGAACATTGCCTTAGGGCAGTGTCCCGGCTTTTCTTTTTCTGCCGGCCATTCGGGGGACAGGTTTTTTTGTGCCCGCCGGTTTTTACTGCTCATTTACCGATCCGTCACCCGTCGTCACGATCCTTTACGGTGGATCGTAAACCATTTATCAACAGTTAATTCATCAATCAACCATCAATTTATAATTATTTTATCATGAGTGTCATCAAATTTATTTGGAAGGTCTGGCTTCGGCTCAATCTTTTGACAAAGGACGTGGACAACGATTATATAGCCGAAGTGTCCACAACGGGTAAAAAGGCGTTGCGCAATGCCGACATCGCGCGCCTGATCAAAGAGTCGGGCTCCGAGTTGAAGTACGAGACGCTGCTCTCCATCCTCGATCAGGGCGACCGCATCGTCCGCGAAAGAGTACAGGAGGGGCACAGCGTCCTTACCGGATGCTGCCAGTTTACCCCGCGCGTTACCGGTACGTGGATCGGCGCCAATGCCAAATTCGATGCCGCGGTGCATCAGATCGCGCTGGACATTGTACCCAGCGCCGAGATGCGGGCATCCCTGAAAGAAGTAGGCGTGGAAGTGCTCGGCGTGAAGGACGGCGGCGCTTATATCGGGCTGGTGACCGACACGGCTACCGGTCTTGCCGACGGCGCGATCACTCCGGGCGACGATATTCTGGTGGAGGGCGACAGGCTGAAAATAGCTCCCGACGGCGAAGAGGGACTGGGCGTATTCTTTGTTGACGCGACAGGCGTGATCATACCCGTCACCCGGAGGCTGACGCAAAACGATCCGAAAAAGCTGATCGTCCGCGTGCCCGTACTCGCTCCGGGGCAGTATACCCTGCGGGTGGTGACGCGCTATACAAAAAGCGTCCTGCTGACCGAGCCGAGAACCATCGAGTACGACCGCCTGCTGATCGTTCCCTAACGTTAGGGAGCGGCTGTCCCTAATGCTGGGGAACGGTTGTCCCTAACGTTAGGGAACGACTGTCATGAACGTTAGGGAACGACTGTCATGAACGTTAGGGAACGACTGTCATGAACGTTAGGGAGTCTCGCCGCACAGGTTTCGTCAGTTGACCCTGTCAGCAGCTTCGCAGCCTGACAGGTCGGCGCGAAACCCGACCTGACAGGGTCGTTAGACCTGTCAGGGGCAATAAAGTAAAAGGAAAAAAGTAATTCAAAATTCAAAATTCAAAATTCAAAATTTAAATAGAGCGCCTATGGAGAAATCTTGAATCAATGGTAGAAAATAGAAAAGTTAGTTTGAGAAAATTTTATGTAATCATTAAATAATTAATTAGTTAATAATAAGTATTATGCAAATAGAATTATGTTTCAAGAGGATGTTTTCCTCAATAATAAAGTGTTGTATCTTATCGGTGATCGTTGCCTTTACGGCGGCATCACTGTTTCCGGCGGCAGGCCAGCAATTGACTGTTACCGGCAGTATTACGGATGAAAACAGCGATCCGCTGCCCGGCGTCAACGTGAGAGTCAAGGGAACGACAGCAGGCTCGGTAACTGATGCGGATGGCCGGTTCAGCATATCCGTACCCGGCGAAGACGCTGTGCTCACGTTCTCCTTTGTAGGTTATGTCACGCAGGAAGTCGTCGTGGGAAGCCGGCGCATCCTGAATGTTGGCATGGCCGAAGATACCAGGCAGATAGACGAAGTGGTAGTGGTTGGTTACGGCACGCAAAAGAAGGAAACCCTGACCGGGGCGGTGGTTTCGGTTCAAAGTTCCGAACTGATTGCTACCAAAAACACCAACGTACAGAACATGTTGACGGGTAAATTGCCGGGAGTGAGGAACATCCAAAAGACTTCCGAGCCGGGTACCTTTAACAATCAGTTCGATATCCGCGGTTTGGGATCGCCCCTGTTAATCGTTGACGGAGTGCCTCGCGGCGACTTCGCGCGTATGGACCCCAATGAAATCGAAAGCGTTTCGATACTGAAAGACGCGGCGGCGGCCATTTACGGTATGCAGGCGGCAAACGGCGTGATCCTGGTAACCACCAAAAGCGGCGAACGGGGAAAAGCAAAAATCGAGTACTCGGGATATTATGGGATCCAAATGCCGATAGACAGGTTAAAACCGGTAAACGCACGGGACAGGGCCATACTGTACAACGAACTGAGAATGCGCAACAGGACAGGTGCGAGCAGGCCGTACGACGATGCATACTTTAAGCAGCTGGAAGATGGCGAGCTGCCTGACACCGACTGGTATTCGCTGGTGATGCGAAAAACGGCGCCCCAGCAGCAGCACAATATATCGGTAAGCGGCGGCGGAGAGAAAGTCGATTATTTCGTCAATCTGGGTTATACCGATCAGAGCAGTTTCTGGACAACCAACTCGACCAAATACGAACGGTATAATGTTCGCGCCAATATCAACGCGCAAATAACAAACCGCTTGAAAGCAGGCGTCAGGCTGAGCATGATCATGGACGAAACCGACCGGCAGCTGGAGTCGGCAACCACTATTTACGGTACCCTGTGGCGCTCGCTGCCCACAGACCCCGTGTATGCAAACGACACGGCGCCTTATTACTATCAGCCGTCGATCGTAGAAAACGTTCTGGCGTTAATCCATCCGGAAGTGTCGGGGTTTTATAACGGCAAAAAGAACATTTTCCAGTCCAATTTCCAGCTGGATTACGACATTCCGGTAGACGGCCTGACAACGGCGTTCCTGTTCAGTTTCGACAGGGCGAATGACGACAACAGCACCTTTAGAAAGGAATATGCCGTATATCGTTACAACGCCGTGGCGGAAACCTACGATGCAGCAATGCGTTTCTCGCCCACGGAATTGACCCGGACGTACAACAACAGCCAGTCCTACCTGTGGAATATCCGCCTGAATTATGACAGGACTTTCGGCGTTCATCACGTGGGCGCATTGTTGCTGTATGAGGAAAGACACAGTTACAATTATGGTTTCAACGGATACCGCCAGTTTGAGATCCCTATTCCCTACCTGTTTGCCGGGATAAGCGAAACCGCGCGGGCTGACGGCGGCGGGCCGTCGGAAAACGCAATGAGGGCGCTTGCCGGAAAGGTTAACTATGAGTACGCAGGCAAATACATCGCCGAATTTTCGTTCCGCTACGACGGATCGTCCAAGTTTCCGAAAGGCGCGCAATGGGGATTCTTCCCGAGCGCCCAGCTTGCATACCGTATTTCCGAAGAATCGTTCATCAGGGACAATCTGCCCTTTTTAAACAACCTGAAGATAAGGGCGACATGGGGACAGTTAGGCCACGACGAATCGGCGGCCTTTCAGTTCATAGAAGGATTCGATTATCCGATACCAAGCGGCGGCAGATACGGCGCAACAAACACGCCGAGAGGCTACATTTTCGGCAATACCTTTACAAACGGACTTGGCTTCAGGAACGCGCCGAACCCTTATCTTACATGGATTACAGCCACCATGAAAAATATCGGCGTCGACGCCGACCTGTGGAACGGCCTGTTCGGGTTTTCCGTTGACTTCTTTCAACGCGACAGGGACGGATTGATGGCTACCCCGGCTTCGACCATCCCCGCTACCTTCGGCTCGGGCATTTCGCAGGCGAACCTGAATGCCGACCGCGTAAAGGGTTTTGAGCTGGAAATGAGGCATCATAACAAGGTTGACCATTTTAACTACAGCGTTACGGGGTATGTACAGATGACGAGGAACATGTGGACGAAAATACACCAGACCGACCGTCAAAATTCGTACGATTACTGGCGGAACAATATCGTCGACCGCTATAACGACATCTGGTTCGGTTATTCCACCGACGGGATCTACGATTCGTGGGAAGAAATCAACAGCAGTCCGCTTGCCGACGGGGGTACCCTTCCGGGCGACCCGAAGTACATAGACTGGAACGGCGACGGCAGGCTTAACGATGAAGACCAGCATCCGATTGCCACCATCACCAGCAACGATGCCAACCGCCTTCCCACCAGCGGCGACCTGGCCGCCGCGCGCAACTATCCGCTGATGAACTACGGATGGACGCTGAGCGGGCAGTGGAAATCGCTGGATTTCAACCTCCTCTTCCAGGGCGCCGCCATGGCTTATGTAGGGATGGGCGAGCAGATACGGAGTCCCTTTATGTGGGACGGCAACGCGCTTTCCATTCACTTAGACAGGTGGCATCCTGCCGACCCCGAAGCCGACCCGTGGGATCCGAATACGGAATGGGTGAAAGGATTTTTCCCGTACGGACAGGTGCGCGCCAACGAAAATTCGGACGCTACCATGCAAAAAGCCAATTACCTGCGTTTGAAAAGCGCCGAAATAGGCTTCACGGTTCCGAAAAATGTTGTTTTCGACAGAACGGGCATCAAGCACATGCGCGTGTACGTCAATGCCTACAACCTGCTTACCTTTACCAAAGTAAAGGGCGTTGACCCGGAAAGGCCATCGGAAAGCAACGGCCAGCTGTATCCTTTGAACCGTACCTTTAACTTCGGTTGTTCCTTATCATTTTAATAACAAAAAAGATTAATCGAAATGAAAATTAAAATAACAGCGATATTATTCATCGTTTTCCTGGCTTCGTGCGTGGATCTGGATATTGCTCCGACTTCCGTGCTGTCGGGCGATCTCGTATACAATGAATCCGGCATAAAAGCCTATTTTGCGGCCCTGTACGGACGGCTGCCCATGGAGGATTTCAAGTATGAGCCGGGTAACGGCAATGGCGCTCAGCAGGGTTACTATGCAACCATAAGCGTCACGCATTTGGCCGCCGGAACAGGCGAATTTGCGGGCAATAACAGCGGAGGAATGCAAAAACATGCCGGCGGCTACTGGGGCGAAGGCTTCAAACTGATCCGCCAGGCAAATACGCTGATTGCCGAATTACCGAAATATCCCGAACTGAGCGACCGGGCAGACGCCTGGATCGCCGAGGCCAAGTTTATCCGCGCTTATACGTATTTCAAAATGGCGATACGTTTCGGCGGCTTGCCGAAACTCTTTGAGCCGCAGGTTCTGGATACCGGTGACGAAAGCTCATTGTGGATTGCCCGCGAGAGCCACGAAGACACCTACGATTTCATCCTGAAGGACTTTGACGAAGCCATAGCCGGCCTGCCGCCGACAAACGATGTGGGCAGGGCCAGCCGCTATGTGGCCGCCGCGGTTAAGAGCCGCGCGGCGCTGCATGCCGCTACAACGGCGAAATACGGTTCGGCCAAGTTTCCCGACTGGGAAGTGGACGGCGTATTGCTGCAGGGCATACCGCAAAATCGCGCAAACGATTACTTCAAGCAGGCATGGGACGCCGCTAAAACAGTTGAGGAAGGCGGTTTCGAGCTTTACAGGGGAAACGTCGATAAAACGGCAAATTATACCGAGATATGGGAAAAACCCGAAGCAAACAGGGAAAATCTCTGGTTGCGCAAGTACAGTCTGGGAAACTGGGTACACTCGTGGGATGCCATCAATGCGCCGCCGCGCATGGTTACCACTTACGGAAGCCGTTTCCAGCCCCGTCTTGACTGGGTTGAACTTTTCGACGGGGTGCCGCTGGACGCCGAAGGAAAATTCCAGGATGTAGACGTCAACGGGGATTATATCGTATACGACAACATCCACCAGTTCTGGGACGGCGTAGAACCAAGGCTCAGGGCCAACCTGCTTCTTCCGGGCGAAACCTACAGGGGCGTCAAAATATCCCTGTACGGAGGAGTAATCATTGACAGGATAGACCCCGTAACCGACAAAATAAAAAAATTCAGCGTCGATAACGGAACGGAGGGGGCTGCTTACAATGAAGACAACTGCTGGAAGGCGAGCGGAAATTATACCGTAAAACCCTTTGAGAATGGTAAAGATATCAAAAATCCGGATGCGTTCATTTATTATACAACGGTTGCTGCACAGGCACAGGGAGAAGCTGATGTTTATACAAATGCAGCCGGCGTGAGATTCTATTTAAACGGACGCGACGGGCCGAGAATGAACTGGGCAACCGATAACAACACCGGTACGGGATTCCATGGGCGCAAGTTTTTGGACGTTGTCAGCCAGCCTATGGGGTTGCATGTTTCAACCCAGACGTGGATTGAAACACGCTATGCGGAGGTATTGCTCAACCGCGCCGAGGCCGCTATAGAACTGGCGCAAGGCGGCGAAGCTTCATACGGAGGCGCCGACATGCTTCAGGATGCTTTTGCCTGTATCAACGATGTGCGCGACCGTGCCGGAGCTACGCTGCTGACCGGCGTGGGGGAACTCTCAACCGACCCTGCCTTCATTGCCCGCTGGCGTGGAGCGGGTCCCCGGGGACGGGGCAGTTTCGTGGAAGCGCCCAACCGCGCTTTGCAGATTCTTCGCGTAGAAAGGTATAAGGAACTATTCGCAGAGAATAAGATATACTGGGATTTGATGCGGTGGTTTACTTTCGACACGCAAATTCAAAACTGGCGCGCAAGGGGCCTGTTCCCGTTCCTTTTTGCCAAGGGCGCGACATCGGGCGCCGACGGTATTCCCGACGGAAAAGTTATTTACGATGCCAAATCGTCCGAACAGCATCACGGCAGGCATAATTTCGGCAGCGTAAACGGTTATTACGAAACCATACCGTCAGGCGAGCTGCAGAATAACCCCCTGTTGCAAAGGAACAGAAATCAATAACATGTAAAATGAATAAGAAATGAAAAGATTATCATTAATAAGCAGTTATATGGCAATTTTTATTTGCCTGTTTTTAGCCGCTTCGTGTGAAATAGACAATTACGAAGCGCCCGACGCCACGATTCAGGGCGCCTTCTTTGACCACAACGGACAGCCGCTGACGGTAGAAGAGGGATCCGCATACCTCCGGATGAGGGAAAACAGTTGGGCCGACGGTAAAGAGGATGCATACGTCGGCTATAGAACCCTGGCTTTGAGGCAGGATGGCACATATCAGCACACCAAGCAGTTTTCGGGCACGTATCGCATGTTTCCTTCCAGCGGGAATTTTTTCCCGTACTGGGAGGCCGGCGACGAAATTGAAGACGGCGAAGAAGCAGGGATACTGGTGGATGTTTCGGGCGTTACCGTCCAAAACTTCACAGTTACGCCCTATCTGACGGTCGAATGGGTGAAGAAGCCGTATGTGATAGCCGGAGACCGTATCGAATGTGTCGTTCGCTTCACGCGCAATCAGAAACCGGGCTTTGATATGCCCGACGTTCAGTTTGCGAATATGCGCATAGGACGCAGCGAGTATCCCACACGATCGAGGATCGCCGAATATGAACCGACGCAGCTGACGCTGACGAACGAGATGGAAGGAACGGAGATAACCATCGCTACCAACGCCAACCTTCCGATTAAAGTGAAAGGCGTCGATTATTATATTCAAATCACGATGAATTGCAAGACGGTACCCGGCAATAATGCAACGGCTTATCCGGGTATAGGCGCATGGAACACCACTACCGTCGAATCGGTATTCGTTCCGTAAAGCAATGAAAAGCACAGTGCGTTTCCTGAGAAACGCGCTGTGTTTTCACTCAAAACGCACTGTGTTTTTACCCAAAAGGCAGTGCGTTTTTACCCAAAAGGCAGTGCGTTTTTTATTCGAACGCAGCCTGTTTTGAAACAGGCAGATAATCAAAATATTGTAATAATAATAACATCATTTATTTTTTTGTAAAATGAAATACAAATTAACCCCCAAGGCCAACCCGCAGGATCGGGCGGCAGCGCCTAAGTATTATGCCGTACCCGTATATGCGGGCGAAAAGAATCTGAAACAGCTCAGTCAGGAAATAGCCGACCTGTCGTCGCTCTCGCCGGGCGATGTATACAATGTGCTCATTACGCTGGTGTCGATCCTTCCCAAACACACGCGCGACGGTTTTAAGGTGTCGCTGGGCGACTTCGGCAGCTTTAAAGCCTCGTTCAGCAGCGAAGGCGTGGATGACCCCAAGAAATTCAATACAACCCTGGTTCGCGGCAAAAAGGTAATCTACCTTGCCGGAAAGGATGTAAAGAAAGGGCTGGACGATATGCGCCTGGAACAGGGGCAATAAAACGGTTTTATAAATTGTGGGGGCGAACGCAGTTCACCCCTGCAATTAATATTTTAAATGATATAACATGAAAAATTTAATGTTAATCATGGTAATCTCCGGGATTTTAATGTCATGCAACAGGGAAGATAATCCTGTCAAACAGTTCGAGGGCTATATTGCGGGATATAACCCTTGCAGTGTGGAAATAGATGATGTTAACGGTAATTCGGCCAGGGGTTTTTATTT
>JAISCQ010000111.1 GCA_031265445.1 Bacteroidales bacterium
AACACAGAAAAAGATATTATCCTTAATTGAAAAGAATAATACTGTTTCGCAAGCGGAAATTGCAAAAAAAATAAAGGTTAATGAATCAACCATCTATAGAAATATTGAAAAAATGAAAAAATTGAAAATATTGTCAAGAGTTGGTTCAGATAAGTCAGGACAATGGGTAATTAAAAATTAAGTGGTAAAATTTGCGAAAGAGATTTTGGAGCATTAACCACAAGCAACCGTAAATACATCAATCATTTGATAAAATGACTCGCTTTGGATTAGCACTTGTGGAAAGTGCTATCCTTCCACAAACTTGTACCCTACGCCCTTCAGTGTCTTGATGTGTTTATCGCCGATCTTTTCACGCAGTTTCCTTATATGAACGTCGATGGTACGGTCGCCAACCACAATATCGTCACCCCACACGAGGTTGAATATTTCTTCGCGGCCAAATACCTTTTCGGGTCTGGACATCAGCAGGGCTAATAATTTGAATTCCTTTTTTGGCAAGGTTAATTCCTCGCCTTTCTTAATCACCACAAACCGCTCCTTATCAATAATCAGGTCGGTATTGGCGCCTGTTCCGGCTTTGGTTTTAACCGTATCTTTGCCCCGGCTCGATTTGTCATATCGTTTCAGCAGGGCTTTGATGCGGGTTTGCAGTACTTTGGGTTTAATCGGTTTATTGATGTAGTCATCGGCGCCGGCTTCGAAACCGGCAATCTGCGAATAATCCTCCGCCCTTGCCGTCAGGAACGCAATAACACAGTTGTCCAACTGCGAATGGGTACGCATTTCCTCGCATGTCTCCACGCCATCTTTTCCGGGCATCATCACATCCATCAGTACCAGGTGCGGCAACTCGGCCAATGCCGTTTCGATTGCCTCGTTGCCACTGGAAGCCGTAAACACCTCGTATCCTTCTTTCTTCAAGTTATAGCCAAGAAATTCCAAGATATCAGGCTCGTCATCTACCAGCAGTATTTTATAATTATCATGTGTCATTTTGTCCGAAATAAGATTTCCCAAAGGTATAACAATTTTTGATTGTTGATGGTTTGATTTTTGATTGTTCCTCTGAAACCCGCTAAACTTCATTTTACTTTCATCCTGTCGAATCCTTTCCCATACACCCCCATCACATTTCCCATAGAAATGAACGCTTCGGGATCGATTTCCTTAATGGCCTTGAAAACATCGGCTGCTTCGTACTTACGGACAATCACCATGATCATTTTGGTAGGCTTGCGGGTATACCAGCCTTGAGCATCCACCAGGGTCAATCCCCGTTTGACTTTCGAGAAGATATTGTCGGCCACCTCCTCGTATTTTTCCGAAAAGATAAACAACTGGTACGATTGCTTGGAGCCGGCCAGTACAAAATCCACCACATAGCCGGCGATCACCATCACACAATAACCGTAAATCATCTGCTCCAGCGAATGAAAAATGAAGAAGGACGAAGAAATCACCACCACATCCACCATCATGATCACGCGCCCCGGACTGATGTTACGCTGGCTGGTGACCATCATCGCAATCAGGTCACTGCCACCGGCGCTTCCGCCCTGCGTGAATACAATACCGGTACCGATACCCGAAAGGATGGCGCCTACAATGGTGGCCAGCAGGGTATCGTTCACCAAAGGCTCAGGAAAAACCTTTTGAAACAGCGCCAATAACAACGAAAACACCACAACGCCGTACACCGATTTGAGCCCGAAGTTCACATTGACGATTTTCATAGCGACAAGGATCAAAACGGCGTTGACCAGCAGGTAGGTAACACCGGCCGGGAACTTGACTGCAAAATAGATGATGGCAGCAATGCCGCTCACCCCGCCACCCGTGACATTGCTGGGGATCAGGAATGCACCCCAGCCAAAGGTTGTACACAATAAACCAAAAGTAATGATCGCATGCGAACGAAGAACGGACGCGACTTTCGATTTTTTCTTTTCCATTTAAATCCGAATAAATATTTTGATTTTTCGAGGTGCAAAAGAACGTAAGAATTTGTCATTCCGCAATGACGTTTACCAGAAATATCCGTACAGGAATATCAGCAGTGCGCACCATAATGTTAAATAATGTTAAACAAGGTGAAATTTTCTTAAATACCAGCACAAAGTTTGTAACTTTACAGTGCCTAATTTTGATACGTAATGATTTCAATTTTTCTGAAAAATAAAAGAAGACCGCCAATATACCTGTCGGCTCCGTGCCTTTTTTGATACGGACATTCAAAGCAAAATAAACTTTATCCAAAAATATTAAACCAATGAAAAAAATATTATTCGTATGGGCAATAACCGTTTTCGCCATGGCTTCACATGCACAAAAAACGGGTTCGTGGAATGTGCTCAGTCCGGGAGGCATCTATTTCCAGGATTTACAGCAGGCCTTTCCCCTGCTGAACGGGAAAATGATTACCGATTTTACCCTCACCCCGGAAGGTAATCTGTGGGTAGTCGCCGGCAATAATGTCTACCATGTAAAAATAAATGAGAAAGGTTCAGGCTTTGATTTCGACGCCATACCTTCCGGGGTCAATACGGGGTTTGCCTATGGGAAAAGCAAGATCCCGCCGAAAATAGTATCCGGTTACCCGCACAGTGTCGCCGTTGTCACAGACATGTCCGTACTGTCGACAAACAATGACGGGCAGGATTGGGAATTAATCAGTACTTTGCCGGGTCCGGACGATATTGAAAGCTATGACTTCGATGAATTGACCGACGCATCTTCGTCGCCACTCGGAACCGTCCTGTCCGGGAAGAAAAAGAATACCCCCGGACTTTGCTGGTACGACAAAGAGATGGGACGGGTAGAGATGTATCTTTCCGCAGAAATTGCGGAAACGTTCGACATCAAAAAAACTTTTTCATACTACGATTTAAATGAGGATAAAGACGGGATCATTTGGGCATTGGGAGGACCGGACAAGAAATACCTGTGGAAACTGTACAGGGGGAGTATCAATCCGGTAGACTTTCCGCATCCCATCCTGGACATCACCACCGACCATACCGGCAGGCTGATTGTAGCCACGCCCACCTCCATAGTGGCTTTCGATAAAGACGGCAACATAACGCCGGTGCTCGAAACCGGCGCTTCGTTCGTCGCCTTCGACAACGACGGGATAATATGGTACGTTCCGGCAAACGAAATGAAGATAGAATCGGAAAACAGCATGAAACTGTCGGGCATGATCAAAAGCGCGCGGGCCGGGATGAAACAGCCCGTTGCAGAAAACGAACAGGCGGCAGCTTCCCCTGCATTGCTGGTGCGTTACAATCCTGCCACAAAGCAGGCGCACGAACTGACGGCGGAGAACAGCATGATTAAAGGACAAATCCATAAAATGCTGTTCGATAACGACAATAATAAATATATTCTTGCCGGCGACATGCTGAAAGAAATCTACATCTTTACAGAACCCCGGTATACCGGAGTCTGGACAGACATTAACCCCATTTTCGACGGATGGGAAGCGCTCAACAGGAACTATTGGGAGGCAGGGTGTTTCAAATCCGACGGTTCGTTCCATGCCATCGACCGTCTGGTAGACGGAAATTATCAGATCAGTGTCTTTTCCGGAGGTAAATGGTCGCAGCAACCGTACGAACTGGGTGAAGCAAAACTCTTTTTCACCATTTCCGATGCCGCTATTGCGGGAGAAACCATGTACGCGGCAACCAATAATTTGCTCTATAGTTTGAAGGACGGTAAGATGGCGCAGGTATCCGGGATGGACAAAAAAGCCCTGTCGAACCGTATCCTTGCCCTGACGGTCGATCACAGCAACCGGCTATGGATCGGTTCGGCCGACGGACTGGCTTCATACGACGGCGCCGCGTTTACCTATTTCGGCAAAAAATACACGCCCGGCCCGGCAAGCGTCAAAACACTCAGTTTATGTTCATCGGGAGATGCCGTTTTTGTCGGGACCAGCGACGGCTTATCGGTATACAGCCAAAATAACTGGACATCGTTCGATAAAAAAACAGGGCTGGATAACAACCGGGTGAATGCATTAGCCGCCGACAGCAAAGGCCGGGTTTTTGTCGGTACGGTAACTGCTTTCGGCGTGTCCGATGTCCTGACGGTCTACGAAGACGGAAAACTGACGAATGAGAAAATCCCGCAAAAAATATATGTCAAAAAGATGCTGGTCGATGCAAATGACAATCTTTGGATTGCAGGAGAAAACGATTTCGTCTGCCGTAAAGCAAACGGAGAATATGTTTTCTATCCTGTTGAGGACACTCCGCTATATCGGGGTTATGTGATCCGGAACATGTCGATCGTCAATAACCGGCTGTATTTATCCGTATCCAGGGATCCAAAAGGCTATCACCCTACGACATCCTCAACCTCCATCACCGCATCACTGCCTGAATTTGGAACAAGAATTCTCAAGGGATTGAATGCCTTTGATCCCGACGTGCAGGTATTTGTCATGAAAATAGAATGACCCTGCGAAACTGAAGAAAAGGTCAAAACCGCAAATCATTCCAGCATGATCTCCTCCATCATCCAGAATACGCTCATGATCACCTCTTTTGTGCTGGTCATGATGTTGTTGATCGAATATATTAATGTCATATCCAAAGGCAATTGGAGCCGGAACCTCCAAAGCTCGCGTTTCAAACAGGTATTGATAACTGCTTTCCTGGGGCTTGTCCCGGGTTGTTTGGGCGGTTTTGTCGTTGTTTCGCTGTTCACGCATAATATTGTTAATTTCGGGGCGCTGGTTGCCTGTATGATTGCGGCTTTTGGCGACGAAGCCTTTGTAATGTTCGCCGTAGTGCCCGAAACAGCCATCCTGTTGTCGGTGGTTATCTTTTTCATCGCCATTGCCACCGGACTTACCGTCAATATTTTTGTGAAGAAATTCCCCGCACCGTTCGGTCCGGAGCATTTCGCCATCCATCATGCCGACACCGAGCATACGCATACCGATGTGAAAGGGAACTGGCTGTATAATTTGAAACACTTGTCCTTTCAGCGGGCCATCCTGATTACAGGCATCGTCCTGGTAATTACAGCGATCCTGCTGGGGTGGTTCGAACATGCGCACAGCCCGGGCGACATGCACGGACACGAGCACGCTGCCGACATTCATGTACACGATGAACATCTGCATGGCGGACAGGTACATCATGATCACGAACATCATTATGGCGACATATCCGGGATCATGCTTGAGGAACGCTGGATCAACATCCTGTTCGTAGCGGTCAGCCTGGTGGCTTTATTCATCATTACCGTAGTACAGGAACATTTCCTGCAGGAACACCTGTGGGGGCACATCATCCGGAAACACCTCCCGCGAATATTCCTGTGGACGCTGGGCGTGCTCGCCGTATTACATGCTGCCGAACATTTCTTCGATATAGAGCGGTGGGTACGCGGAAATCATTTATACATCCTGCTTTTGGCGATACTGATCGGATTGATTCCCGAATCGGGGCCTCATATGGTGTTTATCGCCCTGTTTGCCGGCGGCGCAATACCCTTCAGTATTTTGCTGACCAATTCTATTGTACAGGAAGGTCACGCAGGACTACCCCTGTTAGCCGAATCAAAACGCGGATTCGTATGGATGAAGGCTATCTCGGTGGCAGTCGGGCTTATCGTGGGATTATCGGGGTATTTTGCGGGATTTTAGCCCTGCGGCCCTAACCGGTCGTCAGGCTGCGAAGCTGCCGACAGGGCTGGAACGGGAATCCCGCACGGCGAAGCAGGCAAACGCCCGCATGGAGAAGATCAGAGGGAGGCGCTCCAGTACAGTTTTTTCCCGAATCCCCAACGGTTATCGGTCATTTTCATGGTCGACAGTTTCAGGAGCCATAGTCTGGTATCCATGAGCACGGCAAAGGGGAAACGCTTCAAATATGCGGCTTTGATTTCTTTCAGCAATTCCCCGTCGGCTTCCATGAGTTTCCCTTCCAGCTGTATTCCCTGTAATTTGCCCACAACCGTCGATTCGAGGACAATGCTTCCTGCGACGTACGGTTGTTGCTGCGCCTGGGCAATATGGCGCGTTGCGGCGTCGGATGTAAGTGCCAGTCCGCACAAACGGTCGACATACGCATAAAAACAGTTGCAGCACCATGGCCGGTTATCGCAGCAGGTAGCCAGCGTCAGCACGTGATGCTTGCGCAGGAACGCTACCATCCGCTGATCGGGCCGGTCATCAATTTTGAATTTTGAATCAATAACTTTAAATCTCATTTATCCCACGCTTCCTTCCAGACTGATGGATAACAGCTTTTGGGCTTCTACGGCAAATTCCATGGGCAACCGGTTGATGACCTCGCGGGCGTAGCCGTTGACAATCAATCCTACGGCATCTTCGATATTGATGCCGCGCTGGTTGCAATAAAACAGTTGGTCTTCGCCGATTTTCGAAGTGGTTGCTTCGTGTTCCACCACCGCCGAAGTATTCGCCGCCTCCATATATGGGAAAGTATGCGCGCCGCAGTTGCCGCCCAGCAGGAGCGAATCGCACTGCGAGAAGTTGCGGGCGTTATCGGCGGCGCCCAGCACTTTCACCAGTCCCCGGTAGCTGTTCCGGCTGAACCCGGCCGATATGCCTTTCGAAACGATGCGGCTGCGCGTGTTTTTGCCGATGTGGATCATCTTGGTGCCGGTATCGGCCTGTTGCCGGTTGTTGGTTACCGCTACCGAGAAAAATTCGCCGATGGAGTGATCGCCTTTCAAAATGCAGCCGGGGTATTTCCATGTGATGGCTGATCCTGTCTCCACCTGTGTCCACGATATTTTTGAGTTATCGCCCTTGCAGATACCCCGCTTGGTGACGAAATTGAAGATCCCTCCCCTGCCCTCGCGGTCGCCCGGATACCAGTTCTGTACGGTGGAGTATTTCACTTCGGCGTTCTTCATGGCCACGATTTCCACCACGGCTGCATGCAGCTGGTTCTCGTCGCGTTGCGGAGCGGTACAGCCTTCGAGGTACGATACATAGGCGCCTTCGTCGGCAATCAGCAAAGTGCGTTCAAACTGGCCGGTGTTGGCCGCGTTGATGCGGAAGTACGTAGAGAGTTCCATGGGGCAGCGCACTCCTTTGGGGATGTAGCAGAACGAACCGTCGCTAAAGACAGCCGAATTGAGCGCTGCAAAATAATTATCGCCGCAGGGCACCACCGAGCCTGCATATTGTTGCACCAGGTCGGGATGTTCGCGCACAGCCTCGCTGAACGAACAAAAGATGATGCCATACCGGGCTAATTCCTCGCGGAAAGTGGTTTTCACCGAAATACTGTCCATGACGGCGTCCACGGCTACTCCGGCCAGCAACTTCTGCTCCTCGAGCGGGATGCCGAGTTTTTCGAAAGTACGGCGCAATTCGGGATCTACCTCGTCCATGCTGCTTAGCGCCGGTTTCTGCCTGGGCGCTGCATAATAGATAATATCCTGGTAATCGATTTCGGGAATGGCAAGATGCGCCCAGCGGGGCATCTCCATGGTCAACCATTTGCGATAAGCCTTCAGGCGAAATTCCAGCATAAATTCCGGTTCATTCTTCTTTTGCGAAATCAACCGGATCATATCTTCATTCAGACCTTTGGGAATGGTTTCGGTTTCGATGTCGGTCACAAATCCGTGCTCGTACTCGCGGTTGGCGACCTGATTTAATATATCGTCCTGTTCGGCGCTCATGATGAAAAAGATTGGAAAACGTTGCACCGGCTCATCGTATGACGAAAGTCCCCGTCAGGGATAGATGTTGCCGTGCTCCATCAACCCTGCAAAGATACATTTTTTGTTTTATTTCGGATTTTCTTTATTCTTCCGTATTTTCCAGTCGGCGGTATGGAAATGTACGGAAGGGTCGGTTACGTCGTTGCACTTGACAATCAGGGCTCCTTCCTTTTCCCAGTATGATTTTACGGTATGTCCGTTCATCGGGCCGTCTTCGGGTCCGCGAACCGTTTCGTCGTCGGGGTTCACCACCATTCTCAGGCCGCAGGATTCGTTGATCATGTCCATGTCGCCGCGGCTGTTTCCGCCGACAATCAGCGGTTTTGCCTTGATGAACGTTTCGATGGCGGTTGCTTTGCCGTCGTCCTGCGGTATCGGGGGGATGATCTCGCCGGTGGTACGTCCGTGCGCTACCACGCATTTGGCGCCTACCACCTGCGTTACGGGAATGCCCAGTTCTTCGGACACAAACTTCTGGTAAAGCAGTTCGGGCGAAGCGGTCAGTATCCACACTTCAAAGCCGTACGCTTTCAGGTTGGCAATAAATTCCTTCATTTCGGGATAGATCTTCCCGCGGTACGCCCGGCGATAACAGTTGTCGCCCATCAGTTCGATCTCTTCGGGCGAGAGGCCGGACAGGAAATGAATGCGGTCTTCCACGTAGCGCTTCCCTACGTTGTCGCCGTTTTTGACCATCGCCCGGAGGATGGCCAGCTTCTCTTTTGCCGTTTTGTCCGTGCGGTCTCTGTACGTTTCGTCGGCATAGCGGTAGAGCGCTTCGTCGGCGAGATAGTGCGGCGCCTGCCCGAAGACAGTGCCGTCGCAGTCGAACACGGCTACCTTCCGGGTGGTCGTGACGAGGGTGGAATTGAGGAAACTCTCGATCCTGCTGTTGACCTCCTGCGGCCAACCGTTGATCCGGCGGTATGTCTGCGCATCAGCCCATGCATTGCCGGCCAGTACAAAGGCAATAATCATTAAAATCTTTTTCATCTGTTATTTATTTATTTATCGGTGTATCTCTATCCTGACTGATCTCCCGGTTCATGTCCGGTTGAATTTTCTTTTCGCGATAAGCGCGCTGTTCCTGCCGGTGCGTCAGCGCCATCAGCAGGATGGACACCAGGCAGCTCGCGATGAGCAGCTCGAAACCGGAGTCCCAGCCATACGTCTGCGCCACCTTGCCCATGACGATGTTGGCCAGGATGGAGGTTCCGAAGAAATATCCGAAGAATCCCGTTAATCCGGCCGATGTTCCCGCGGCATTTTTGGGCGACAGATCCAGCGCATGTACGCCGATGAGCATTACCGGCCCGTAGATCAGGAAGCCGATTGCCACCAGAGCGATGCTGTCGATCAGTTTGCTGTCTATATTTTTCCAGTATACGAAAATCGCCGCCATTACCAGGGCCATGAAAATGATGGTCGTGATGGCGCGCTTGCCTTTGAAGACCGCGTCGCTGATCCATCCGCAAAGGATGGTGCCGGGGATGGCCGCCCATTCGTACAGCGAATACGCAAAACCGATCTCCCTGATGTTATAGCCTTTTACTTCGCTAAGATAGGTGGGCGCCCAGTCGAGTACGCCATAGCGGACAAAATAAACGAAAGCGTTGGCCAAAGCCACGATCCACAGGATTCTATTGGGGAAGACATACTTGAAGAATATGTCTTTGGTTTTCAGTACGGTTTCCGATTTCTCGCTGTAATTGGGCGGATAATCGTTCCGGTATTCCTCAATGCTCGGCAGTCCGCATGATTGCGGCGTATCCCTGATCAGAAGCCAGGCGATCAATGCGACCAGGACGGCAATGGCGGCAGGCAGCCAGAAAATGCCCAGCAACTGCGAAAGTCCGGCGGAAAATCCCAGCGACAGGGCGAAGGTAACGCCCCAGGCGGTGATCACTCCTACCAGTCCGCCGCCCACGTTGTGCGCCACATTCCAGAAGGACATCTTTGTTCCGCGTTCCCTTACCGAAAACCAGTGGGTCATCACCCGTCCGCAGGGAGGCCAGCCCATCCCGCCAAACCAGCCGATGAGAAACTGGAAAAGCGCCATCATCGCGATGCTGGATACGCCGAACGCCGTTCCGGCCAGCATGGTGGCCGCCGATGCCAGTATTAACCCTAATGCCAGAAATTTCCGGGCGTCGCTGCGGTCGGATATTCCGCCCATGATGAATTTGGAGATGCCGTAGGCGGTGGCATTGAATGCGAAGGCAAAGCCGAGTTCCGACTTGTCGAATCCCAGTGTTTGCAAGTAAGGCATGGCCAGCGAAAAGTTTTTCCTGACAAGGTAATATGCCGCATAGCCGAGGAATATGCCCAGAAAGACCTGTAGCCGGAGCCTTTTGCAGGTCCCGTCGATCTTTTCCGGAGGCAGCTTTTCCTTACAGGGCGGCGGCGCTAACAGATTTTTCATGGATGTAAACTATTTAAATTATATTTTTTTACTTTCAGTAAAACTGCAAAGGTTCAAATAAATTTGATTTAAACGGTCATATTTTTTATTCTTATCGGGTCATGACATCCTTCGGAAAAAATATTCATGCCCGAACCTTCGAAACCGAATGTGCCGTAACCGGTAAAGGCTGCTTTCATTTGCCAGTTTGAAAGGATTGCCTGATGTCTCGACAACGGACAATTTTATCCTGTTCCCGAAGTTTTACGCTCACTGTCCGGATTTTCCCCGGACGTCCGGGAACCTCTCCCCTGCATAGGAGGAACTTTTTCCCTATATGGGGGAATCTCTCCCCTACTTGGGGGAACCCTTCCCCTACATGGGGGAACTTCTCCCCTACATGGGGGAATTTCTCCCCTGCGTGTCGGGATTTTCCTCCTGAGTACGGGCGTCTGCATGTCATCAAATCAATACCGTCGCCGGAAAGAATGAACCGCGCCGTTTCGGGTGCGATACGGGGATTCATGACCTTGCTTCCGTGATCAGTTCACCCAGCTGTTCGATGCTCCGTAAGGTTACATCCGGCGTCGGATCGGCTTTTTGCGCATCAGCCAGCGTCGCTTCCCCGCTCAACACAAGCACGCCAAAGGCGTTGGCCTTATGCGACATCATCATATCGGTATAGATACGGTCGCCCACCATAGCTACCTCGAATGGCTGCAAGCGGTGGGCGCCCAATATCCCGTCCAGCATTTCGGGCTGCGGTTTCCCCAGGGTGGCATCGGGCTTGCGTCCGGTCGCCTTTTCGAGCATGGCGCATATCGAGCCGCAATCGACCAGGATGGTTGGCTGGTCGGTGGGACATACCCAATCGGGGTTAGTCGCCACATAAGGTTTTCCACAGTGTATCCACCATGCGGCACGGCACAGCCGGGGGTAAGCCAGGGTCATATCGAATCCCGCCACCACGGCATCCGGCTCGTCCGACGGGTCGTCGGCTGTTGAGACATAGCCTGCTTTTTCAAATTCGCTGATCATGCTCGGCGTTCCCAGGATGAACAAACGGCCTGCCCGCGGACGATGTGTTTTCAGGTAGATGATGGTCGCCTGTACCGAGGTATACAATTCTTCCGGCGTAGCCGGAAGTCCCATTTTCTGCAAGTGTTCCAGGTAATCGGTTATGCTTTTCGACGGGTTGTTGGTTAAAAACGAATATCCGATGCCCATTTCCTTCAAACGGCTGAGAAACGGCACAGTATACGGGAACAGCGTTCCGCCCCTGTAAATGGTGCCGTCCATGTCGAGCGCCACGTGCCTGATTTTCCCGACGCGTTCCAGTAATGTTTGACGGTCGGGATATGCTGATAATTCTATTCCGGTCATTGATAAAAATCTGATAACTGACAATTGATCATTGGCGTATAAAATCGGCATCAGCCTTTACGAGCCTTCGATATCTCCGGACTGTCCCATGCCGCTGCCGGGAGAGGTCGCGCTTCTTCATCGTAGCCGTGCGCTTTGGCAGGCCAGGTAAAAAGGAACATGACCGTCCCGGCAAGGGCGGCGGCAATCAATCCGCCCAGGGCGTAATTCCACCCGTAGCGTTCGGCGAGGGCGCCTAATCCCCAGCCCGACAGCAAGGCGCTTGCATACCCGAAAAGCCCGGTAAAGCCGACAGCCGTAGCGGCAGCTTTGTTGGTCGCCAGGTTGGCAACGGCGATGCCCACCAACGCCTGCGGTCCATAGATGAAAAACCCGGCCGCACCAAGAATCGTTGTGGCCAGCCACATGGGCGGGGCGCTCATCCGCCAGAACAGAAAGATGAATAAAGCGGCAAAGGTCATGCAAATGACACAGGTACGCGCCCCATGACCGCCAAGCACTTTGTCGGTGAACCTTCCTGCAGCCAGCATCCCCACGATACCGGCAATTTCGAATGCGGCCACCATCCAGCCGGCGTGTTGCAGCGACAGGCCTTTGGCTTCCGACAGGAGCATCGGCCCCCAGTCTAATACGGCAAAACGGACGGTATACACAAAAAAGTTGGCAATGGCAATCATCCAGATATACGGGTTACCGAATACTTTTTCCCGGACAAACCGTTTAAATTCGGCCGATTTTTCTTCTTTGGTTCCGGCTTTTTCGGGATGTAATTCAGGCAAGCCCACCGAACCGGGCGTATCGCGCATGGTTACCCACAGGAATACGGCGCCGCACAGGGCAATTGCCGCCGGGATATAGAAACACCAGCGCCAGCCCATCGCTACGATATATCCACAAATGATGACCACCAACCCGGCGCCGATCGAGTGCGATGTATTCCATACCGACATTTTGGTAGCCAGCTCATTGGGTGGAACCCAGTGGGTGAGCAGCCGGGCGCAGGGCGGAAAACCCATTCCCTGGAACCATCCGTTGAGCATCCACACCAGGCCGAATACCATCACTGCCGAACTGAAACCGAAGAGGATGCTGCAAAGCGCCGAAAGCGCCAGCCCCGTCACCATGAAGATACGGGCATTAACGCGGTCGCCGATGAACCCGTTGGCAAATTTCGACACGCCGTACAACAGCCCGTGCAGCGTCAGGAAAATCCCCAGGTCGGTTTTGGTGATCCCCAGATCGGCTTGCATGGCCGGCATGGCGATACTCAAGTTCTTGCGCACAAAATAGAACAGCGCGTAGCCGATCATACTCGCAATGATGGTGCGTGTTTGCCAATACTTGAACTTTTGGGCCGTTTCGGCCGGCATGTTTGCGTATTCCATTATTTGTCAATTTTCATGCGATCCAGCCACAAGCCGAGACAACCGGTGCGCACCGCCACATCGAGGATGGTAAAACGGCGGCGGATATACTGTGCGCGAAAGAAGCTGTCGCGAAGACGTGCACGGCTGATGCCGATCTCTTCCGGCTCAACGGGCGCTCCACCCGATTGCAGGCGCCGCTTTACTTCGGCCGGGGGTAACAGTTGCTTTTCCAGGCGTTCCCTGATGACCGGCCATCTTACTTTCAATGTTTCCAATTGTTTCGCCAATTCTTCCTTCGATAAGTATTTGGCGCGTGTTTCGGTCAATGCCGTTTCGAGGAAACCGGTGTTCGAAAACAATTCCCCTGCACGCGCCTCCTGTTGGCTCAAATCCGGCCACCGTACGCAACAGGCCGCTACATCCAACTGTTCCACAGGGTGATTCAACAACTGTTCATACAGGGCTGAAATATACAGCGTGGCAATTCCTGCCTTAAATCCGTGCGAAGGAGCTTTCCCGTTGTGGGTGTGGTGTTCCATATCCCAAAGGTGGCTGAACTGGTGCTCGGCGCCCGATGCCGGACGACTCGATCGTGCCCACTGCATGGCAAAACCGCCCAGCATCAAGCCTTCGATCAGCGGCGAAACAGCTTCGACAACTCCTGCACGTGCTCCGTCGGGATTGGCTAATGCTTCGTGCAACCCATCCTGTACAATCGACCACGCCGTGGGGTCGATGGCTTCCACGCCCAGTCCGTCCGCCAGTATCCAGTCGGCGCCCGCCGTGATCTTGGCGAAGAGGTCGGCATAGCCCGAAGCGGTCATTTCGGCAGGAGCCTTGCGGATAATCTCAACATCGGCCAGCACGGCTTGCGGTGCCGGACAGGTGAATGTCTGCTTGGCGCCCCGGAAGGTGACGGATGCCCCGAAAGCGGTATACCCGTCCATTGATGCGGCTGTGGCGACACAGATATACGGACGGCCGGTACGGTGCGCGGCCAGCTTGGCGAGATCGTTGATGGTACCGGAACCCACGGCAACGGGGATGGCATCGGTTTGGGCCAGGGCTTTTTCCAACTGTTCTACAAATTTGAACTCGGCATACAGGCCGGGATCAGCAAATACAAAAGGCTCATCCTGTGCAATGCCTGCTTCGCGGAGATAAGCGGATACAGCTTTTCCCGCAACGCCGAACGTGGCGGCATCGGCCACAACAATAGCCCTTTGCCCGGGAAACTGTTCGGCAAACATCACCGGAACCCGGTTTAATATATTTACGCCAATCTGCAATGCACGGGTTTCACGCGCCAATTTTAACGCGGTTGTCAGTTTCGACATATTGACTTTTATTCGAAAGAAAATGTAAATTCATTGAAACTCTCGGTTTGCCGCGCATACTGCTGCGTAGTGGGCGAAATGGCAAAAAACGGCGAAAAGGTACGTACCTTCACTGTTTTCCTGTCGGGCATGAACTCGAATATCCGCAGCCAGCCGTCGCCGCCGTTGCCATACCAACCGCCGCCAAGCGCCTGCGCGTTGAACATCATCTGGTGTACCTTCTTACCGGCGGAATTAATGTCGGTACTGAATCCCACATGGCCGCGCCAATCGTCGGGAGCAGCCACATGGCCGCACAGTACCAGCCTGATGTTGGACGAAGGTTTTACAAGTTTCTCCCACAAAGCTTCGCCATAGTTGCCGTCCTCAATGGGATAATTGGCTTTGACGATCCGTTCATTCTTTGCATTCAGGTAAGCGTGTGTGAGCAGTATCACCGTGTGGTTCCCGTATTTCGGCAATGATACGATTCTTTTGGCCCAGGCTACCACTGTGTCGCGCGGCGCAAATTCCAGCGAAAGCACCAGGAAGTCGACGCCGTGGGGAGAGACGAACTCGTACGCCGCGTTCTCCATGGTCGGGATGCCGTCGCTGTTGGCGGTTACATGCTTTAGCAATTCCCTGGTTTTGTAATTCTTATCCACGGGAAAATGTTCCTTGAACTGCGACCGTCCCTTCTTCCCGTCAAAATAAGAGTAATCGTGGTTCCCTGTACACAGGAAATACGGGATGCGCCCGTCGAGCCTGGACAACGAACGCGCCGACGCCTCCCACTGCTGTTTCGCAGGCTGGTTATATCTGGCGGGGGCGGCGTCAACGAGGTCGTTCTGATCGACAAGATCGCCAACAAAGAAAGCCGAACGGATATTCAACTCCTGCTGATTTTCCTGCACCCATGCGGTCATCAGGTCGAGGATGGGTTGGTTCCTTCCGAACTTTACATAAGACTGTATGTCCGGGAACAGGATGGCCGACCATGAGTTTGGGTCGGAAAGCGCCGGTTTTTGATACTTATGCTGGCCATAAGCGTTTGATCCAACAATGATAAAGGCAACGATACATAAAAGGCAACGAAATGTTTTCATTATTATTGGTTAAGGGATATTTCTGCGCGTTATTTCACCATCATGGTTCCGAAATATTTTTTCTTCTTCGCTTTCGCCGGCATGATCGCTTTAACGGCCTCGCCGACTTCTATGGGCAGGTCGGATTCGAGAATATCCGCACCGTCATTGAAAACGTCGATGTATGCCTGTTTGCGTTCAGCGGCATTTTCCAGCCTGTCGTACGTGGGCGCGGCCGAGATCATGCAGGTGGCGCCACGCGCATGGATCAGCCCGTACAACTCCCTGTTTTCGGGTTTCACCTTTGGGCCGATGTACACGATGGACTGTTTCCAGGGAAAGCCGGCTTTGTCGTATGCATGGAAAGCTTCTTTGGTTAAAACATGCGCCGAGAAGGTAACAGAGGGTATTTCCCTGTGGTAAAACATAGCCTGTTCGGGGTTGTGCACGGTGATCATTACGAAGGCTTCGGCTTTCATCCGCTTGATCAAAGCCGCCGTTACTTCGGGCGGGACGTCCTTTCTGTCCAGATTCAGGATGGTTTTTCCACGCGCCCATTCAATAACGGCTTCCAGTGTGGGAATACGGAAATCCGTCAGGTTTCCCTCGCTGTCCTTCAGGCGGAATTGTTGCAGTTCGGCCCAGGTATAGTCCGACACCTTTCCCGTGCCGCCGGAGGTACGCTCGAGCGTGGCGTCGTGCATCAGCACTGCCACGCTGTCGCGGGTCAGTCGCGGATCGATCTCGAAAAAGGCGGGCGTATGTTTGAGGACGTTTTCGAAACATTCGATGGAGTTTTCGGGAAAACCTCTGATGGCGCCACCCCGATGTCCGCTGATGATGGGAATGTCCTTGCCGGCGTATTGAAAGAACCGGTGACAGTCTTTTGCCCGTTTTACTTTGATGACGTTGAGGGTCGACTGCGCGGAAACGTTCCCTGAAAAGGCAAGGAGCAAGATTCCCGCGAAGAGGACGACCGCTGCCGGGATGACCGGGTATCCCTTTCCGTATTTTTTCCGAAAGGCTTTCATTCGTTTTTGATGGATGAATAATGGGCGCCTGAAGCGCAGCATGACGAACCGGTCGCGAAGATGATGCATTGCGCTCCTGTTCTTTTATAAGATGTATTGATCTGCAATTTTGACAAACTCTTCCACCTGCATTTTCTCCCAGGCCTCATCTTTTCCCATTTCCCGGGCCATGATGCGCGCCGTTTTCGGAGCCATTTCTTTTGCGGCGCGCGCATCCAGATACAAAGCCCTCACGCGGCGCGCCAGTACGTCGTCTACCGTTACAGCCATTTCTTCGCGTATCGCCCAAACGACTTCCGCCGCCGTGAAATCGAAATCGGGATGCAGCTTTTCGGCATATTCCGGTTTTTCATTTTGCAGGGCCTGTATCCTGTCGCCGTCGCTGCCGTACACCGAGCGCCAGTCGCTGCGGTCGACCAGATGCATGTAGCCGTGAATTTTCATGTCTGCGGTCACGCATTTTCTTTCGGGCAAGGCGCATCGATGGATTCCCAAATCTACGGTTTCCTGCGCCATCTGGCGGTAGGTAGTCCATTTTCCGCCGGTAATGGTGATCAGCCCCGAAGGCGCCGCCATTAATTTATGGCGGCGTGAGAGTTCTTTCGTTTCCTTTTCATCTGCGTTTTTTTTGGGAGCAGACAAAGGACGCAAGCCGGCAAAAACGCAAAGTACATCCTTGCGTTGCGGCGGTCGCGCGAGGTATGCTGCGGATGTTTTCAGCACGAACTCTATTTCTTCTTCCAGGGGTTTTGGCTCCAGCACACATTCTTTCACGGGCGTGTCAGTTGTTCCGAGGATGACGCGGTTATGCCACGGGACGCCAAAAAGCACGCGTCCGTCGCTGGTTTTCGGAATCATGATGGCATCGTCTCCGCCAAGGAACGAGCGGTCGACCACCAGGTGTATCCCCTGGCTGGGGCGTACCAGCGGCGCGGAGTCGCTGTTGTCCATCCGGATCACGTCATCCACAAAGATACCGGTGGCATTGACGATGCATCGACCTTTCAGTTCGAAACTTTCGCCGCCGATCTCGTCGCGAACGGTAACGCCCGAAACCCTTCCGCCTGTTTTCAGCAGGCCGGTCACTCTTGCATGGTTCAGCGCCACGGCGCCCTCGTCGACTGCCGTTTGCATCAGATTGACTGCCAGCCGCGCATCGTCGAATTGCCCGTCGTGATACGCCACGCCGCCCCGTAACCCTTTCCGGATGATCTGCGGTATGGCCCGGATCAGTTTGGAGCGGCTCATCGGGAGCGAGCGTCCCAGTCCGAGTTTTCCGGCCAAGCAGTCGTACAGGGTCAATCCGATGGTGTAGAAAGGTTTTTCCCACCATAAATAAGCGGCGACAATAAAACGCTGGTCTTTCACCAGGTGCGGCGCATTGCGGCGAAGACGGCCGCGTTCGCGCAAGGCTTCGCGCACCAGCGCTACATCGCCTTTTTGCAGGTAACGCACTCCGCCATGCACCAGCTTGGTACTCCGGCTTGATGTTGCTTTTGCAAAATCCGACTGTTCCAACAGAACTGTTTTAAATCCCCTTCCGGCAGCATCCACGGCGACCCCCAGACCGGTTGCCCCGCCGCCGATCACAATGAAATCCCACGGACGACGGTCCGCTTTCAGACGATGGATATTGTTTTCACGCATCATTTATACGAAATTGCTCCAAAAATTTATGAATCACGATGTGACAAAGAAAGAAATTATTCGAAACAAAAACAAAACATTTTGAAAGTTTTTTTTCATCAAACGAAACCATAAAAGATGCATGAATTAAAATATACAGGTGAAATCTCCGGTTTTTTTAACTTTGCACCATGCAAACCGTGTTACTCCATAGCTGTTGTGCCCCATGTTCCGCTGCAATCATCGAATGGCTGCTTGCAACAGGCATACGCCCGACGATTTTTTATTATAATCCGAATATCTATCCGCAAAAGGAATACGGCATCCGCAAGGCGGAACTTACCCGATTTGCCGGTGCACAAGGAATCGAAGTGATTGATGGCGACTATGACCGCGAATACTGGCTACAGTGTATTCGCGGATTGGAGCATGAGCCGGAACGCGGCGCCCGCTGTCTGGAATGTTTCAAAATGCGCCTGTTGGCCACGGTCCGGATGGCGCATGAACACGGATTCGAACGATTTGCTACCACATTGGCCTCATCGCGCTGGAAAAGCCTCGACCAGATAGCACAGGCGGGACACTGGGCCGCATCACAATACGCCGGCGTGGAGTTCTGGGAAAAAAACTGGCGGAAGGATGGACTGAGCGAACGCCGTCATGCACTTTTGAAAGAAAACGGCTTTTACAACCAGCGGTACTGCGGGTGCGAGTTTAGCATGAGGTAAAAATGGGCGTCATTCTCAGGATTTCCTCAGTGGTTCCCGGCGTAACCTATCGCGCAATTTTCAGGAAATTATCCAGCGAGGCCGATGAGCCGAAAATCCCAATAATATGACCATCCGTGTCGGTTACCACAATCTTGGAATAATAGGTAACAAAGAAAATGGTTTCGCACAGGGGCATCTGGCCGATTGAGACATTGATGCACAACGGCTCATAGGCCAATATCCTGTTTTCCTGTTGTTGAACGCTGTTTTGGGTATTAACAGCAATGCCGAAGCACGATTTATTCTGATACCTGTTGAGCGCCGCCTGCCATCGTGAAGCATCGGCTATGCAGCGCGGGCAATCGTTTTTCCAGAAATAGTAGACGCGGTATTTGCTGCGTATGGACAGCGGGTTGAAGGCCTGTCCCTTGATATCGGTCAGCGGCATGTTTTCCAATCGGTTTTGCAGCGATTTCTCGTCGGGCACCTTGAAGTAGTTGGTTTTCTGCCTGGCAGGAAGCATGGCATAGCCTTTTACGCCAAGCATGTCGCGGTTGCGCTGTACGAAATTGTGGAGTTTGTGGATGTCCTTTATCTTTTGATGACGCAGGCTGAAATCGAGCAGAAAATCGGATACATAGAAAAAGGTTTCGTCATTTCCGGAAGCCTGTTCCAGCATGCGGTAGGCGATGTGTATCAGCGAATCGGTTTGCTGGGTAACGAATTTGGTGACATAATAACGCACCGTTTCGTCGTATAGCGGCGTACGCAGCAAACGCACATCCGAAAGCGGCATGTGGTCAAAGAAATGACGTCGACGGTGGCGATATGCCTTCATCAGTTGACTCACATCGCCGGCGGTATCCGCGCCGGACGGTTCTACAGGCTGTAACGCCGTGAAGTAAGCGGCAAGAAAGGTGTTGGGATATTGATCGATGATTTGCTGACGTCGTTCGGCGAGTCGCTCCTTGCCGGGCCGGGTGTTTTTCAGGACATGGTAAGCAGCATAAACGGCCGTTTGCGTATCGCCCTCGATACGGACATCGTTTGTTGCCGTCCATTCCATGCGCACCTGCTGTCCGGCGTCCAGCAGCATGTCGTATGACAGTTTTCCGGGCGCTACGATGGTGTATATCCCGGCACAGAGATCATCATCGCGCTCAAAAACAGCCTTACCGCTCGCATCCGTCAGCGCCGAATCGATCACCGACACCTGGTCGCCGTAATAGCCTGCCAGGAAAACGGGAGCGCCGGCAATCGCTTGATTGGATATTTCTATCCGGTAAGCCTTTGCCGTGAAGAGTGAAGAGTGAAGAGTGAAGATGAGAAACAGAAAGGCAAAATGTTTCACATTCACTTCTATCCGGTTATGCAGTCTGATCGCCATCTGATCCGGTACTTATCGTTTCCGCAATCTGTCCAACTCGCGTTTGGAATCTCTTTGCCTGATGTCCTCGCGCTTGTCGTACGTTTTTTTACCTCTCGCCAGCGCGATTTCCAATTTGGCAAAGCCGCGGTCGTTGACAAACATCCGCAGTGCAATCATGGTCAAACCCTTATCCTGCGATTTGCGTTCCAGCTTATTCAGCTCCCTGCGCGAAAGCAACAATTTGCGTTCGCGCTTCGGGTCGTGATTATTGAAGTTGCCCCACCAATATTCGGCAATATGCATGCCCTGTATCCAAAGTTCGCTGTTGCGGAAAAAGCAATATGCATCCGTCAGGTTGGCCTTTCCTCCGCGGATGGACTTGATTTCGGTGCCGAACAGCTGAATACCGGCAATGTATTTTTCAAGAAACTCGTACTCGAACGATGCTTTCCTGTTTTTGATATTGATATTGGTGGATCGCTTGTCTGCCATTGGACTTATTGATGATTGATGATTGACTGCGGTAAAAAGCTCGGAGGTCTGTCAAAAAAATCGGAAATCGAATACTTCATCCGTATTCCGTATCCGATCATCCGTCATCCATCGTTTTATCCGCGAATAGCTTTGATACCCGGAAGTTCCTTTCCTTCCATGTATTCGAGCATCGCGCCGCCGCCGGTGGATACGTAGCTCACCCTGTCGGCCAGTTTGTTCCTGTTGATAGCTGCTACCGAGTCGCCGCCGCCGATGAGACTGAAAGCGCCGTTTTCCGTAGCTTTGGCCACAGCCTGGGCAATGGCTGAAGTGCCTTTCGAGAACTTTTCAAATTCGAACACACCCATCGGGCCGTTCCATAACACGGTTTTCGAGTTGGCAATCACTTCGCCGAACGCCTTGATGCTTTCGTCGGCAATATCCAGGCCCATCCAGCCGTCGGGAGTTTCGTCCACCTTCGAGATATCGGTATTGGCGCTGGCATCGAAAGCGTCGGCAATTACGGCATCGGTCGGCAAATAGATCCTGACGCCCTTTTCCCCGGCTTTTTTCAGGATTTCGAGCGCCAGTTCGAGTTTGTCGTCTTCGCACAGCGATTTACCGATCCTGCCGCCCTGCGCCTTGATAAAGGTATAGGTCATGCCGCCGCCGATGATCAGGTTTTGAGCGCGGTCGAGCAGATTTTCGATGATCGGTATCTTGTCCGAAACCTTGGCGCCGCCCATGATGGCAGTGAAGGGCTTTTCGCTTGAGTTCAGCACTTTGTCCATCGCTTTCAGCTCGCTGTTGATCAGGTACCCGAACATTTTGTTTTCGACGCTGAAACTGTCGGCGATGAGGGCGGTGGAAGCGTGCGCACGGTGTGCTGTACCGAAAGCATCGTTGACATATACATCGGCGTAGCTTGCCAGTTGTTTCGCAAATTCTTTCTGTTTGGGTTTCAATGCGGCCCTGGCTGCTTTCTTCTCTTCGTCGGAAGCTGTGTCGGGCAGGCGGGGCTTGCCTTCTTCTTCTGCGTAGAAACGGAGGTTTTCGAGCAGCAGTACTTCGCCGGGTTTCAGTTCGCCCGACATTTTCCGGGCGCTTTCGCCCATGCAGTCGTCGGCAAACTTTACTTCCCGGCCTAAAAGGTCGGAAAAACGCCCGATGACATGCCTGAGCGAATATTTTTCTTCCACGCCTTTCGGCCTTCCCAAGTGCGACATCAGGATGACCGAACCGCCGTCAGCCAGTATCTTTTTGATGGTAGGCAACGCCCCACGGATGCGGGTATCGTCGGTTACTGCAAAAGTTTGCTTATCTAACGGGACATTAAAATCGACTCTGATGATAACTTTTTTGCCCTTGAAACTGTATTGATCTATTGTTTGCATGATACATATTATTTTAAGCCGACAAATTTAGTGTTTTTTTTGGTTATTTCTTTTTTTGAAGCGCTATGGGGAGGGTCAACGCATAAAAAATAGAATAAATGAGTGGTTATCAACATTTTTGTCGTTTGGTTGTTAATAACTAATTGATATCCATGATTATATTTTCGGAAAGGCATTGTAATTTTGCAGGAAATACAAACAGTCATGACGAAATTACATCAGGTTTTCAGAAAAATGCATGATCCCCGCGTCAA
>JAISCQ010000262.1 GCA_031265445.1 Bacteroidales bacterium
TTTTCGTAAATGTCTTCCTCTGCATGAAGCACAAAGCCGAAATGCAGCAAAAGCAGGGTTGTCAGACCTGCTGTTTTCAATGTTTTCATCATTTTTTTATTTTAGAATTTGATAATAACTTTCGGCGGTAATGATCGCCCCGACTGCCAAAGTGCAAAGATAAAAAGAAATGGCAATAAATCGATACCACCAAAATTGAATCTCAATCACAAAATTACTTTTATTTTACAAAGTGCAAATCTAATGATGAATTATTTACCAAAACATTCGTCTCATTTACACACGCCAGAACGTCATTTACATGCGCCAGAATGCCATTTACACACGCCAGAACGCCATTTACATACGCCAGAACGCCATTTACATACGCCAGAATGCCATTTACACGCGCCAGAATGCCATTTACATGCGCCAGAACGTCATTTACACACGCCAGAACGTCATTTACACACGCCAGAACGCCATTTACATGCGTCGGAACATCCATTTACATGCGTCAGAATGTCATTTACACACGCCAGAATGCCATTTACACACGTCAGAACGCCATTTACATAGCCCGGAGGGCTTTATTTTCGTAACCGCATGCAAGCGAAGCGCAGCTTGCGGAAGACGCGTCTCCCTTTCAGGCAGTGGCCGCGAGACATCTCCTTTCCGCAGGTCGCGACCTGCGGTTATGAAAATCCGGCTTTTCAAGCCGCCGAAACGTAACGTCTATTTCTTGACAGTTCCTTAATACCTGATCTGCCAGGGGTATCGCCGGGCGGTATCGCCCAAGCGGTAGATGATGCAAAGTTCGTGCGCGCCGAAACTGTAGGCGCGTATGGTATTGAAGTTATACTCGTAGGTATAGCCGATCAGGAACTTCTGGCAGCGTACGCCGAACATCAGTGCGGCTATTTGGGGCGTGCGGTAGGTAACGGCCGTCCATATATCGTCCCTGTACGAGAACCTGACCGAGAATTCGCCCTGGTACATCCTGTTGGAGGTTGCTTTCAGGAGGAAGGTCGGCGCAATATATGATTCCGGGCCTGTACGGAAACTTGTTCCGCCAAGCAGGAAATAATGCCGGTACATGACGTAGTTGTAGTCAAGCTCGCCAAAATGGACGGAACGCTGGAACAGGTTGGATACCGTAAGCCCCACGTAGTATTCCTTCTTTTTATAGAACACGCCCAGGGCGGCGTCGGGCACATATGCCAGGTTGCCAAATCCATCCTTGAGCAAGGGTTCGGGATCGTTGAAGTCCAGCTTGTCGGCATCAATGCGCGTTTGCGACAGGGCTGCCGACAACCCCAGCGACAGTTGCCGGGAATTGGGCAACCCGATATGGTAGGCGTACGTATATTGTAACCCGATGCGGTTCACCAGGCCGTTGTGGTCGCTGTAAACCTGCCCGCCCATGCCGACTCTCCCGCTTTGCGAGGACAGTTTCCCGTTTTTAACAGTGGTTCTCCGGCGAAGCAGCCGGCCATTACCGCTTGCCGTGAACGTTCTGGGGCTTTCCCTGACGCCAAGCATATAATCGCGCGCGGATATTTCGAATTTGAGGGTTCCGTCGCTGCCGGCCATGGCGGGGTTGACCACGAATCCATTGATAAAATACTGGCTATACACCGGCGATTGCTGGGCTAAAACATCTCCCAGCAAAAGCAAAAGGCATATCAGCGTGTATACACTCCTCATCGGATCAATGGGTTATTATTTGATAATAGTGACATTTCCGGTGATCGGCCTGCTGTTATGATTCAGTTTGATGATATACACATAAGAGTTTACCGGGAGGTATTTCCCATGATATTTCCCATCCCAGGGTTCGGGATACCCTTTTTGCGAACGATAGAGCAACAGTCCCCAATTGCCGGAATATACCTCTATAATGGCATCGGGGTATAAATCGCCAAGAGGGTAACGGACGGACGCATGAGCGTCGCCAACTGTGATTTCCCAGCGGTCGTTTGCACCGTCGCTGTTGGGCGAGAAGGCATTGGGTATTCGCAGACATTCGTTGCTTGTGTAGCCAAGTTCCACTGTTTGGGAATATGTACAGTTCATGGCATCGGTTAGTTCGAGCGTGTAAGCGCCGGCGCGCACATCGGTTATACCGGATGCGACAGCGCCGCTAACGCCCGGCCACAGGTATGCATACGGAGGCGTTCCCCCCGAAACAGCGGCGCGGATATCGCCATCGCGCGTTTCGGGACAGAAGGCGGCCGTGGATATGAAATCGATCGCGAAAGCAGGCGGCTGTGTCAATGTGACCTGCAAATCGAGGGTACAATTATTTTTGTCGGTCACCCGTATCGTATAGGCGCCTGCCGTCAGGTTATCGGCCATCGGGGAATCCGCCGCCCCGTTCGACCACTGGTAACCGTACGGCAACGAGGTCACGCCGCCGCCTGCCTGTACCTGTATGCTGCCGTCATTGCCGCCGGGACAGGTAATATCGGTGGTAACGGATTGTCCCCATAAGCGGTCGGGCTGGGTAAGCGTTATCGAAGCGTCGCCTTTGCAGTTAAACTTGTCGGCGACTTCAACCGAGTAGAATCCGGCCGCCAGGTGTTCCAGCCCTCCGCTCACATCGCCCGACTGCCATAGATATTGGTATTCGCCGCGCCCGTTCAATATGTCCAGGGCGATCTTACCGGTGCTGTTACCATAGCAGTCGATATGATAGCCGTTGAAACCGGACAGCGCCGTTGCCGTCACGGTCAATGCCGAAGGGATGTTGATGAATGCGCTGTCCGTACCGGTACAGCCGTTCATATCGGTGACGGTTACCGAGTAATTGTCGGCGGTCAATCCTGTGATGGCGGGTGTTGTCTCCCCGTTACACCATACATAGCTGTAGCTGTTCCCGGTTCCGCCCGAAGGATTAGCCGTGATGTAACCATCGTTCCCGGGATCGCAGCTCATATCTTCGGCTGCAAGGTTCGGACTTACCGGCGCAGGTTCCGGCAGCGAGTAGACTTCCGTTTTGATGCACCCGTTCCCGTCGATCACCGCCAGCCGGTACGTGCCCGGGGCTAAGCCCGACTGATCTTCGACATTCGGATACGGTATCGCGCCGTCGGGCGAACTCCACTGGTAAGTGTAGGAAGGTACGCCTCCAGAGATACTGATCTGTATGGAAGCGTTCGTATCGCCATAACATTTAATACCCGACACCACCGAGTCGTTCTGTAAGCGCAGCGGCGCGTGTAGCGTATACTGTTCCGTCCTGGCGCAGAGTCCGCTCGAATATCCGACACTTACCGTATAGATGCCCGCCGACAATGCTTCCTGGTCCTTGGCCTGCGGCGCCAAACCGGAACCGTCGGCGGTAGTCCACTGATAGCTGTACGACCCGTTGCCGCCGCCGCTCACGTTGAGCCTGATGATCCCCGAATGGTCGCCGTAGCATTTCACCTCGTAACTGTTATAGTCCGAAATGGTTTCCGCAATCACCAATGCAGGAGGTTCATGGAGGGTAAAGGAAACGACTGTATCGCACTGCACCAGGCCGCTGAGGATCTTAAGACTGTAAGTTCCGGCGCCGAGCGCGGTTTGTTCGGATGCGCCGGCTACAATGTCGGTCGGATCGCCGTCCGGCGTGTCCCATTCGTATTTATATGTCCCATAACTGCCGGCTATGTCCGATATCGTGATTTGCCCGTCCTTCGCTCCATCGCATTTCACCTCGTAGTTATTCGCATATTTGGATACCGACGCATTGAAAGTAATCTCTGCCGGCTCTGTTAGCGTTTGCCTGTCGGTAGTGAATGTACATCCCCTGTTGTCCACAAGGATCAAATCATAATATCCCGGTTCCAGTCCTGTTAGCTGGAAATCTCCCCCGCCTTGACTGGCAGGGGCATATGTAAAGTAGGGATCTCCCGCCCCGATAGTATCTTCCTTAAAGACAACACCGTTATATTTCCACGTGTATTTCGAAAACAGCGTAATGTTGGGATCCGGGTTCGGATTCATGCTCCCGTTACCGGCGCCATGGCAGGATATGTCATAAGAGCGACCACCTGCATCCGGCCCGTACTGAGAATGTTGCCAGTTAGGATTCATCGTGGTAATACCGTTGAAATATTGCAGTTCATACTCCCTTGTTGCGGCACATTGATGGGTATCAACAACATTTACAATATAAAAACCCGATTGCAAATTTGTATAAACGGAATCTTCACCGCTATAATAAAAAACGGCATCGTCATCGCGAAGACGGGCCTCAAATTTATACGGGGCCTGGTCGGTTCTTGTTCCTCCTGTAACGTGCACATTAATGTAACCGGTAGGACCGTTGCAGTCCGGGTGTTTGATATCGGCGAACAGCGGATCGAGAATGATTAATTTTTCCGGCTGCGTCAAAGTAACGTCCTTATGCGCCTGGCATCCGATCAGTTTGTCGATGACAGTAACCCCATACGTCGACGCCGAACGGTTAGCGACTCTTGGCGCATTAATCGAGTTTACAAATCCCGACCATTGATAATCGTAACCATTTGCCGACCAGCCGCCGGTTTGATTCAATACGTTCATAATGCCATCCGAAGCGCCGTAACAGGTGACATTACGCCCCCCGTAATATGTCGAATCAACCAGGTCGAACAGGAGTTCCGAAGCCAGGTATATCTTTTGCTCCACGGAATCGCCCGAACAATACAATGAATTGCGATATTCGATGAACGGGTAAATATAATAGGCCACGGTCTGTTCGGTATTCGACCTGTTCCACAGTGCGGTCTGGTCGATCGAAGCGGCGCGTCCCGTAAAATTCGCCACACCGGGGGCAACGACATTTTCCACTACGGTACTGCCGGCATAATCCACCTTCCACAGGTTATACTTCAAATCGCCAAGAACTTCCCCATTATTGGAAGTGATCCGTATTTCGGGGCCATCATCCTTAAAGCAGATCGAATCCTGGAAGTTGACGACACTCATGAACGGTGTCGGATTGACACGAACAGCCACCAGGGTATCGTTTTGAGCGGGGGCCTGGCATGTGTACCCCTGCCGGGTAATAATTTGCGGACTGAAATCGTATCTCATCCGGTGCCATCCGGTAGCATCATTATAAAGCGTTTGCGAAAACGATTCGTTCTGCCTCCCTTTCCTGCCGGATACATCGGGAGTTGCGAGATCATTGTCCGGTATGGCGGTCTTTAATATATACTGCCACTGCCCCGCCGGACTGTTCAGACTGTCGACCGTAAAAATAACCGTGGTATTGTTACATACCGTATCCTGGTCTACCGATACTTTGATAACAGGCGCAGGCTCAACGGTAATCTCTACCGGTTCGTCGTAACCCGCGTACGAGCACACATCGCCCGACAGGTGCAAAGACGGAGACAAGATATAGGTAACCTTCCGGCTGGCAAACGTACGATTGTTCAAATTCTGGTTGATTGCCGTACCAATGATCTGTTCCGACGGGGAATCCGCTTCACCATCCACATCAGGGTTATCGACAACGGTCCAACTGTAATATACATCCGCGCCGGCGCTCACCTGCGAAACCGTCCCGACAATTTTTTCCGTGCCGGTATTGTTACAAATGCTGGTGTCGGGCATGGCAAGCAGCTTCGGTCGGGGATTTACCGATACTTCCCGGCTGACGGAGCTTAACGTGCATTGGCCGTACAGCGTGGGCGTAACCGTGTACGTCACATTTTCCGCAGCATCGGCAGTATTCTCAAACTGCCGGATAATGGTTGTATCCCCGCTTGCCGTTCCATCCAGGCCGGTGGCGGGAATTATTCCTGCCGGTACAGACGCCGTCCAGCTCCAATCGGTTACCGGCTCGAAGCGAGGGTTGGTCAAATCCAGTTCCGCATCGGTATCACTGCATATTTCCTCCTTCCGGAAAGTAACCTGGGGCACGGGCGCCCCGTCGTACCGTACAAGAACGGTGGCCGTACAGGAATCCCGGTTGCCGGATGCATCCTCAACGGTCAATGTAACCGGAATATTTCCTATGTCGCGGCAGTCAAATTTCTCTTTACTCAAGGTCATGCTCGCCACCAGGCAATTATCCCGGCTTCCGTTGTCGATATCCGCAGCCGTAATCGTCGCTTCGCCCGAAAGAATATCAAGAGTCACGGTGATGTCCTTACATTCGGGTGTCGGCAACTGCTCGTCCCTCACTTCAACATCAAAGGCGCAGGTGTCGGCATTACCCGCAGCGTCCGTAACGATACAGGTAACGGTGTTCGTCCCCACAGGAAAATCAAAATCGACAATATCGCCCGTACCCGGCGTTACTCCATCGACAGTGGCTATTTCGTAAGTCTTAACCAATTGATCGGACGGCGTACAGTTATCATCGGCCGTGGGAGCAGGAAAACTCTGTTTGGAGAAACACTTATCGGGATCGGTGGTAAAATATGTACTGATACCGGGATAATTCACCGTTGGGCAGGTGATCACCGGGGCGTTACCGTCCTCAACCTCGACTGTAAAACTGCAGGAATCCGCATTACCCGCAGCATCCTTAACGATATAAGTAACGGTATTCGTCCCCACAGGAAACGGAACATTGACAATACTGTCGTTGCCGGTAAGCAAAGTCGCGTTATTAACGACCTTATAGGTGATCACCAGATCCGCAGCATCCGTACAGTTATCGGTAGCCGTCGGGGCGCTGAAACTGCCGGTATATGTACAGTCCGTATCAGAGTTGGTAGGGAAATGAGGCAGTCCGGAAGGATATATAACCGTTGGACAGGTGACCGCCGGCGACTGTTTATCCCTCACTTCAACATCAAAGGTACAGGTGTCGGCATTACCTACGGCATCCGTAACGATATAGGTAACGGTGTTCGTCCCTACAGGAAAAGCAAAATCGGCAATATCGCCCATACCCGTATCTATTTCTGTTCCGTCGGCATCGGTTATTTTGTAAGTTTTGACCAGGTTATCGGGCGGCGTACAGTTATCACTGGCCGTGGGAGCAGAGAAGCTCTGTTTGGAGGTACAAGAATCAGGATCGGTGGGAAAATATGTATTGCCGCCAGGATAATTCACCGTTGGGCAGGTGATCACCGGGGCGTTGCCGTCCTCAACCTCGACTGTAAAACTGCAGGAATCTGCATTCCCGTTCAGGTCGGTTACGGTATAAGTAACGGTATTTGTCCCCACAGGAAACGGAACATTGACAATACTGTCGGCGCCGGTACGCAAAGTCGCGCCATTAACGACCCTATAGGTAATCACCAGATCCGCATCATCCGTACAGTTATCGGTAGCTGTCGGCGCACTGAAACTGCCGGTGTAGGTACATTCCGTATCAGAATTGGTAGGGAAGTGAGGCAGTCCGGCAGGATATGTAAATGTCGGGCAGGCGATCGCCGGTGACTGTTTGTCCTCGACTTCAACATCAAAAGTACATGTTGCCACATTGCCCGAAGTATCCGCAACGGTGTAGGTAACGGTATTTGTTCCTACGGGAAACGGGACATTGACAATACTGTCGTTGCCGGTAAGCAAAGTCGCGTTATTAACGATCTTATAGGTAATCACCAAATCCGCATCATCCGTACAGTTATCAGTGGCCACGGGAGCGGGAAAACTCTGTTGGGAGGTACACAGATCAGGATCAGTGGTAAAATATGTATTGCCACCGGGATAATTCACCGTTGGGCAGGTGATGTTCGGCAACTGCTCGTCTTTCACTTCAACATCAAAAGTACATGTTGCCACATTGCCCGAAGTATCCGCAACGGTGTAGGTAACGGTGTTCGTCCCCACAGGAAACAGGACATTGACAATACTGTCGTTGCCGGTAAGCAGCGGATTCGCGCCATTAACGATCTCATAAGTGATCACCAAATCCGCATCATCCGTACAGTTATCTCTGGCCGAAGGAGCGGGAAAACTCTGTTGGGAGGTACACAGGTCAGGATCAGTCGGAAAATATGTATTGCCACCGGGATAATTCACCGTTGGGCAGGTGATCACCGGGGCGTTTCCGTCCTTGACCTTGACTGTAAATTTGCAGGTATCTGCGTTCCCGTTCAGGTCGGTCACGGTGTAAGTTACCGTATTCGTCCCCACGGGAAACGGAATATTGACGATGCTGCCGTTGCCGGTAATCGGCGGATTCACGCCATTAACGATCTCATAGGCGATCACCAAATCCGCATCATCCGTACAGTTATCGGTAGCCGTCGGAGCGTTGAAACTGCCGGTGTATGTGCAGTTCGTATCAGAGTTAGTGGGGAAATAGGACAATCCTTTAGGATATGTGAATGTCGGGCAGGTGACCGACGGAAGCACTTTGTCCCTGATATTGACGATCACTTCTTCTTCCGAACGGTTCCCGGCTAAGTCGTATGCAACAATGGTCAGGGTTTTCTTCCCTATATCCGCACAGCCATACGTCAAGCTTTCTTTTTCGGTACCATCTACAAACCGAAAAACAATATCATTAGGAGCAGTACAGTTATCCGATTGACCCGTTACATAATCACCGGGCGAAACCGTCACGCTACCGCTGCCGTCCAGATCGGCATAGTGGGGGCCTGGCAGTATGGCAAACGCGGGCGGCGCATTGTCTCTGATAATAACAGTCACATTTTGGGTTGCCGAACGGTTGCCCGCCTCATCGAAAGCAAGGATTGATAATGTCTTCGGGCCGGTATCATTACATGAGAACGGGAGATCAGCGTGTTCGGAGCCGTCTACAAACCGGAACTCGATATCATTGGCGGCAGTACAGTTATCCGATTGACCTGTTACATAATCACCGGGCGAAACCGTCACGTTACCGATGCCGTCCAAATCGGCATAATGGGGGCCCGGCAGTATGGCAAACGCGGGCGGTGCATTGTCCCTGATATTAATGATCACAGTTTGGGGTGTCGAACGGTTGCCCGCCTTATCGAAAGCAAGGATCGATAATGTCTTCGGGCCGGTATCATTACATGAGAACGGGAGATCAGCGTGTTCGGTACCGTCTACAAACCGGAACTCAATATCATTAGGAGCAGTACAGTTATCCGATTGACCCGTTACATAATCACCGGGCGAAACCGTCACGCTACCGCTACCGTCCAAATCGGCATAATGGGGGCCTGGCAGTATGGCAAACGCGGGCGGTGCATTGTCCCTGATATTAATGATCACATTTTGGGGTGTCGAACGGTTGCCCGCCTCATCGAAAGCAAGGATGGATAATGTCTTCGGGCCAATATCATTGCATGAAAATGAGAGATCGGCATGTTCGGAGCCGGTACCATCTACAAACCGGAACTCGATATCATTAGGAGCAGTACAGTTATCCGATTGACCCGTTACATAAGCGCCGGGCGAAACCGTCACGCTACCGTTACCGTCCAGATTGGCATAATAGGGGCCTGGGAGTATATCAAATGTGGGCGGCGTAATATCAGGGTTACATGGACCTTGCCCCATCGTTTCCGGCATAAAACAACAGATCCCCCAACACAGCATTAGCATAATGCGGTATCGACGAACGATGCTTCCTGAAAACTGTAAAAAATGATACATATATATTCGCTGGTCGCTCAAATATTGAACTCAAATATTGAACTTTACGACACTTCCCTTTATACGGAATATTAAACAAAAGGTTTCAAACATGGAAATCTTTGTCCGTTTCCTCTATAACTATAAATTTTAGCCATCAAAATATTGTTTTTGGGAAAAAGTAAAAAGTGTATTTTTATCATCCGAAAAATTAGAATGTCATGAATCATATAGCCCAGAATATAAATGAATTGCGTTTGCATATTCCATCGCACATAAAAATTATAGCAGTAAGCAAGACAAAAACTGTTCCAGAAATATGCGAAGCAATGAAAGCCGGGCAACTCTGTTTCGGCGAAAACAGGGTGCAGGAATTAACGGCAAAGCATGAGCAAGTTCCTGAAGCACAGTGGCATCTCATTGGGCATCTGCAAACCAATAAGGTAAAATACATTGCTCCTTTTGTTCGGATGATACAATCCGTAGATTCTTTCCGAGTTCTTGAAGAAATCGACCGGCAGGCCGGCAGGTGCAACCGTGTCATCGACTGTCTGTTGCAAATCCATATAGCCCGCGAAGAAACAAAATTCGGATTCGACGGGGACGAAGCCATTGAACTGCTGAACAATGTTGAGTTTCAGAGTTTAAAGCACGTCCGTATATGCGGATTGATGGGTGTCGCCACCTTGACAGACGACATGGAAGCCGTACGTAAAGAGTTCCGGGGGTTGTCCCGATTTTTTCAACGCATCCGCCAGGATTATTTTCCGGCAGACCCTTCGTTTTGCGAGCTTTCGATGGGAATGTCCGACGATTACCGTATTGCTGTCGAGGAAGGCGCTACAATGGTAAGGATCGGCTCTTTAATTTTCGGGGCGCGGCTTTATCGGAATTCATGACCTCTAACAGCTCCTTCGTCACCGGAAACGACACGCTCGTCACTATATTTTATTTTCAAACAATAAAAAACTTACCTGCCCGTTATTATGGAACAATATTAAAAAAGTGTAAATTTGCGATCTCAAATCCAAATATGAATTTGTACAAAACAAGCATTATTGCTCTATGCATTTCCTTTCCGACCATGCTGGCATCGGCATTACCGCCAACAAATGTCAAAAGCAATGAGATCAACAGCGTAAGTACTGCAGTTCCTTTTCTGACCATTGCACCCGACTCGCGTTCCGCAGCAATGGGCGATGTGGGTGTTGCCACCTCGCCTGATGTTAATTCACTCCACTGGAACCCGGCCAAATATGCATTCATTAAAACGGACGGCGGTGTAGCGCTTTCGTATTCGCCATGGTTACGCGGACTGGTCGATGATATGAACCTGTTGTACCTCACCGGGTACAAACGAATCGACAGGCTACAGGTAATTGCCGCATCCTTGCGATATTTCAATATGGGCGACATTGCTTTTTACGATTACACCGGAGCTCCGATGCTGACCGGAAAACCCAACGAATTTGCGATCGACGCAGCCTATTCCCGTATGTTTTCGGAGAAGTTAAGTTTAGCGCTGGCTTTCCGCTACGTCCGTTCCGACATTTCGTCGGGCGTATCGTCAACATCAGGAGTAAAAGCCAAAGCAGGCAACTCGTTCGCAGCCGATATTGCCATATACTACCGTTCCGAACTGGAACTTTTCGGAAAAAGCGGCGACTGGGCATTAGGTGCGGATATTTCGAATATCGGCAACAAAATGACTTATTCGAACGAACAGGAAAAGACGTTCCTTCCCATCAACCTTCGCCTTGGAGGTTCAATCGGGCTCAACCTGGACAGTTACAACAAATTGGCGTTCTCCCTCGATTTCAATAAACTGCTGGTTCCCACCCCGCCTCTCTATGATCCGAATACCCACGAAATTGTCGGGAAAAATCCTGATGTTGGCATTGTACAAGGGATGATCCAATCATTTTATGATGCGCCGGGCGGTTTCTCAGAAGAGATGCACGAGGTCACCTACGGGCTGGGGCTCGAATACCTGTACAGGGAAATATTCGCCGTACGTACCGGCTTTTTCCACGAACATCCCACCAAGGGCAACCGCCGTTACTTTACCATGGGTGTAGGATTGAAGATGAACATGATCGGCATCGACTTCTCATACCTGATCTCCGCATACGGACAGAACAGTCCGATGAACAATACATTGCGGTTCACGCTGACTTTCAATTTCGGGAAAGAATTAAAAACATCATAAAATAAATGAGTTTAAGGTTCAAAAATCAAAATTGCAGCATCCCGGACTTTAAGCTTTATGCGGATAGGATTTGGATTTGATGTACATCAATTGGTCGAAAACGCGCCGTTTACGCTGGGCGGCATTGTTATTCCCCACCATAAGGGAGCTATCGGCCATTCGGATGCCGACACGCTGATCCATGCCATCTGCGACGCGCTGTTGGGCGCCGCCAATCTGGGCGACATCGGCATGCATTTTCCCGATACCGACCCAACCTTAAAAGGCGTCGACAGTAAGATACTTTTGCAGAAAGTGACGCAGCTGATGGCACAAAAAGGATACCGCATCGTCAATATCGATACGACCATCTGCCTGCAACAACCAAAACTGCGCCCGTATATCCTTCAGATGCAGGAAACACTGGTACGCGTGATGGATATTCCGGTAAACAGCCTGTCGATCAAGGCAACCACTACCGAAAAATTAGGATTTACCGGCCGCGAAGAAGGCGTGTCCGCCTATGCAGTAGCCTTAATAAACGAAGGTTGAAGTTTCGTGCAAAATAATCCTTACGGATATTCGAATGCGCTTTTTAAAATGGAAATACATGTATCTATTTGTTCTTCGGTGTGACAGGACGACATGGACAGCCTCAGCCGGGTGCGCTTTTTGGATACGGCCGGGAAAGTAACAACCCCGGTATACAAGCCTTTTGAATAGATTGACTTGCTGAGTTCCCTTAATTTTCGGTCGTCCCCAACAATGACGGGTATTACTTGCGATGCCGTATTGCCAATATCAAAGCCGGCTTCTTTCAGTTTCCGCTGCATGTAAAACGTATTTTCCCACAGTTTTTCGCGGCAGGACTTATCGTTGCCGAAAAGTTCCAGTACCTTTAAAATGCCTGCCGCAGTGTGTGGCGCCATGGCGCATGAAAATACGTATGACCGCGCATATAAACGCAGGTAAGTCATCAATTTACGTTCGCCTGCCACAAAGCCGCCAATTGCCCCGAACGATTTGCTGAATGTCCCTACGGTAAGCTCTATCTGATCTTCGAGCCCGTAATATTCGGCTACTCCTCTGCCGCTGTCGCCGAATATCAAACTGGCATGCGCTTCATCCAGCAGTATTTTGGCGCCATACCGTTTGCATACTTCTACGATTTCGGGCAGATTTGCCAGATCGCCATCCATGCTGTAAACGCCTTCGATACAAACGATCACCCGTTTATGATTCAAGCTCTTCAGGATTTTTTCGAGATGAGCGGCGTTATTGTGGCTGAAAACCTTTATTTCGGCCCCGGCAAGCCTTGCGCCGTCGTATATGGAAGCGTGCGAAAGAATGTCCAGTACAGCAGTATCGCCGGGCTTGAGCAAACATGAAAGCACGCCCAGGTTTACCCCGTAACCTGTCGGGAAAACAACGGCTTCTTCCTTTTTCTTGAACGCAGCAATCGCTTCCTCCAATTGCCTGGTCAGGTCGTAATACCCGCTTAAAAGAGGCGCTGAAACGGCGCCGGTTCCATATTTTCCGACCGTTTCCTGCACCGTTCGGATCACGTCGGGATGATTCGAATAACCCAGGTAGTTATAGGAACAAAAATTCAAAAAGTCCCTTTCCGCTCCCAGATAACGGTCATAGACTCTGAATTCGGCGCCCGGCGAGGTACTGATCGGATTACCGTATACCATATATTTTTTAGCGATGGCATCCTGGTAATAAGCCCAAAAATAATCTTTTACTTCAAACAGGTCTTCGCCCTTATATTCAAAGAAATCGGCCTGTGTAAAATCATCGCAATTCATATGATCCGGATCGTGAAATTTATCCATAGACAATTGATTATTGATTATTAATTAATTATGATTCATTTAATTCGTATATATTGATGCCGTTCGCAACGGGAAGGTATTACTATTTTATCCTTCGACTATCCTTCGACTATCCTTCGACCATCCTTCGACCATCCTTCGACCGGAAGACCCCGGAGGGTCGGCCTAATGTTCAGGCAAGTCTCCCGAAAATTCCGGGAAAGGTTTTCTGCCGCGCATCATCAATATTGACTTTCTGCGCTTTACGCCAATATTCGATCATCAATGACTCATCTGTCTGAAAAAGCAGACCGGAACAGCGAGAATTGATCGGAATTCGGGTCATAGGGCTTGTAATTTTGCCTGTCCAATTCCATCCGCTGAACCGACAAATATTCGCCGGGCGTATAGCCCGAAAACTCCTTCATTTCCTTGATGAGGTGTGATTTATCGAAATATCCGCAACTTTCGGCTAATTCGGACAATGTAACTTGCGGGCAGATTTGCATGATGCGTATGGCTTTCCTGAAACGGGTGATACGTAAATAATCCTTGGGGTTCGAGCCGACGGATTCCGTAAAGATCCTTTTGAATTGCTTGTAACTGAGGCAAGCGGTTTGGGCTAAGGCAGAAATATCGCATTGCCCGTTGTCGATGGATCGAACAACCGATTCCATCCGCTCCCGGTGATCACCGCCAATCCGGCAGATTCGTTTCAGTAAAAATTTTTCGATCAATTCGACACACATTCCGCAACGCGTGGTATCAGTCAGCCGGTTTCCCAGTTCCAGAAGTTGCGGGTCGCTTAATGCAGCAACAGAAACTTTCCGGTTCTCAAATTCACTGGCGGGCACAGTGAAGAAGGCCCTGATCCCTGCCGGCTGGAAAATGATGGCAATAGAGCTTGAATTGCCCGGGATGCTCATGTCCGTATAAGCCGTATACTGGCCGGATACATGAAATCCGGGCAGAAAACAGTTTTCCGAAGACGAGTAAACCTGTTGTTCCCGAAAAAGACTTAACCCCGCACAACCGACAGGAAAAAGTCGCTGTGAGATTTGCCCTGCCCGATCCATGGTCAAAAACCAGTATTGTTTCACGTATGGCGCAAGCAAAACCGAAGGCTGTATGATTTGAAACCGATTCATTTTTATATATAACCCGACAAAATTAAGGATACTTTTTTATTGATCCGGTGTAAAATATGGACATTCTGATCAGTACCGTTCGGCGCGGTCTTTCATCGTAGCCCAATAAGTCTCTGCGTGATAATAAAAACGCAACTGATGAATTATCAATTGCGTTCATTTTTAGTGGTGACCCCGACAGGACTCAAACCTGTGACTTTCAGAACCGGAATCTGACGTTCTATTCAACTGAACTACGGGGCCTTATGTCTATCTTTCCAGAAACCGTCCCGATAACTGAACTGCGAGGGACGGTTTTGTGGGTGCAAAAGTAATCAAATCCCGACTATTTCCAAAACGGATGTAGGGAATATTTTTGGTAAGGATATGATTCGGATTTGAAGTTTTATCTGTTTAAATAAGGCAGACATCGGAGCTAAAGGAACGGAAAAGACAAATGCGGCAGGCGATAAAAAGGCGAGATATATCAGCCGGCAGTGTTGCCAGGACGGTTATCTTTACAGGAAATTACGGGAGGATCATCCTTTCAGGTTCGCTAATTGCTGGCTGATCGACTGTATCCGGCTTTCGGTATCGGCCTGTTTCTTGCGCTCCGTCTCCACTACCCGTGCGGGGGCGCTGCTCACAAACCGTTCGTTGCCAAGCTTTTTCATCACCGAGGCCAAAAATCCTTCCTGGTGTTTCAGTTCGGCTTCCAGCTTCCTGATCTCTTCCTCTACATTGATTTTCCCGGCTAACGGTACGAAATATTCGGTAGTGCGTACCATAAACTGTATAGCGCCTTCGGGTTGCGACGTCACGGAAGCGATCCCTGACAGGTTGCATAAGCCGCCCAACAGTTCCGGATATACCACGGCGCCGTTCACCATCAGTTGCAAGGCTTCCCTGTTCGGGATATTCTTATCCTGACGAATGTTGCGGACAGCGGCAACTGTTTCCTTCAGTTGCTCGAAAGCGTCGATCAGTACCGGATTCTGCGCACCTGCTACCGGCCACGCTGCTACCATGATGCTTTCGTGTTCGCCGCGCTCTTTGATGTGGCGCCACAGTTCCTCGGTGATGAACGGCATGAACGGGTGCAGCAGCAAGAGGAGCTTTTCGAAGAAATCGAGCGTTGCACGGAAGGTAACACCGTCGATGGGTTGCTGGTATCCGGGTTTGATCATTTCCAGGTACCAGGCCGAAAACTCGTCCCAGAACAGTTTGTAGGTCGCCATCAAGGCTTCCGAGAGACGGTACTTGCCCATCTGGTCGTCGATATCGGCAATGGCTCGGTTAAGTAATGCATCGAACCATTCCACAGCCTGTGCCGAAGCAACCGGTTGCGTCTTCTGCCCGTCTACTTGCCAGCCTTTTACCAGGCGGAAAGCATTCCAAATCTTGTTGTTGAAATTACGGCCCTGCTCGCAAAGCAGCTCGTCGAAAGGCAGATCATTGCCGGCAGGGGAGGTAAGTAGCATACCAAGGCGTACGCCATCGGCGCCGTAATTATCGATGAGTACCAGCGGGTCGGGTGAGTTGCCGAGTTGTTTGGACATCTTGCGTCCCAGCTTGTCGCGCACGATACCCGTGAGGTACACATTGCGGAAAGGCTTGTCGCCCATGTATTCATATCCGGCGATGATCATGCGCGCCACCCAGAAAAACAGGATTTCGGGCGCAGTCACCAGGTCGTTGGTCGGGTAATAGTACTTGATGTCAGGGTTATCCGGCCGGTTGATGCCGTCGAATACCGAAACAGGCCACAGCCACGACGAGAACCAGGTATCCAAACAATCTTCGTCCTGGCGCAGATCCGATAATACAAGATTGGGATTGCCGCTCCGTTCGCGGGCCATCTTCAGGGCTTCCTCCCCGTTTTCGGCGACCACAAAACCGCCCTGTGGCATATACCATGCAGGTATGCGGTGTCCCCACCACAATTGTCGCGAGATACACCAATCCTTGATGTTCTCCATCCAGTGGCGGTATGTATTTTTGAATTTCGGGGGATAGAGTTCTATCACATCATCCATCACCGCGCGCAATGCCGGTTTCGACAGATCTTCCATACTTACGAACCACTGCATCGACAGTTTCGGCTCAATGACTGCGTCGGTACGTTCCGAAAAGCCTACCTTGTTCGTGTAATCTTCCGTTTTTTCGAGCAATCCGGCTTCGCGGAGGTCGATCTCAATCTGTTGGCGGACATCGAAACGATCCTGCCCGACATACCGTTGCGCACGTTCGTTCAATGTCCCGTCGTCATTGAAAATATCAATGGATTCGAGATTATATTTTTCACCCAGGATATAGTCGTTTACATCGTGGGCAGGCGTGATCTTGAGCGCGCCGGTACCAAATTCCATGTCCACATACGCATCGGGAATCACGGGAACGCACCGGCCTATCAACGGGACAATCACATGCCGGCCGTGAAGATGCATATAGCGCGGGTCGTTGGGATTGACGCATACGGCCGTGTCGCCCAGTATGGTTTCAGGACGGGTAGTGGCAATTACCATATAAGCCCCCCGACCCCCGTCGGGGGTCGAGGGGCTTATATAATATTTCAGGTAATACAACTTGCTCTGGACTTCCTTATAGATCACTTCCTCGTCGGAGAGGGCGGTTTGTGCCTTCGGATCCCAGTTGACCATCCGTACGCCGCGGTAAATTTTGTTTTTGTTATACAGGTCGACAAAAACCTTGAAAACGCTCTTCGACAGGTTTTCGTCCATCGTGAAACAGGTACGGCTCCAGTCGCACGAAGCCCCGAGTTTTTTCAACTGTTCGAGGATGATGCCTCCGTGCCTGTGCGTCCATTCCCAGGCATGTTCGAGAAATTGTCCGCGTGTGAGGCCGGTTTTGTGGATCCCTTCGGAAGCAAGTTTTGCGACCACTTTAGCTTCGGTGGCAATAGAAGCGTGATCGGTACCCGGAACCCAGCAGGCATTTTTCCCCATCATGCGGGCGCGGCGAACCAGCACATCCTGTATGGTGTTGTTGAGCATGTGCCCCATGTGCAACACGCCGGTAACATTCGGAGGCGGGATCACAATCGTATAAGGCTCGCGGTTGTCGGGTTTCGACTCGAACATCTTGTTTTGCATCCACCAGGCATACCATTTATCCTCAGTGGCTTTTGGGTCGTACTTCGAAGGAAGTTCCATTTTCGATTTTTATTTTTCGTTTGGGTCGCAAAGATAATTTTTTTGTTTGGAAAATGCCGATGTTGCGATTTCGTTCCAGGCATTTCATATTGTATTTTTTCCATGATATATTTGACGGTTTCGACCCTGAGCGGGTCAGTAAAAAATTTGCGGTTCCAGCCCTGTCAGCCGCTTCGCAGCCTGACAGGGCTGGAGAGAACAGGATGCAGGTCAAAAGCAAAAAAAATTCGTCACTGAATTTTATCCGTTTGCGGACGGGATATGCTGCCATGTCAAAACGTGACTGAACAGGCAAAACTTTAAGGATCTTCGCGCCGTATAATACCGTGTAACAAAAAAAATATACGTCATGAAGAAGGTTTTGTTCATCATATTGGCTATCATAGCGGTAGCCTGCGAAAGCGAGTCGAGGTTAGCCTCGATTGACATCATCCCCAGCGTAGATGCATACGTGGGCAACAGTATTGTATTGGAAGTATCGCATACGCCTGCGAATGCCATAGTACCCGCTTACCATTTCAAGACAAACAACCAGTTTGTGGCATCCGTCAACGAGCAGGGGGCTGTTGTTTGCAACCATGTGGGTACCTGCACCATTCAAGTGGCTACGGCCGACACCCGTTTTTCGACTGCTTGCATTGTCAACGTAAAACCCAACAATCAATTGTTTGACGAACCGGTAGTTGATTTTACAACTACCAGGACGAGTGTAAAGCTAAAGGAAATCGACAAAACAATCGTATGCGAAACGGCAACCATGTTGATATACCAAGGTATGGAAAATCTTGTGCAACAAGTGGCATATCAATTTGACGAAAACCGGAACCTGGTAACATCCGTAGTAAAATTGCCCGCAGCAGCTTCCTCGGAGCTGGCAGGCTTTATGTCCGAATACTACGACCTGTACCGGTCTGCAGGGAACGATGACCTGTTGGTGTGGAGGGGAAACGATACCGAAGTGGTGGTAAAAACTACCCACGATGCTTGTTTTGTTGTATACAATCCTTTTTCGGGAAGTTCTACCTGCACAAACGCCCTCCGGACCATCGAAATGATCCGGTCTGTTGAATAGTTCGTAACCACTGTCCGTTTCCGTCGAAAATGTACCGGGAGTCGACCCATTTGCCAGCCTCATGCTGTCGCGCTCGCCGAAAAGAATGGCTTTGAGCCATTCAAGCGTGGAGATGGTTTGTTATCTGTTAAAAAAGGTTTGTTATCTGTTATTTTGCTATTCTTACCAGATACTAAACCTTTTTTAATAAATAGTGAACCTTTTTAACGACAAACGATCGTATCATTGCACCATGAACTTGAAGCGCCATTACATAATAGGTTCCGATATGGAAGGAAGTTGTTCCGCTATCTGCAATAGAAAAGTGGACGATTTTTATATGGTAGATGGCGACTCAATCCCTTGTGGCACGCTCTTTGCAGAGAGAGAGAGAGAGAGAGAGAGAGAGAGAGAGAGAGAGAGACTTAGCGGTCGCGCGCGCGTAGTATACATTTTTTTCACCATTCCCGGATACAAAAACCGGATGTTGCATCTATCATGCAATGTCCGGTTTTTTATATTTTGTACCCAGGCAAACATATTTACCCCATAAAATCAAATAGCCTATGGACTAATTTCCAACAATTTAATTTAATCAAATCTATGTCAGTCAGGATGTCATCTACATCCGTTTTTAGTATTCAAAGTTTTAACTTTTTTTAAATAAATGTAATATTGAAATATGAGTAAATCTAATTTTTGTATCAAAAAAAAATGCGTGGGATTTGTCAAACAAATTTTTTTGTGGCAGTATGCAATATATGCATTGGTAATTGTTTTAACGGCTTCGTGCAACAATGATCAAGACAAAGCCAATGTGTACAATCCGGAATTACCCACAACACTCACGTCTTTCTATCCTAATGAAGGGAGATTTCATGAAAGAATCATACTTGACGGAGAGAATCTCCCTACCGATCCCAAACTTATTAAGGTGTATTTTAATAAGCGAATCTCGCCTGTTATCGGATCAACGGGAAAACGCATGTATGTGATGGCTCCGCGATTACCGGGCCATGCAGACGGTCGCCCGGAACCCGAACCATCCAAGGCGGGTAACAAAAGAGATATATGCGAGATATCGGTAGTTGTTAACGGCGATTCGCTGGTTTATACGGACACATTTATGTATGAAGAAGCAGTAACCGTCACCACGATTGCCGGAAACGGAGCCCTCATGGAGTTTCAGGAAGGCCCCCTTGCCTCTGCCGTCTTCCAGCCGTATTACATCTGTATGGATCAAGAGGACAATATTTTCATTACCTCCCGCTCTTCAGACAACACGACGTACAATTATTTTTGCCGCCTCAACGAAGAGCTGAACCTCTTTGAGCGCCTTCAATCCACCTCGTTACAGGCCAATGTTCCCTGCGCCGACCTTGTTACAGGCGTGATCACGGCTGCCACCGAATCCTCCATCGGTTCGTTCATCACCTGCGACCCCGATGAGTACTGGGCGCCCAGGCGCAGAGAAATGAAATGGCTAACCGCGCCGGCGCATAACCAGTATGGATGGAAGCACTGCATGGTGGTGAATCCGACCCTTCAGAAGGACATGAACGGGAACGATGTCAATTTCGTTTACACGCGCTGGTATCAGGGGGCTTTGGTGAGGATCAACCCGAGCACTTACGAGGCTGAAGTGCTGATGGAAACCGGAACGTGCAATACATACGGCATGACATTCCGCCCGGGGGAACCCAACGTCCTGTATCTCGCATTCTGGAGCGACCCTCACGAACATCAGAACAGCATCTGCACCATTGATTTGAACGTTGAGCCGCCTGTGGTGACCAAAATAAGCAGTACCAATACTTCCGGCGGTCACCGCGACGGCCCGCTGTCCTTAGCGCAGTTCAGGCAGCCTGCACAGATATTCAGCGACGCCGACGGATTTATTTACATTGCCGATTACGGTAATCACTGCATCCGCAGAATTACGCCCGAAAACCAGGTGGAAACCGTATTGGGAATTCCCGGACAGGCAGGTTATCAGGATGGTTCCAGAGAGACGGCGCTGTTTAATAATCCGAGAGGGATTGCCATCGGCTCGGACGGTTCGGTGTATGTGGCCGATTATAGAAATGCGCGTCTCAGGAAACTGTCCGTCAATTAGTATCGAATAACTGGGAATTATTTTATATAATGAATGTAATATGATAAGAATTATTTTTAAAAAAGCCTTACAGCGAGCATCTATGCTGTGGATCATGTTGCTGGCGGTTTGTTTTACGCTTCCGGCGCAACAACAGCCAACCTATATCATGAAAGGTAAGGTATATGACGAAGCCGGCGCTGTTCCGGGGGTCAATATTCAATTGAAAAACAAAACCGTGGGAACCACTACCAACACGAATGGTGAATTTACCATCAGGGCGCAACGTGGCGATATGATTGTATTTTCGTTCCTGGGTTACGAAACTGTCGAATACCTGGTAACCGAGGAAAAGCAGGATATTGAAATCCGTTTGACCGAAGCGACTCATCAATTGGAAGAGGTACAGGTTGTTGCTCTTGGTACGCAGCGAAAGATTTCGACCGTTGCAGCCGTCAGCAGCGTTGATGTCAAAACCCTTCAATCGCCGGTTGCTTCTGTGGCCAACCTGCTGGGGGGACGTCTGGCAGGCGTTGTTTCGCTGCAGATGAGCGGCGAGCCGGGGAAGAACCTTTCGGAATTTTGGATTCGCGGTATCGGTACTTTTGGCGCCAATCAAAGCGCGCTGGTACTGATCGACGGTCTGGAAGGCGACATCAACAGCCTCGACCCCGCCGATATCGAATCCTTCTCGATCCTGAAGGATGCGTCGGCTACCGCCGTTTACGGCGTACGCGGCGCCAACGGCGTAGTGCTGATCACTACCAAAAAGGGAGAATCGGGCAAAATAAGCATTACGGCGCGCGCCAACTGGACGATTTCGCATTTGGGCCGCCTGCCCAAATATCTCCGCGCATACGATTATGCCAGACTGGCCAACGAAGCGATGGTGGTGAGAGGTGATGAGCCCGAATACGATCCGGTGGAATTGGACATCATCCGCTCCGGTCTGGATCCCGATTTATATCCGGATGTCAGCTGGCAGGACGAAATTATGCGCCGCAACTCCTTTAAGCAGCAGTATTATGTCAGCGCAAGGGGTGGAGCGGATGTGGCCACTTATTTTATCAGTCTGGGAGGAAGCAAGGAAGATGCCGCCTACAAATACGACAAGTCGGCATACGCCAACAACGTGGGTTACAATACCTACACTTACCGCCTGAACCTGGATCTGAATCTAACAAAATCCACCAAACTCTATTTCGGTACGGACGGTTTTCTTTCGATCAACAACCTGCCGGGCGTATCCAGCACCGACTGGATATGGAATTCGCAGGGCCGGCTCAACCCGCTGCTGTTGCCTGTCAGGTATTCCAACGGCGAGTTGCCGGCGGCGCGCGTCGGCGACCTGACCGAGGTGTCGCCCGTAGTGATGGTGAACCACCAGGGAAGGCGTTCGATCCAGGAGTTCAAAGGAAAGGCCACCCTGGCGCTCAATCAGGATTTGTCCATGCTCGTTGAGGGATTGAAACTGAGGGTACAGGGCGCTTACGACATCCAAAGTCAGTTCACCGAAATGCGGCTTTTACGTCCGGCTCTCTTTGAAGCGCAAGACCGCGACGCCAGAGGCGAGCTGGTTACGATCAACAGGCAGCAGGCTGAAGACGTTAGCTATGGAAACAGTCGCGACAATTTCCGTAAATACCATTTGGAAACCAATATCAATTGGGAAAGAGTATTCGCTGAAAAGCACCGCGTTTCAGCGCTGGTTTACTATTACCTGAGCGACCAGAAACGCGCCAGTTCGGGCAATACCAACCTGACCGCCATACCTTTAAGGTATCAGGGCGTGTCGAGCAGGCTGACCTACGGTTTCAGGGATACGTATATGATCGACTTCAACTTTGGCTACACCGGTTCGGAAAACTTCCAGCCGGGCCGTCAGTACGGATTTTTCCCGTCCATAGCGCTGGGCTGGGTGCTGTCCAGTTACGACTATGTGAAGGAGAACATGCCATGGGTGAATCTCTTCAAGATCAGGGCCTCCCACGGAACGGTGGGTAATGATCGCATCACCGATGACCGCTTCCCCTACCTGACCATGGTAGCCAGCGGATCCTACGGCCCCTGGGGTTCCACTGCGGTACAGGCTGTGATGGACGGCCGTATCGGCGCCGATAACCTCGAATGGGAAAAGGGTATCAAATCCAACCTGGGTATTGAAGGCACTTTCCTGAAAGAAAAGCTTTCGTTTGTGCTGGACTTCTTCAATGATGTGCGTAACGGTATTTTCCAGCAGCGCGTGCAGGTGCCCGGTTATGCGGGGCTGCCCAGCCTTCCCTACGGCAACGTCGGAAAGATGAAGAGCTACGGCGCCGACGGTAATGTCAGCTATAGTTATGAGATCACCAAGGATCTGAGTTTCACGGTAAGGGGTAATTTCACTTTCTCCAATAACGTTGTGGACAACTGGGAAGAAGCCAACCCGAAATATCCCTATCAGGGAAAGGGCGACTATCCGTACCAGCCCGCCATAGGGTATCAGAGCCTAGGCTTCTTTAAAGATCCGCACGACATTGAAACCAGTCCGGTACAGTCATTCGGGACGGTAATGCCGGGAGATATCAAATACCGCGACGTGAACGGCGACGGAAAAATTGACGGAGACGACCGCGTGCCCCTGACATACCGCAATTATCCTCTGCTGATGTACGGTTTCGGCGGCGAATTCAGGTACAGGGCTTTATCTTTGGGCGTACTGTTCAAAGGCACCGGTAATACGCATTATTTCCGCAACAACTACGGTTATGTGCCCTTCTACGATGGCAAATTCGGTAATGTACTGAGTTTCGTCAACGATCCGGCCAACCGGTGGATTCCGGCGGATTACGCCGAGGCAAACGGTATTGACCCCAATATGGCCGAAAACCCGAACGCCAGGTTTCCAAGGCTGAGGTATGGCCGCGATAACAACAATACGCAACTGTCCGATTTCTGGAAAGGGAACTCCCGTTATTTGCGCTTGCAGGAAGTCACCCTCAATTACAATTTCAGGAGACCGGTACTGCAAAAGGTTGGCATTTCGTCCATCGATTTTCAACTTGTAGGAAGCAATCTCTATGTGTGGGATAAAGTGAAGGACTTTGATCCCGAACAGGCTGACCGCAACGGGATTGTGTACCCGATACCCACCACCTATACCCTGCAAATTTACATTAACCTGTAATCAATCATCAAATGAGTAATATGATCAAGAGAATCATCCCGTTTCTGGTATGTTTACCGCTTCTGCTCGGTTCGTGCAAGGATTACCTGAATATCGACAATTATTTCAGCGAAGAGTTGAAGCTGGATTCCATTTTTAAGGAACACCGTTACGTGGAAGCCTATATGTGGACTATCCCCATCCATTTTAGCGATGAGGCCGCCATCTGGCAGAACAATGACACCCCCGGCCCGCTGGCCACCGACGAAGCCTTCTGTAACTTCAACATCGGGAACAACCAGATCAACGGCATGTCTTTTGTGCTGGGAGAGACTTCGGCAAGTTACATGAATGCCCTCAACAAATGGAACCGGATGTACATGGCGATTCGCAAATGCAATACCATATTCAACCGTATCAACGAAGTGGCGGACATGACGGCGGAACAGCGCCGCAGAATTCTTGCCAATACGCGTTTCATACGGGCTTACGCCTATTATCAGATACTGGTGGACATGGGCCCTCCGATTTTGCTGGGCGAAGACGTGGTTGCCAATAACGAGGGCCTGGCTTTTTATGATCGCGGCCGCTGCACGTATGACGAGGCGGTGGAGTACATCTGCTCCGAACTGGAAGACGCCGCCAGCGGGCTTGAGCTTAAGACGAGCCTGATGAATTTCGGACGTCCTACCAAAGGCGCCGCTTACGGGCTGGTTGCCCGCCTGCGCCTGATTCACGCCAGCCCGCTGTATAACGGCGGCCCTGCGGCGCGAAGCGTTTTCGGACGGTGGAAACGTTCAACGGACGATGCGCAGTATGTATCGCAGGTTCCCGAAGAACGCCGCTGGGCTGTGGCTGCCGCCGCTGCCAGGAGGGTGATGGATATGGACCTATACAAGTTGCATACGGCGCCGGTAAGCGCTTTCAGCAAACCGTTGCCGGAAGGCATCACTGCCGATCCCGACTATTATAAACCCTGGCCGGATGGCGCCGCTGAAATCGACCATTTCAAATCCTATTCGGATATGTTTACGGGCGAATCGGTGATACCCACCAATCCTGAATTTGTATGGGGGCGTAACTCGGGTACGGTCGCCGCCAACACCCAGATGGCGTTTCCCCTGACGAACGCCGGATGGGGTTCGCTGGCCGTACCGCAAAAAATCATTGACGCCTACCGGATGTTCGATGGCCGCACGATTTACGATTCTCCGAGACAGGATGGCTTATACCCCTATTCGGAAACGGGATTTTCGCAGGCGCCGGAACTTTTTTCGGATTACCAGCTGTTAGGAGGCACCTACAATATGTATATCAACCGTGAAATGCGGTTCTATGCTTCCATAGGGTTTACCAACTGCTGGTGGGAGTTCGGCTCGGTAACCAACACCACCGCGGGAGTGAAACAGATTTCATATTTGGTGAACGGCAACAACGGGAAAAATTCGGCTACCTCCGACGCCCAAATCAACCATACCGCTACGGGTTACGTACTCAAAAAGTTTGTCCACCCGACGGATTCGTGGTTTGGCGATAATAACCGCCGTCTGGCCAAAGGCTGGCCGATCATTCGTTATGCGGAGATTCTGCTCTCGTATGCCGAAGCGCTGAACAACCTCACCACAAGCCACACGGTTGAAGTGGACGGCGTAGAACAGACATTCGCCAGGGATATGGAAGAAATCCGGCTGGCTTTCGGGCAGGTGCGCCACCGGGCAGGCCTTCCTGCGCCAGGCAATACGGAATTGAGCAGTCCGCAAACCATTCAATCGTTGATTGAACAGGAACGGATGGTGGAATTTCTTTGCGAAAATCGCCGTTATTACGATGTCCGCCGCTGGGGAAAATATGAAGAGTCGGAATCGACAACCATGACCGGTATGAACATCGAGGGGGATGAGAACTCCTATTACAGGCGCGTGATTCCCAACAACTCCCGTATCGGTCAGCGGGTAGTGAACAAGAGGTTGCATCTGGTTCCTCTTCCTCTGGACGAAGTAAGAAGACTTCCCTCGTTGGACCAGAATCCGGGATGGCAAAACTGACGGCCGGAATGAATCAATAATTTATCATTATTTGTAATTTGAAAATATATGAATAAGCATATCAAGATATATTTGGCAGCCTTTCTCGTTTTCGCCTCGTTTTCCTGCAATAGGTACGAAGTGTTTGAAAGGGAACAGTACAAAAATCTGTTTGCCTTAGTGAGCGACGACGACAATGTCTCCACCTGGCTTCATGACTTGCGGCTGGACGAATCGGAAGGATACGTGACGGCATCGCTGGGCGGAACCAACCCGACGGACAAAGACATCCGGGTGACGCTGGTGGAAGATGCCGGATTGATAGACGATTATAATGTGGTGACTTTCGATGTGAACAGATCGAGATACATCAAAGCGCTGGATCGCAGTAAATACACCATTCCCAGTTATGATCTGGTAATTCCGGCCGGAGAAGTGAGGGGTGTCATCCCTGTCAAGATCCGTCCCGGGGGATTATCTCCCGACTCGTCCTATTTCATCGCTTTAAGGGTCGATTCGTATAATGCGTATGAAGTTAATCCCGACAAGGATTATCTGCTCTATCAGGTTCGCATCAAAAACTGGTGGGCTTCGTATGGCGGCACCCGTTATGATCAGCGCGCCAAAAAAGCAGAGGTTGGCTCCGCCATATCGACGGACAAGTTTGGCAACAAGCTGGTGTTTCCGCTCAGCGAAAATTCGTTCCGTATCATGGCAGGCGACATGTTGAATGACGGTTTTGATCCGTATGTGTACAGGCACAGATCCATGAAGGTGACCATTCTTGCCGGCGACAGGGTCAAAATTGAGCCTTATTACGACCAGGAAATCACCCAGAATGACGGAGACGCGGATTATCCGAATACGGCAAAAGTGGAAGACGACGGTTTCAAGACCTATAGAACCTTCCTGCTTGCATACACGTACAGGGATGCAGACGGCGCTCTCTATAATTTTAGGGAAGAGTTACGCATTGATTTTAAGGAAGATGTAAACGATCCCCAAATATTAACCGAGTAAAACAGCAATAATGAAATATCAAATGAAAAATAGGATCATCGCGCTATGCCTTCCGTTCCTTGTTGGCATTGCGGGTTGCGATGTTTACAGGGAGAAGGAAGTTGATCCCATCATTACGGTCAATCACCGGTCTGTGAATATGTTTGCAGGCGAAACTTTCCAGCTGATTGCCAGTCCCGGCGAGGTCGCTTTCACATGGACGAGCGAGGAGCCCGAAGTGGCTGAGGTTTCTTCCGACGGTCTGATAACGGCGAAAAGCGCAGGCGCAACCGATATTTTTGTAAGTTCGGGTAACCAGACGCTTGGTGTAACCGTTACGGTTGATACCAAAATACCGCTGACAGATTTCGCGATAAGTGAATATTCCGCTTCCCTGAGACGTAATGACGAAGTGCTTTTGCAGGTCTTCCCGGAACCGATGAATGCCAATGATTACAAGGTAATTGAGTGGCGTTCGAAGAACGAAGATGTTGCCACGGTTGACTATAAAGGCCTCGTGATCGGAAGAACCTATGGAACTGCGGAAGTAGAGTGTACGATTGTCGGAACGGAAACGACCGTTACAAAGGTCGTTTCCGTGGAAGTGTCCATTGGGCCACGGCCTACAACGCCGTTCAAGGGGCCGCATACCCTTTCTGCCGTTGCTCCTTATAGACTGCCGGCCGCTGATTTCGATTATGGCGGCCGCGGTAATGCCTGGTCGGATACCAATACGGGGGCAAACCAGGCAGGGGCGGCCGGCACCCAATACCGGACGGATAACGGCGACAACAACGCGGGGAGTGTTGGTATCGAAGGCGCAGGTACTGGTATCGGTTATACCTCTAACGGCGAATGGCTGGTCTATACCGTTGAAGTGGAGGACGCCGGCGAATACACTTTCGAAGTGGAAGTGGCATGTAATGGAGCCTCCGCTGTCAGGCTTGAAATAGACCTGGAGAGCGATTCATGGAGCGAATGGAGTACCCTGATCTCTATGAGCCTTCCTGCAAATAATGGATGGAGCAATTACAAATGGGAAACGGCAAGCAGTACCGTTAACCTGCCTGCGGGAACAGTACGGCTCAGATTCTATTTCGTAACAGCCGCCTGCAACTTCAGGGCAATGAGGTTCACGTATGCTCCATAATTGACGTGTATGGCGAATCGATCATGCCGTAAATAAAAAAGAACTGCCTCCTTTGTACGGGGCAGTTCCTTTTTTTAGGCTTATCGACAATGTCGACGGATTGCGGAATCCCGTCAGGGATGACATTTTGTGATGATGGGGAGCCTTTCAAGTATAAATGATATATTTGCGGATGTAAATGGCAATCTTTAAAATCAACGAATAATGATCGTCAGGAATCTAAATGAACCATGTATCAAAAAGTATTGGGTACGTGCAGGAAGTACGCTTCCGTATATGCGGGCGTACCTGCCTTCGGACAGGCTGTAGCTCAGTTGGACGGCAACATCGCCGACATTGTCCGGAAGGCGCAGGAACAGTCGGGCGCCCAGGGAAAAGCTCAGCAAAAGTACGGTAGCGCATATTTTTATTTTTCTGTCCTGTCAGCGGTGGAAAGGTTAAAAAAACTCCGCAGGTAAAACCTGCGGAGTTGGTTCATTGGTTAAAGAACCATGCTCATGGCTGATGCGTGATCTTTAACCCCCGGTAATTGTATCCGCCGCTCGTCCAGCGGTACACAATCCTGTGAAAGCCCTGCTCAAGAGTAAACTTGGGGACGTTTTCCCAACCGCCGACTTCTTCGAAATAGTACTTGAAGCTTGACCAACTGCTACCACTCCATTTAGTCATACCGAAAGGCGATTCCTCACCGTCAACAGAAACGACGCCGCTTACATTCTGACTGTCCAGGCCAACCAGAGGGTCAATGGCATACGTACCCGCATCTTCAACATATACCGTAAAGGCATGCCATTCGCCGTTGTCGTTAAAACCTAAATTGGCGTCTTCGATATTAGTTCCATCATTGCCGCCATTTTCAAAATCGACGAAATCGCTCATATAATCCCCGTACAGCGCTTGACGGGGAAACTTACCGTTACCCTGCATCGTACCGTTGTCGTGGAAAGCAATGCCTTCGCCGCCTATATCAAACTGCAGGCATGAGAGCCTTTCCACCGTCGAATTCTTCAGATAAACCCCGTCGGTTTTCAGTACGAACACTTCATCCTGGATCTCGGAAACCGGGATCACAACCGACTGGCTCCTGAAATCGTCTATGGAACCCGACGGGCGCATGATTGTTACATAACTTAAATCCGTCAACGGATAAGTCGCATAACCGTACAGGACGAGATAACCGTTGTTTCCTTCGATCACCTCCTTCACTTCTTCGCCGGATGATCTGTCGGTGTAGGTAAATTCGAGGGCGTCGCCGATCCCGGAATCTTCCCAAATGATGTAAAGCCCGTTGCCAAAGGCATGCAAATGCTCCTTGTTATAGCTTCTACTCTTAACGGTGCTTTCATATATAGCGCCATATACGCTGATTGTCAATTCCACCGGATCCGACTCCATGTCGAATTTGTCAGTACAGACGACGTTGAACTGATAACTGCCTTCGGCGAGACCCGAGAAATAAACCGTGTCCAGTCTTGCTTGAAAGCCGACATCGATCACTTGGGTTTCATTGGTATTCATGCGGGTGATCCGGACTTCCTTGATCAGCTCCGACTGCACATCCACTTCCACTGCGGCGCGGTAGGCGCCCGGACGTCCGGTTACCCTGTCTGCCGAAGGAACGGTAACGACAACGGGTATTTCCTTGACGATACCGTTTTCGTTGGTCACTGCAATATAGGTGGCGCCTTTGCCGGTCGTCTTCAGCGCTCCGGACTGGGATATACTGGCAATGGCGTTATCGCCGCTCTCCCACAGGTAAACGCCCGAACCCGGACTGACCGTTAACTGTACTTCGTCGCCGTAGTACAGATCCAGCCTCTTGTAATTGAGATAAATGGTCTCATCAACCGGGTATTCCTTCTTATCCCCGGTGCAACCCGGCATGAGGAAGCAAAACAGTACGATGCAGGCGATGCCTGCTAAAATTCTTCTATT
>JAISCQ010000209.1 GCA_031265445.1 Bacteroidales bacterium
CTGACAGGGTCAACGAAGACTCCACCACCGCTGACAGGGTCTGTCGACCACTGTCAGGGTAGCGCGCGAAACACCCTGTCAGCGGTCTTGACCCTGACAGCGGTGGTATGCGTATTTGCGGTTTTGACCCTGACAGGTCTGGCGACCCTGTCAGGTCGGGCGCTGCTCCCGGTATCGGTGCGACACGCTGACCTGTCAGGCTGCGCAGCTGCTGACAGGGTCAATAAGGCTTTACCACCGCTGACAGGGTCTGTCGACCACTGTCAGGGTAGCGCGCAACACCCTGTCAGCGGTCTTGACCCTGACAGCGGTGTGTATACGTATTTGCCTGTGTCGACCTGTCTGCGGTTTCGGACCCTGTCAGGGTATATTTTTCCCGCCAGCAGGGTCTATTTTCCTGTAAAGCAGGTTTACCAGGGGATATGTGACAGCCGTTACCGCAAATCCGCCAATGACGTCTACTAAATAATGCGCCTTGATGTATACCGTAGACAGTACAAGGATGGTGAACAGGGGCAAAACATATTTCAATAATACACGACAATGCCGCATCACAAAAATCACCACGGTAAAGGTAATGCCTACATGCGAGCTGGGAAACGCTCCCGTGGGCTTTTCACCGACGGCCTGCAGAAAACGCATGAGCCTGCAAAAAATGTAGCCATCCGGAACCCCGTCCGACGGCGGCGTAAAGTAAAATTGCGGCCCCATGACAGGAAGGATCGCAAACATCATATAAAAAAGGTAGAAGGAACAGACAAATACAAATATAGCCCTGTTAAACAGTTCTTTGTGACGGATATAACACCAGAGCGCCGTCCCGAAAAAGATGAAATAATAGGAAAAGTAACCGAAATACATCAGCTCGCTGAACCACGCCCACGGCATTTTCCTGCTGAATTCGAGGCTTGGCTGGCAGCCGAACAGCAGCCGGTCGGCTGCTACAAAATGATGATCCAAATGATCGAAGATGAAATTGTTGAAATAGTATGTTTCGGGGTACCAGTAGCTTAAAAGTGCAAGCGGCAGGAAATGGCGGATGCATCCGATGACGGGATTTCGGCAGGACGTCCGTGCCGACAGGAAGAGCAACAGGACAACGCCGGCGCGGACGCCGAAATGCACCGGCGGCGCTTCCAGCCGGTCGATAAAAACTGCAAGATAGACGGCCGTAATCAGGATATACAGCAATGTGGCTGTCTCAACGGGTAAAAATTTCGAACCCTGACTATTGAAGGCGGAGTAATTCCACATGATATAAGATGATTGCCCGTTTGGGGATGCGGTTTCCGTCGCCGGCGAGTCCGTGCGCCAGGTGCGGCGGCATGATCAGCCGGGCTTTGTCGCCGGTACGCATCAGCAGGATCCCTTCTTCCAGACCGGCTTCAACGCCGCCCTGTCCCAGGCGGAATACTTTTGGCCCCGACTGTTCCGACGAATAACAAAGCGTTCCGTCTAACAGCGATACGGTGTACGCCAGCGTTGCGACCTTTCCTTCAGCTGCCTTTTCGCCTTGTCCGCTCCTGTAGATCATGTACCACAAGCCTGATCCTGTGGTTTGCATCTTCCAGCCGCTGCGTTCTGCAAATGCCTTGATTTCCGCGGCATCTTCTTCCACAAGTTGCCGGTTTACCCGCAACAATACTTCCTTTTTCCGGTTTTCAATCACTGCCGCGTCCTGTGCGGGCTGCTGCGTGTTGTAGCGGCGACAGGAAAAGGTGAAGAGTGAAGCAAGGAGAATGAAAAGCGTGACAAATAACGGGTAACCCGGAACCCGAACGGCGAAACCGGACAGATTCCGCACGGGACAAATTTTTCGCCAACTCGTGCAATCCGTCCCGAATTTCTTTTTTCTTCTTTCGGATGGCGTTTTTATACCGTAAATATATTTTGCCATAAGGCTCCTGTTCCGTTTTCGAAAAAAATCCTGTTCTCTGAAAACCGGATTTTTTCTATCGTTTTCATTTTATTCATTTCCACGATATTTATACATCGTTTTCGTTCAATTCTCTTTCGTACAGGGGCAATAACTCGCGGAATTGCTGTATCAGTTCATCCAACGGGATTTTCGAATCGCCGCCGGCTGCGTTCAGGTGTCCGCCGCCGTCGAAATGCTTTCTCGAAAAGTCGTTGACTGAGAAGTTGCCTTTGGAGCGGAAGGAAATCTTCACTTTATCTTCTTTTTCGAGGAAAAAGGCCGTGAACCGGATGCCTTTGACAGACAGGGGCAGGTTCACGAAACCTTCGGAATCGCCTGCCACGAAACCGTAGCGTTCCTGTTCTTCCAGTCTCAGGCTGATCAGCGCCGCGCGATATTGCGGGAAAATCTCCATTTTTTCGTTCAGGCAATAACCCATCAGTCGCATGCGGTTTTCCGAATAATTATCGTACACTCGATCGTAAATCCCTGTCCGGTCGATACCGTAGTCCATCAACCCGGCGGCAACCGCAAAGGTTTGCGCGCTGGCGCTCCGGTAGCAGAAACTCCCGGTATCGGTCATGATTCCCGTATAGATACAGGTGGCAATGTCGCGGTCGATCAGGCCGCCGTCCCATTGCTTCATGATGTGGAACAGCAGCTCGCAGGTGGAACTTACCCCAGTGTCCGAAAAGATATATTTGGATGGCAGTTCCGGTTTCAGATGATGGTCGATGAGCACCCGGACGGCTTTACTCTGGTAAAGCGAACGGGCCATGTCGGCGCTTCGTTTGAGATGGTTGTAATCCAGATGAAAAATGTATTCCGCCTTTTCGATAAGCGCTTCGGCCAAAGGTTTCTGCCGCATGTAGTTTACCACATCCGCATTGGATGGCAGCCATTGCAAAAACTCGGGGTAATCGTTCGGCGTAACCACGCTCACATCGTGTCCCTGCTTTTTCAGGAAACGATACAGCGCCAGCGACGAGCCTATTGCGTCGCCGTCGGGCCCCTGATGCGTAGTGGCTACAATCCGCCGCGGTACGGACAATTCTTCTTTTAAGCGATGTATGAATCGAATATGCTCTTGGTTCAAGATATTTAAAATAAAATGACCCGCGCATTTAAGCATTGTTAAGAGGCTTCGCGGGTACTCACGGCACAAAGATACGGGTAATTCTTTGAAACGACAAAATATTTCCGGAAATGAGGTCATTTGTCATATTTTTGTTGATTTTCGATTACCGGACGAAAATCGGGCAGTTATACTTCGCTGTTGACCCTGATGGCCTGTCAGACGGAAAAAACGAATACAACTGTTTTTGCGGTTCGGATGAGAAGTATTATCTTTACAGCCTGAATTTCTGCTCCATAAAATAATATGCACAATGCAATACAACATATCGTTCCATTTCAGGAAAGAGCGAAGTCAGGTATGGCGAAAATATCCGGGCTGCAGATAAAAAAGCGGGTACATCACATCATCATGCTCATCGTGGTTCAGGCATTTTTCTTTGCCTGCGAACGCGACGATCCGCCCGTCGAACCCCCTCCCGCGAGCCATCGCCGCACGACGCTTGTCTATTTCGGTACAGACAACAACTTCCGCGCCGAAGCTGCACAAAAAACCGGGCAGCTGAAAAGCGGCTGGAATAAGGATATCGACGGTAATCTGCTGGTCTATACCGATGCGGGCAGCCGCCCTGCGCTGATTCATATTTACGCTCATCCGCAAAAAGGCAATGTGGCTGATACCGTAGAAACCTATCCGCCCGAAAATTCCGCGGGCGCCGCTACGCTTACCCGCGTGTTGAACAGGGTGAGGGAATATCGTCCGGCAGCGTCGTATGGCCTGGTTGTGCTGTCGCACGCCACCGGCTGGCTGCCCGCCGCGATGTCGTACCCGTCGCCGCAACTGCGCTCCGTGATTTTAGACAACGGGACAGCCGAAACCGGCAATTATATGGAACTTGCCGATTTTGCCGCTGCCATCCCCTACAAAATGGACTTTATCGTCTTTGACGCCTGCTTCATGGGCTCGGTCGAGGTTTGCTTCGAGCTGAAGGAAAAAACGGATTATATCGTTGCTTCGCCCGCCGAAGTGGTAAGTCCGGGCTTTGTCTATTCCACAATGCCGGAGCGACTTTTCACTTATCCTCAAGCCGATCTGCAAGGCGTTGCACAGGATTTTCACGGTTTCTTCAACGCCCAGAGCGGGCTGTTCCGCTCGGCAACAGTCAGCGTGGCGCGCACAGCAGGACTGGATGCCGTAGCCGGCATATTTAAGGAGGTTGCAGGGCAGGCAGGCAATGAAAAAGACGTCAACCTGAACGCCATTCAAACTTTCGGCTACGGACAGCAGAAAATTTATTTCGATTTGGGCGACTGTGCACGACATCTTTCACCCGACAGTTACCATGAGCTTATTGCCGCGCTCGATGGCTGCATTGTTTATAAAGCGCATACCGACAGTTACTACACCGCAGGCGCCGCGACGCTGCTTCCGATAAGGTCATTCAGCGGCCTGTCCGTCTATATCCCGCAAAGCGCATATCCGGAAGCAAACGCAAAATATCGTGAATTAAAATGGACGGCAGGATTCGGGGCACCCTGAATCTCACGGTACTGTTTTCATGTACGTCGGTTTTCCGGGTTTGTCAATATCTTTATTGTTCAACCCTTTATATTTCGCTGCCGGGTCATACGGAATACCGATCTTATCCAGCAACGGCTCTGCTGATACCTGGTGTACCTGTAAACCAAGATCCCACGGGTTATATCCAAGGATCATCCCGGCCACTTCTTCGTATGTAAATACCGGTATCCCGTAACCATTCTCGCCATAGGTTTTGTCTTCCATCTCGGCGATGGTATATTGCCAGCGATCGAGGAAATAAGGGCAACCCGGGCAGTTGGTGATGATCATATCCGGCTTGAAAGGCGCCATCGATTCGAATTTCTTGTGCGTGTTGGCGATGGAATAACCGCGGTTGGCTCTCACCAGGTACTGGCGGAAACCAAATCCGCAGCAGTGCCTCCGTTCGGGATAATCAACCACTTCCCCGCCCCACGATTCAACCATGCCGGCAAGCACATACGGATACTCTGCGCCACCAACGCCCTTGTGCGGGAACATCTTGGCATAATGGCACCCGATGTGCTCCACCACCCGCAAAGGTTTTCCGGTATGGCGATTCACCAGGCGGTATTTACCTCTGGCTGCAATCTCGTTGCGCACCTTATAAATGATATCGCTGGCGTGGGCTACGTATTTCGGTTTTTTAAATTCCCGGCCGGTGGCTTCTTTCAGGTTTTTCCTTATTTTCTGTTCCAACTCGGGAAAATGCTTCCATGTTTCGAGAATTTCGCAGTACAGCCCGAACGAGGTAATGCACGATGCCGCATAGTTCTCGTACCCGGCTTCGGTCATCAGTGCAAACTGCCGCGCCACAACGGTCATGGTGGTTTCCATCGGCACAATATCCGTATGGTAACCAATACCGCTACACGAGGTGTGAAATTCGGTTTCGTATATAACTTTCCCCAGCTCGTCGCGCATGATCCGCAGGAATGTGACTTCCGACCCCGGGAAAAAATTTTGGCGGATACAGCTCCGCACATAGAAATATTGATCGGACGGTATTTCTTTTTGATAATCTTTCCAGATTCTTTTTTTGCCTTCGTAAATCATGTCATTTTAAGTTTTTAATTTGGATTTTGGATTTTGGATGAGAAGATCCGTCAATCAAAAATCAAAATATCAAGAATGTTCGCCGCTGTTTTCGTTATATATCTTTACGAAATATTCACTGTCCTCCAATCCCATTTCGGCAGCTTTCTCCGCCGAGGCTTTCTCTATCTTCTCGAAACGTTCGGTAGCGCCGGTGAGATCAAAAATCCGCTTCAGTTCGTCAAGCGATTCGTCGGGGATTTTACGCAGGATACCGGGGCCTTTGCCGTCGAGGTTACCGCCAAGGCGTTCGAATACGTCGTCGAGGTTTTCCTGTTCCCACTTCCAGACAGGGCCGGCTTCGGGATGCAGCTCGAAACTGAGATGCCGCGGATAGACGCAATAACCGTACTTTAATATCCACTCGCCTATGGTGCGCTTGAGCGCCAGCTGCTGGCGCCCCTTTTCCGATTCGGTGAAATAGCCTTCGTCCTGCGACAGCGACCTTAAGGCAATAATAACCAGTCCCGGAGCATTATCGCGCGGACAACGCGTGACACATGACATACATTCGCCGCAATACCAAATGGTTTCGCTTTTAAGCAAATCTTCGATCCTGTCCTCATCCTTGTTTTGTACGATATTGACTATTTTTCGCGGATCGTAATTATAAAATTCTGCCGCCGGACATATCGCAGTGCAGGTGCCGCAATGAATACACGCACGTAACCCTTCCCGGTAGCGGACATCCGCGCTTAATTTATCATATAATCGTCCCATGCTTTATATAATTATTAATGATGATTGGGCTGCAAAAATAACGTATATTGATTGCATCAACCGAATTTCATTTGAACCTTATGCAAAAGAAATCATCGAAAGCAACAGCATATCATCTTATTAGAAAATGATTATTTTCTAATTTTTCTAATACATATACAATGGGTCTTTTTCCCGGTTTATTTTTCGACAATTACGATATTCCTGTATCCAAAATACCGTTTTCCTTCGCCATCGCACGCTGCGCGCGGATGATTTGATAACGGTACGCCAGGAAGGTAGCGATCAGATATACCATCATCTGCAGGCAAAGAGCAAAATATTCGGGACGGACTTGCGAGAGGGTTGCTCCCATCGAGTTGATTTTGATGAAGCCCTGCACGCCATGCGTGCAGGGAATCAGGTAAGCAAGCCACCTCCAGAAAGCAGGCATGCTCTCCAGCGGCCAGGCTACGCCCGAAAGAAATAACAGCGGCACCGAAAGAAACAGCAGCAGCAACATGGGCAGTTCGCGTTCGCGGAAGCAAACGGAAATCATCATGGCAAAAAAGATCGCAGCAAACAGGAACGGTACCAGGAAAAGATACCCGCTAAGCGGATTTCCGGCATGAGGTAATCCGAACATTCGCGGAACCAGGAACAGTACGTAAAATACCAGCATGAAATATATTGAGAAGTAGGCCAGCGCTTTTCCTCCTACGATACGAACGGTACCGTGGTAGCGCTCACTCATGGGAACCAGCAGCCGGAACCCGTTTTTTTCGCGGTTGATCGCTGCGAGGATACAGATCCCCACCAGCAGGGTCTGGTGTATCACCAGCACGAGCACGGCAGGAATCAGGAACCCGGCATAGCCTCCGCCGGTATTGTATAAAGGCGTGAAAGTAGCGGGAACAGGATCGGCCATCGTCAGCGCCTGTTCGGAAGTGTAGCCTGCTCCCATCAGGCGTTTTACCTGTATTTCGCCGCCCATGTCCTGCCCTGTGAAATTGACCGCCATGAACAGGCTTTTGTAATACAGGAAACTGCTCATGTCGGCGTAGGCTGATACGGTTGTTTGCCGTCCCAGCGCCAGGTCATCGCCAAAAGCGGCAGGTATCAGCACGATGCCGTGCGCTTTCCGTGCTTCAAGGAATTGTCGCGCTTCGGCCATCGAGGCGCAGCGGTATGCAACGGCCACATCGGGCGAAGCGTCGAGCCGGCGGATATAATCGCGGCTTTGCGCGCTGTGGCTGAGATCGACCACTGCGACGGGCGTGTCGTGAAGCATTTCGTTATTGTATATCCAGCTGTAGAGCAACGGATAAACGAGCGTCCCGACGAAAAACAGCACCATGACGGTGGAGTCGGAGAAGATGCTGCGGAGTTCTTCGCGGAAGATGAGGAACAGGTCGAATATGGCGCGTTTCATTTGATTTGACTTTTTAAATATTTGAACGGGGACTTTCGATGAAAACAGGATTTGCATGTGGATATTGCCGGATATCACACAGCCTAAGTACTGTTATGCGGATTGTACGATCTGTTTCAGTCGCCAAAGGAACGGGAACGGGAACAGCACAAAGGCCATGAGCATCAGGTATGACGGGAGTGTTTGGAACGCCGACACGCCATGCAGGGCAACCGTCTGGTATACATAAAAGTAATACCGTATGGGGAATATCCACGAAGAAGCCTGTAATGGCGCGTCCATGATTTCGATGGGGAAAGTGACTCCTGAAAAGGAAATGCCCAGCACGCCAAATACGCCGGCAATGGTGAGCGCTATCCTGAAATCGCCCAGCAGGCTAAAAATGAAGATGCCTGTGGCCTGGCAGGCAACGACCATCAGTATACCGGCAAGCTGCACGGCAAAAAAGCTACCGTTGCACGGGAAATGCAGATATTTGAAGAAAAGTGTGTTGCCCGCCGTAACCATCAGCGAGAACAATAGAGTATAGGGCAACAGTTTCCCAACCAATGCACGGATCATCGAACCATGAACGGTATTGAGCCACTGTCCGGCAGTACCCTTTTTCATTTCTACGCCAACCGCATATATGGTGGCGAGCAGGATGAGTATCTGCAACAGCCCGTGTGAAAGGATGGTAGAGAGATATATCGAATAATTCGCCCACGGGTTACCCGGCGCGTGGAAATCGAGCGCGACGGGCTGCACGTCTGCGGCTATTTCCATGGGCGACTGTCCGTGTCCGGCACGTATACCCGCGTTGAGCGAAGCCGACGACAGGGCGGTGATGAAGGTCAGGTCGCGCATGACGAGCGATCCGGCGATGAGATAGCTGTTGTTGGCGTAGAACGCCGCTTCGGGCCGGCGTCCGGACATGGCGTCGGCCTGCATGTTGGCGGGCAGGATGATGAACCCGAAGATATCGCCGCTTTGCATCGCATCACGGCCCTCGGTATAACTTCCCAGGTGCGATACAATCCGTAATTGCGGCGAAGCGCCTATTTGCCGTACCATATTGCGCGACAGGGCGCTGTTGTCCCGATCGACCACTGCAATGGGCAGTTGCACAGGCATGCCGTCGCGCATCAGCGAAGCAAAGAAGGCGTAACATACCGCCGGAAGCAGCAGCGTCATCACCAGATAGATGGGACGTTGCAGCATGCGACTGCATTCGCGGCGGAAAACAAGGCCGCAGGAACGCAGGAACGTATGATGGCAAGACCGTGAAGATGACATTTCCGTTTATTTATTTTCGAAGGAATATAATACCGACATCCCGGGGCGCAGGCCTTCAACCTTTCCGACAGGCTTGGCGCGTACTTCGAATGTTTTGGCATCGTATTCGCCGGTTGCTTTGGTGGCTTTCCAGGTGGCATAACTGCCCAGCGCCTTGATATAATTCACCTTGAGCGTAACATCCTGTCGTCCGAGCGCAGGGACGGATACTTTCAATTCTTTGCCGACGCCGATGCCGGGCAGCAGGTCTTCGCGGATGTTGAAGGTCACCCAGATGTCGTCCAGGTCGGCGATACTCATGACGGGCGACCCGGTACCGACCAGTTCGCCTGCCTTGGGATAGATTTCGGTTACTTCTCCGTTCATCGGAGCGGTGAGGGACGTCTCGCGCATGTACGACTCTATTTCATCCACGGCGCCTCTGGCGCGGTGGACCATCGCTAATGCCGCCTGTTTGTCCTCAGCCTGTGCGCCGTTCATGGCCATATCATATTGCGATTTAGCGGCCCTGGCAGTGGCTACCGCGGCCTTGCACTGCGCTTCGGCCTCATCGCGCTGCTGGGCGGTAGCTACTTCCTTGCGGTACAGGTTTTGCACGCGGGTGAACGACTTTTGCGCTATTTCGACGCCCGCTTCGGCTTTTTGCCACATCTCGTAAGCGGCGGCGATCTGTTCGCTGCGCGTTCCGACATGCGCCTTGCGGTTCTGCGCTTCGGCGGCGGCAACGGCTGCCTGCGCCTGTTCCAGCCTGGCTGTCAGCTCGGGGCTGTCGAGCAGCGCCAGGGTGTCGCCTTTCTTCACGGGCATGCCTTCCGATACGTAGAAATGACTGATGCGTCCGGGAACTTTGCCGGACACGCGCATTTCGGCGGCTTCGGCTTCGCCCTGCAACACCAGCGGCCCGGGACGCAAAGCGATCCACCCGGCGACACAAAGGCCTGCGATCAATACGATGAGGCCGATAAATCCTGCTAATAGATTATACTTCTTCATTTTTGATTTTCGATTGAAATTTTTGATTTTCGATTGAATGGACGAATCCGTTCTTTTGATCAAACCTGCGGTGAGATCGCTTCGCCGAGTTCATCCATGAATGATCCGGGATCAATTTTTTAACGTTCCACTGACTTTACTGAAATATACCCGGCACAGTTTCATCTCAATGCGTGCATCCACGGCTTCGGAGCAGGCCGAGAACCAGGCTGTCTGCGCTTCGAGTACGCCGGCAACCTGTACCACGCCTTCCTCAAAGCCGACGTTGGCATAACGGAGGTTTTCTTCGGCCTGTTCGAGATTCTTTTGGGCGCTTGCCTGACGCTTACCGGCTTCGTCGATCCGCAGACGCGCCTGTGTGTATTGCAGTTCGATTTTTTCGACAGCTTCTTCGCGTTTCAGTTCGGCGACATTGCGTTCGCTGCGGGCGGCGGTTACATGCTGCCGCTTTTCGCCCCAGTGAAAGATGGGTACCTGCAAGGCAACGGCCACGGTGAAGTTACCCGCAAAGTCGTGCGTAAAACCGTTGTACGGGTTGGGATTCGAGACGAGATAACCGGCTGTGACGCCAAGCGAAGGCAGGTAGCCCGCCTGTGCAATACGCACCTTAGAGTCGGCAATACGGGCGAGGTAATCGAGGCTTTGAAGCTCCGGCCGGTTTTTCCAGGCATCCGAACTGTCGGCAGGGGTATCCGCTCCGGCGTCGAACGTTTCTTCCGGTTCAATATCGCTGTCTAACGGCATGCCGATCATGCGGCACAGCGCCATTTTCGAGAGACGCAAGCCGTTATTGGCTCTGGTGAGCGACATATCCACTTCGTTGAGGCGGACTTTTACTTTCAGGACATCGTTTTTGGTAGCCATGCCTTCTTCGTTCATCGCCTGCAGGTTGGCATCGAGTTGCATCATCAGGGTTTTGTATTCGCCGGCGATTTTCACTTTGTGGGTCAGCGAAACCACCTGCCAATAGCTTTCCTCGGTACTGTACAGTATTTCGGACTGTTCGGCAGTGAGTTGCGCCTGTGCGATGGATTCGGCGAACCCGGCTATTCTGTTGTATTCGCGTATTTTGCCGCCCGTGTAGACCGGCTGGGTAAGGCCAGCCATCACCAGGAAACTGTTTTTCATGTCCACGGTAAACGCATCTTTCGGGAGGTAAGCATACCCTTTCCAGTCTATTTTTTCGGGGTTGGTCTTCGGGTTGAAAGGCTGCCCGCCGGCATCGAGCGGAACAGGCTGTCCGCCGACCACAGCCCACCGGTTGTTCACCTGGTCGACCGTGAACCCGAAGCTGCCGTCGGACATCACGGAGCCTACCGGGGCGAATTTGTCCTCCGAAAGGAGCGAAACGGATTTATTCGTGTAAATATATGCAGCGTTGGCGTCGAGTTTGGGCAAATAGCCTGTCCGCGCCGCTTTCCTTTTGGCTGCCGCCTGATGGATCTGTTCCTGCGCAATGGCTATTGACTTGTTGTGTTCGAGCGCCATGTTGCGGCATTGTTCAAGCGTCAGGCGGGTTTGCGCCGAGAGGCTGCACACGCAGAAAAGACTGAGAAGACTGAAATATTTTTTTTGGGTCATATTAAAAACAGATCTTATGTTACAGGTAATCGGATATTCGATTTTCATGATTCATTCAAAACCGCCCGGCGAGCGTTATGACGGGCGTATTAATTTTAAGCAGGTATGGGTTACCATGGCCGCCGTTTTCCCGTCCGGTGTGATTTTTCCGAAAAAGCCTTTGAGGTAAAGGCTGAAAATTTGCAGCGGAACGATTACCATGACGGTATAGATGTCCAAAGACGAACATGTGGCCGGGATTTCGTGATCGCGCTGTCCGCGTTCGAGGGTTCGGTGGCAGAGGTCGAGAATGGACTGTTTGGCCGTTTCGTCAATTTCAAAGGTGAAATCGTTGATCAGCTGGATAAAAAACTTGGCATGATCGGTTTTTTCGTTGATGAGGTCGACTAATCCCCGGTGATAACGGGTAATAAAGTCGGTGAAAGTGGTATAATGCTCCAGTTCCTTTTGAAGATAGTCAAAAAACATGGCTGTACTTTCGCTGAACAGGTCGCGTACAAGTTCGGTCTTGCTTGGATAATGACGGTACAGGTAGCCATCGGCGACACCCGCTTTTGCTGCTATGGCCGAGATTGAGGCTCCCCCGTAACCTTTTTCGACAATCATCGAGACGGTTGCTTTCTTGATATTTTCCAGCTTCGCCGGATCGGATATGCGTGCCATGACTTTAGATCAAAATACGATTAATAATAAGTGAGTATTCATTCATTAACAAAAGTGATGCCAAAATAAATTGAAGAATTTAAAGAATGTTTCGAGACGCCCGCCCGGGCAGCGGATATGTACTCCCAAGCCGTGAGCGTGTACTCCCAAGTCATGGGCGTGCACTCCCACGTCGTGAGCGTGTACTCCCACGTCATGAGCGTGTACTCCCAAGTCATGAGCGTGCACTCCCACGTCGTGAGCGTGTACTCTCAAGTTATGAGCGTGTACTCCCAAGTCGTGAGCGTGTACTCCCGGGCAGTGGGTGCGTATCCCCGCCGTTCAACAGGATACACATTAAAAATAAAACGCTGCACCGTATCAGCAATTTTCTGCAAGATTTTCCATACATTTGCAACCTTAATTGATCACGATCACCCTGTTCATACCTTCAAAATGCCAACAACCCGATTTATCCTCATTGCCGCAGCCTGTTTATTGGTCTGTATCCGTATCTCTCCTGCGAAGGCGCAATCTCTCGCCGTTCCTCCGGTTGACGAGCTTAACCGGCCTTTCGGAACCCATGATGAGAATGTCTTCAAGGTTCCGCCGAAAGTTTACCATCCCGAAACGTGGTTTCACTACATCGGTGGGAATGTTGCTGAAAAAGGCATTACCGCCGATTTGGAAGCAATTGCCGGCGCCGGCCTTTCGGGCATCCAGCTGTTCCACGGACAGTTTGGCGGCCCGTGGCCCGGCGTCAGTCCGCAGATAGCCTGCCTCAGCCCGTTGTGGGACAATGCCGTGCGCCACACCGCCGAAGAATCACGCCGGCTGGGATTGCGCTTCACCATGCAGAACTGTCCCGGCTGGGCCATGTCCGGCGGGCCGTGGATCGAACCGTCCAATGCCATGCGTCATCTCGTGTGGAGCCGCACCGATGTGGACGGCAGCGCAACGGTAAACAGGGCATTACCGCTTCCGCAGCCGAGTAATGAGCCGTGGCGCGACTACAGGGATATTACGGTACTTGCTTTCCCCACGCCGCTCGACGACACCGGCGAGCCGCTTCAGCCGCAGTCCATAAAGAGCAACCGGCAGGAGATGCCCTGGGCGGATTGTCTGGCGGGAAACCCCGAAGGAAAAATAACGCTTCCCCCGGCCCGGGAAGGAGACGCTACCTGGATAGAGGTAACTTTTCCCGGCGCGACAACGGTTCGTACTGTCGAGCTGTCAAGTATCAACGGATACAACCACCCGTGGTGCTACGTGCCGGGTGTTACCGTAACGCTGCAGGCCATATTGCCCGGCGGCGCAACACAGGACGTGCTGCATACCGACCTGCCGCAAAGCAGCTGGCAGGACGACAGGCCTATTTCGCTCGCCTGCTCCGAAGTTCCGAACGTACGGACATACCGTGTCCTGATCCGCAACAAACACGACATGGCGCTTGGGTCGCTCCGGCTGTTTTCCGCCGCACGCAAAAACAACTGGGAATCGGAAGCCGGCTGGACGCTGCGCAGCCTTATCCGCGAAAGCGTGCAGCCCAAACAGTCCAAAGCAGCATTTATCGACCCGCTCCGGATACGCGACATCACAACCGCAATGGACCGGCAGGGCAACCTGCAATGGCAGGCTCCCGCAGGCAAATGGACCATCCTGCGCATCGGTCATGTGAACACCGGGATGCGTAACGGGCCGGCGCCTCCGGAAGGAACGGGATGGGAATGCGACAAACTTTCCGATGCCGGTCCCAATGCACAGTTTGCAGGTTATATCGGACGTCTTTCCGGGTCGGGAGGCCCGCTCGCCAACGGGCTGCTGAACGGCATGCTCATGGATAGCTGGGAATGTAAAACCCAGACATGGACAGGCGATATGGAAGCCGAATTTAACCGCATATCCGGCTACCGGCTCCGTACATGGTTACCCGCTGTATTTGGCTACGTGCTGGGCGATCCCGAAACCACCACGCGTTTCCTGCGCGACTGGCGCGCCGTCATCGGCGACCTCTTCGCCAACAGGTTCTACGGCGGCATGGCCAGACTTGCCAAAAGCAACGGGCTGTCCATCACGTACGAAACCGCTGCAGGCGATATTTTCCCTGCCGACATCCTCGAATACTTCAAATACGCCGACGTACCCATGTGCGAATTTTGGCAACCCTTTGGCGAGGCGTTCGTAGGTTCGCTGAACTTCAAGCCCGTCAAGCCTGCCGCTTCGGCTGCCCGGATATACGGCAAGCCCCGTGTCGCCGCCGAAGCATTCACATCCTTTGCACTGACGTGGGACGAACACTGGGACATGCTCAAGGAAGTAGCGAACATCAACTGTATCGAAGGCGTAACGCACCTGGTTTTCCATACCTACACGCACAACCCGCAGACAGACTTCCTGCCGCCCGGAACCGCGTTCGGCTCCGGTATAGGAACGCCTTTCCTGCGCGGACAGACCTGGTGGAGACACATGCCGGAGTTCACCACTTACCTCGCGCGCTGTACCTATATGCTCGAGCGGGGCAAGCCCGTTTCGGACGTGCTCTGGTACCTTGGCGATGAGATCAACCACAAACCCGACCAGGAAGCGCCTTTCCCCCACGGATTCAAGTACGATTACTGCAATCCCGACGTCCTGCTGAACAGGCTCGCGGTGCGCAACGGGATGCTCGTCACGCCCGAAGGCGTCAGCTACCGGGTTTTGTGGCTGCCCGACAATGTGCGGATGTTGCCGCAGACATTAGAAAAGCTGTATGCGCTTGTACGCGACGGCGCCACCATCATTGGCGATGCGCCGCACGGGCTTGCCACGCTTACCGATGCCGCCGGCGCGCAGAAACGCTTCGATGCCGCCGTAGCGAATATCTGGGGTAAAACCGCAAAGCCCGGTAGCCGTAAAGCAGGCAAAGGAACGGTTGTTTCCGGCATGGCGCTTTCCGAGGCGCTGAACAGGCTGAACATCCGGCCCGACGTAACCGGCGACGCACTGTGGCTGCACCGCAGTATCGACGGCGCCGACTGGTATTTCGTATGCGCGCCCGAAGGCAGCGGGTTCAACGGTACGCTCGATTTTCGCAGTAAGGGGAGCGTCGAAATATGGGATCCGCTGACCGGCGAAGTTACCATGGCGAACGCCCGCAGCAACGGCCGTACCCAGGTAACGCTCGATCTGCCGAAAGCCGGATCATGCTTTGTCGTCTTCCGGAAAACCGCTCAGCCGGGCAGAACAGGCAAGCAGCCGCAACGCATCGAAACGTCCCGTTCCGTACCGTTATCCGAACCCTGGAACCTGTCTTTCCCTGCCGGATGGAACGCTCCGTCATCGCTGCAAATCGCCGGACTGAAACCCTGGAAAGATCTTGACATGTCGCCCGAAGCGAAAGCATTCTCGGGAACGGCCGTCTATACCACTACGTTCGACGCCGGGGAAATGAAGCCCGGAACACGTTTCTCGCTCGATCTTGGCCGCGTGGAAATGATCGCCGCGGTATCGCTTAACGGCGAGCCGCTCCGTACCCTGTGGACGCCTCCCTACCGGCTCGATCTGACCGGCGCCATACGGCCAGGCGCCAATACGCTGACCGTGGAAGTAACCGGCACCTGGTTCAACCGCCTGGCATACGATGCCGGACAGCCCGAAGAACAACGCAAAACATGGACCATCAGCGGCCCTGCCAAAGACGCCGAACTGAGAGAAAGCGGATTGCTTGGGCCGGTTGTGCTCTATATCGGACAGTGACACTGTTTTATTGTACGCAACACATCGCAAATTTTCAAATTTCAGGGAACGGGAAAAACATCAAAAAAGATCAATTCTTTTGAAATCCATAAAATTCCATACATTTGTAACTTTTATACATCATCAGTAATGAAATTGCCTGTAGCTTGGAAGACAGCCATTTTAGTATTCATCATTCTCTTCATCGACCAAATCTTCAAATTCTGGGTCAAGACACATATGTCTATCGGACAGGATTTCGCGGTGTTTGGCAACTGGTTTTTGATCCATTTTGTTGAAAATCCCGGTATGGCTTTCGGCTGGGAACTTGGCGGCAAAGGCGGGAAAATATTCCTGAGTATTTTCCGGTTGGCGGCAATTATAGCCATCATCTGGTATGTAAGGGCGCTCGTCCGGGAGCATGCGCCGCAGGGTTTCATCCTGTGTGTCGGCCTGATATTGGCCGGCGCGATTGGGAACATGCTTGACTGTGCGTTTTACGGATTAATTTTTGACTCGGGTACCACGTTCAACGCTGAGTTTGGCACGTACATCAGCTATCCGGGCGTTTCGCAACTGTCGTCCGGGGGTTATGCCCCATTCCTTCAGGGTTGCGTCGTGGATATGCTTTCGTTCCCCATCTTTCGGGGTACTTATCCCGCTTGGTTTCCGTTTAATGCCGGTGAACCCTTCCTGTTTTTCCGCCCGGTATTCAATATCGCCGATTCGGCCGTAACCATCGGGGTGTTCTCCATTGTTATTTTCTACTGGGGCTATTTGAAAAAAGTCAGCAAGTCATAAAAGAGTAAAAGCAAAGGATTCTTCGTTCTTATCATCATTCTTCATTCTTTACTTCAAGTGTTTTTTATCCTTTCAAAAACAATCGGCCTTTTGACCAAGCCACTGATATGGCTGATCGTGCTGATGCTGTTAGCCGTATTCTGGAGAAAGCCAAAATTGAAAAGGTTTTCATTAATCGCTTCACTGGTAATTTTATTGATATTTACCAATCCATTCGTTACTGATGTTGCTTTAAAATTATGGGAACCGACGCCCGTCGCCATCGAAACATTACCTGTTTACGATATTGGCATCGTACTTGGCGGTTTTGCGCGCTATCTGCCGGGGCCAGATCATATTGAACTTACCGATGCCGGCGATCGCCTTTGGCAGACCGTTTCGCTGTATCAGCGGGGGAAAATCAAGAAAATACTGATCAGTGGCGCCGGCGCCGAAGATACCAAATCCGAAGCGGAAGCGGTGCACGATGTTCTTATTGCGATGGGCATACCGAATAGCGCCATATTAGCTGAAAAAGATTCGCGGAATACCCGTGAAAATGCGATTTTCAGCGCAGAGATGATCGCTGAGGAACATTCCGGCGCTACATGCGTGCTGGTTACTTCGGCGCTGCACATGAACCGGTCGCTGGGTTGTTTCCGTAAAGCCGGACTGAATCCTGACGCTTTCCCCGTCGAACATATCACCCGGTACGACAAGGTTTATTGGGCCGAGTGGTTACGCCCCGATCCTTCCGCATTTAAATACTGGGACCGTATGATGAATGAATGGGTTGGGATCGTTGTGTACAAGCTACAGGGCTATATTTAAAAACACCTTTTACCCTCCGATTAATTTCATGAACTCATCTTCCGAGATCGTTGGAACGCCCAATGTTTCGGCTTTTTTCAATTTCTCGGGCCCCATCTTTTCGCCTGCAAGTACATAATCGGTTTTAGATGAGATAGAGCTTGAATTTTTGCCGCCGTGCTCTTCCACCATTTTTTTGATGTCGTCGCGCGGGATGGAGAATACGCCGCTCACTACGATCGTTTTGTCTTTCAATGCTTCGGATTTTACCTGATGCGCGCTTTCGTCCGATGCGAACTGCAACCCCGCCTGTTTCAGCCGTTCCACAATAGCCCGGTTCGTTGGCCGGCCGAAAAAGTCGACTACGCTGGCAGCAATGCGGTCGCCGATCTCGTCAACGGATACCAGCTCCTCAAATGTAGCCTTTGCAAGTTTGTCGATGTCGTGGAAACTGCGCGCCAGCTTCCTGGCAATTGTTTCGCCGACAAAGCGTATGCCGATGGCGTATAGCGTCCGTTCAAAAGGCGCCTGTTTCGATGCTTCGATACCCGAAAGGATTTTCTCGGCAGTGCGTTCCCTGAAACCGGTTTTCCTGATGTTTCCGTCTTCATCAACCGCCACTTTTTCCAATCCGAACAATTGTCCGTATTTCAGCGAGTAGAGGTCGGCCACGTCGTGCACCAGGCCTTTTTCATACAGCAGTTCGATCTTTCCTTCGCCCAGGCTGTCAATGTTCATGGCCCTGCGGCTGATGAAATGCTCCACACGGCCTTTGATTTGCGGCGGACAATCATTTTCGCCGGGACAGTACCACGCCGCTTCGCCTTCATTGCGTTTCAGTTCGGCGTTACATTCGGGGCAATGGGTGATGAACTGTGTGGGCTGGCTGTCAGCGGGGCGTTTCTCCATGTTTACGCCGATTACCTTGGGGATGATCTCGCCGCCTTTTTCCACGAACACGGTGTCGCCCACGCGGATGTCGAGCAGTTGTATCTGATCTGCATTATGCAGCGATGCCCGTTTGACGGTGGTTCCGGCTAACCGTACCGGTTCGAGGTTGGCCACCGGCGTAACGGTTCCGGTGCGGCCCACCTGGTACGAAATCGAGTTCAAGCGCGTTTCCACCCGTTCGGCGGGGAATTTGTACGCCACCGCCCAGCGGGGACTTTTGGCGCGCATCCCCAGTTGCCGTTGCTGCGTGAGGCTATCCACCTTGATCACGATGCCGTCGATGTCGAAAGGCAGCTTGTCGCGGTCGACCGACCATTTTTCAATAAACCGGCGCACCTGTTCCATGTGGTCGCAAACGGCAACATAAGGCGGCACTTTGAAACCCCATTCACGGGCCTTTTGCAGGTTTTCGAAATGCGACTGTGCGGGAAGGCGCTCGCCTAACATAAAGTACAGAAAGCAATCGAGCGAACGCTTAGCCACCTGTGCGGAATTCTGCATCTTCAACGTTCCCGAAGCGGCGTTGCGCGGGTTGGCAAACGGTGTTTCGCCGATTTCGACCCGTTCTTCGTTCAGTTTGTCGAATACGGCATGCGGCATCATGATCTCGCCACGGATTTCAAATTCTTCGGGCCAGCCGCTGCCATGCAACTTGAGCGGAATACTGCGGATGGTGCGTACATTGGACGTTACATCATCTCCCTGGACGCCATCGCCTCGTGTAACGGCGCGCAACAACTCGCCATTGCGGTAGGTGAGGCTGATGGAAGCCCCGTCATATTTCAGTTCGCACACATACCGGTAACTGTCGGCCAAATCTTTGTTCACGCGTTCGTCGAAATCGGACAGTTCGTCTTCGTTGTAGGTGTTGTTGAGCGAAAGCATGGGATATTTGTGCGTCACCTGCACAAATTCCACATTGAGGTCGCTCCCTACACGTTGCGTCGGCGAGTTGGGATCGGCATATTCGGGGTGCTCCTTTTCGAGTTTTTCCAGTTCCTTGAGCATCATGTCATAATTGTAGTCGCTGATCTCCGGTTGCGACAGTACATAATACAAATGATTGTGCTTTTCAAGTTCTTTGCGTAAATCGGCAATACGTTGTGCGAAATCCATTTAAGAAATTAAGAATTAAGGGTGAAGAGTAAAGAATTTTAACAAAAATCATCAACGGTCAATTGAACCCGGCAGTATTCCTTGCTTGTGTCGGGATTACGAAGCGAGCAAACCCAAACATGTTCGCTATCGCTGCCGTAAAGTATTTCAACAGGGCTATGCAGGAGGGCTTCCGAAAGGAAATTGATCTCTATCGATCGAACGGTCAATATTTTGCTGTTTACAGGCAGGTAATTCACCGCCCAGTTCAGGTAGCAGACATTATTGACATGGCTATTAACGTCCACATCGCCATATCCCGCAACGATACATGTTTGCGAGGTCATCGCTGCAGCAGGCGCTATCTTGCCGAGTTGCCTGTCAATCGCATCCTGCGGATAACAGGGCATGTCGCTGCATAAGCGGTCTACGCGCTGTAGCCGGTGCGAGGTACCGTCTATGATCAGCCAGGCCGACGTTCCTGCGCCGAGCAGTTCCTTGCCGTCAACCGACTTGAAACGGAAATCGCGCAGGGCAAAAAGGCTTTCCATGCCTTTGGGCCAGGTCTCCAGTTGCATGATGTCGCCCCAAAGCGGGTAGCGGTACATCTCCACATACAGACGCGACAATACCCAGAACCGGTCTTTTGCAGCCAGATCCTTGAACCCAACCCCCATCGATTCGGCATTACGCCAGGCGCTTTCCTGGAAATAGTTGATTGCCGACACAATCGACAACCGGCTTTGCGGATCAACTTCGTATGAATGGATGGGATATTGATCTACCCACGATTCTTTCAGTACGCTCATGTTATGATGATTATTTTTGAGACAGGTAAATGCAAAAATACATCTTTTTCATGAGAAATCAACTGCCGCCTTACATTTAGGGTTATAAATAAAATCCCATTTACTCTGTCTGTGTAAAGCTAAATTTTTTTCAAATCCTGTCTATGTTTATCTACATAAAGCCAAATTTTCTTTAAATCCCATTTACTCTGTCTGTGTAAAGCCGATTTTTTTTCAAATCCCATTTACTCTATCTGTGTAAAGCCAAATTTTCTTTAAATCCCATTTACTCTATCTGTGTAAAGCCCGATTTTCTTTAAATCCCATTTACTCTATCTGTATAAAGCCAAATTTTCTTTAAATCCCATTTACTCTATCTGTATAAAACCATTTTTTTTTCAAAGTCTATCCATGTATGTCCATATTAAGCCAAATTTTTTTCAAAGTCTATCCATGTATGTCCATATAAAGCCGATTTTTTTTCAAAGTCTATCTATATATGTCCATGTAAGGCCCCATTTTTTTCAAGCGGGTCAGCGATGGAGTATGCAATGGGTGGCAGGTGTTTTTCAAGGACTTCACATACCCCCGTTTACCTGGTTTCTTTCCTCATCTCGCTTGGCGCCATGTGAAAATACGCCCTGAATGTTTTGGTGAAATATGACGGGCTTGAAAATCCGACGGTATAGGCTATTTCGGAAACAGACAAATCGGTTTCGCGGAGGTATTTTGCAGCAAATTGCAGGCGGGTATTGCGAATCAGCTCATTGGGATTCAGGTCGGAAATCGAACGGATTTTACGATAGAAATTTGAACGGCTCATGCCCGTTTCCTTGCAGAAATCGTCCATGTTCATGTCGGGGTCGGTGAGGTGGTCGTTGATATACCTGTACACCGAATCCATAAAGCGGCTATCGGACGATGAGGCAGGAAGTTCGGGAAACGCGAAGGACGGTTTCTGTCCGGACAGTTCCCGCAATTTTTCGCGTGAGGCAATCAGGTTTTGGATGCGCGCCCGGTGCTGTTCCTCCATATTCTCCTGCTCCATCTGCCGGATACGGATGTCGTTTTTTAAACGCATCCCGGTCTGTACCGAGTGTATCACCCAGGCGATTCCAGCGGCAGTTACCGCAATGTACAACATCCATGCCCACCATGTATTCCACGGCGGACGGCTGATACTGATTGTCAGCGTGGCCTCCTGTTCGTTCCACACGCCATCGTTGTTCGATCCTTTCACGCGAAAGGTATAATCGCCGGGCCGGATGTTGGCGTAATAAGCCGTACGCCGGTTGCCTGCCCCGTTCCATTCCCTGTCGAAGCCTTCGAGCTTGTAGGAATATTGGTTCTGATGTGGATAGATGAAGTTCAGCGCGCTGAATTCTATCGTGATGCTGGACTGGTTGTGGTCTAAGCGAAGTTTTCCGGCGATCATACCCGCATCGTCCAGCGGCCGGTTGTTGACCGATATTTTGGTAATGAATACCGGCGGGATGTAGCTGTTGGTTTTGAATTGCTGCGGATAGAAGGAAACAAAACCATCATTGCCGCCGAAAAATATCTCATTGTCGGCAGTAACCAAACCCGACCCGGGCGTAAACTCGGATATCCGAATACCGTTATTTTTGTCGAAATTGGTAAATGTCCCTGTTTGCGGGTCAAACTGTGAAATACCTGCCGAGGTGCTCATCCAGAGTTTGTTATTCCGGTCGGCTACAATGGCGTATACCGCTTCCGATGCCAGCCCGTGGCGTTTCCCGTAGTTTTCGAAAGTTCCGGAGGCATGGTTGAACCGGCTCATACCGCCACCCAGGGTGCTCAGCCATATACCGCCGTCTTTTGTCCGGCACATGGATGTAATCCTGTCGGAAGCCAAACCGGAGCTGTCCCCTTCCATGTGCGAAAACCGCTTTCCCGTATTTGCATGCATGCTGTAGCGGTATAACCCTGTGCCGAAAGAACCGATATAATAGATTCCGGCGCTGTCCTCCAGCATGCACCGGATATTGGGCGGGCTAAACGTTTGTTCCCTGTCCAGAGGCAGCGGGTGCACCGGTTGTCCGTCGGGCTTCAAATATCCTAATGCGTTTTCGCCACTGGATCCTACCCAGAGATTTTTCCCGCTGTCGCGAAACAGCATGTAATGGATCGTACCCCATGCCGGTAAAATCGGCCGGATAAACTCGCGCCGCCCTGTATCAAACCGGTATACGATGTTGCAGGTTGTTCCTATCCACAAGCGGTTGCCTTCCACAAGCAGCGATTTAACGATATTGCGGTTGAATGACCGTTCGGAGGCGTCCGGAAGGCGGTAATATGTGTATGATTCCCTGCGACGGTCGAAAAACAGCAATCCGCCGCCTTCGGTACCCATCCATATGCCTGTAGCATGCTCCACCATCGGGCCGACGATTCCGAAAAGCATTCGCCCCTGCATCCCGGGGTCGTGAAAGCGGAACCTTTGGTTATACGGGCTGCAATAACTGACTCCGCCCGAATAGGTTCCTACCCATACGGTTCCGGACCGGTCGCACAACACATCATACACCGAAAAGTTGCTGATGGGAATATGATCCGCACTATAAGCTGAAGTGAATTTACGGTTGCGTTCGTCGAAGCTGTTCAAACCGTTGAACGTCCCTACCAGTATGTTTCCTTCCTTATCTTCCGTGATACAGCGGATCATGTTATCATTCAGCCCGTCTTCCCTTTTGAAGCGGATAAAATCATCGTTTTTCGCATCGTACAAACATACGCCCTGCTGGTAGAATCCCACCCAAACACGCCCTCTCGAGTCGCAGAACAATGCGGCGATCCTGTCTTGCGAAATGCTACGGTCATCTTCCGGGTGATACGCGTATTTCCGGGTCTCTTTCGTATGCCGGTTGTAGATATAAAGCCCATTGCTGGCGCCTATCCATAAGTTTTCGTCATGATCTTCCGCTAACGAATAAATCGTACTCTCCCCGGGCAATCCGTCAAAAGCGCAATGTACAAAATCATCCGTTTCCGGAATGTAGCAGTCGAGTCCTTTCGTGGTGCCTATCCACAGGTTTCCCCTGTAATCCTTCAACAGGCAGACAGTGTTATTGTCGCTGATCGACGGGCCGTGATCCGTATGATCATATTGCTCGAAACGTCCTGTATGGTGGTCGTAACGGTTTAGCCCGCGCCTTGTGCCTACCCACAGGCAGCCTTTCCCGTCTTCGGCAATCGCTTCAATATGGCTGTTGCTGATATAGTGATCGGGATCGGATTCCCGAAAGATATGAAAACTGTATCCATCGTATTTATTCAGCCCGTCGCGTGTGCCAAACCATAAGAATCCCCTGGAGTCCTGGAAAATGGAAATCACCGAAAGCTGCGATAATCCATCTTTTACCGAAAGATGCTCAAATTGCACGCGATTGCCTTGCGAATATGCAAAACAGGAAGGCAATGCCCATAAAAGCAGAAGATGGATTTTCTTCATCAGCGGTATGGCTGGATGTTATTTCTCATCCACAATATCGAAGCCTTTCGATTGTCCGGCGCTGCTTGTGCCTGATGCCAATTTCCCTTTCAGTTCCAATTTTACCACTGTGGCGATGGGGTCGGGCATCTGTTTCGGCAATTGGATTTCCAGGCCTTTTGATGTTTTGGCGGTTTTCAATTTTGTTTTTCCGACAAGCAGCACGGCTGAACGGGCATCGGCGAGGCCATCGAGTACGATTTTCCCATTAACAGGCCATTCGCATACCGAAAGATACAGGGTGGTTGCCGTTTTGCCATCCTTGCGGGTGATGTATCCCCAGGCCGGTTTTTCCACCGGGCTGCGCTGCGTCCCGTAAATAGCCGCACCGTTTACTTTCATCCAGCGTCCGATTTCCTGCAGCCTGCTGATGCTTTGCTGCGGTATCTCGCCTTCGGCAGTGGGGCCAATGTTCAGCAGGTAATTGCCGCCCTTTGAAGCAATGTTGATCAGGTTACGGATGAGTGTTTCCGTGCTTTTCCAGTTGGTATCCCAGCTCTTAAAGCCCCACGAACCGTTCATGGTCATGCAGGTTTCCCAGTCGAAGCTGCCCAGTTCGCCCGGATCGGGTATTTTCTGTTCCGGTGTCCTGTAATCGCCGGGGAAGTTCGGGCGTTTCAAACGGTCGTTGGTGATTACCTGCGGATATTTAGCCAATTCGGCATGCAGCTTTTCGGCAAATCCGTCGGCCATTCCTGTGGGCGTATCCCACCAAATGACGGCTATGTCGCCGTAGTTGGCCAACAGTTCGCGCACTTGCGGAACAGAAATACGGTCGATGTAGTCGGCCATCGAACAGGCTTCCTGTGCCGAGTCCCAATGTCCGCGATGCGCCTCGGTGTATGCGTCGATTTTTACAGAATCGGGATTTGCCCAGCCTTCGGCCATCACCTTGCGGGCTGCCGAACCGCCGGGATTGTTCCAGTCCTGCGCCTGCGAGTAGTAAAAACCCAGCTTCATGCCGTGTTTCCGGCAAGCTTTGGCTAATTCGTCCAGCACATCTTTCCTGTAGGGCGTGAAGTCAACGATATTGAATTTACTGGCGTTACTTTTGAACATTGCAAAACCATCATGGTGTTTGGAGGTGATCACGATGTATTTCATACCGGCATCCTTCGCTAACCGAACCCATGCATCGGCGTCGTATTTCGTCGGGTTGAACGTGGAGGCAACCTGTTGATATTCGGCCACGGGAATTTTGCAGCGATTCATGATCCATTCCGCACCACCGCGCCGCTGTTGATGCCCATGATACACGCCACCCCATATGCAATAAGGGCCCCAATGGATGAACATCCCGAAACGGGCCTCACGCCACCATTCCATTTTTCGGTCATGCGCCTGATCCGGAGTTTGCGCCCCGGTGATTCCCCTCAACGACAGGAGGAACAGTAATAATAAGATTTTTGATTTCATGATGACAGATACAGGTTTAAGAATTTGATAACAAAGTAACCGTTTATGAAGAAAATATACTGTAACAGGAGTGTCAAAAAGTTGTAAAAATGTTGCAGAAGAGTAATTGTTCCGCAAAGATTCAAGATTCGGTTATTCAGTCATTTTTAATTCATGATGTGTCAGTACTGCATGAAGGATTTTGCCACAAACTCCATAACCAGCGGCAATTCCATGCGCCAGTAGGTCCAGGTGTGGCCGCCGTCTTTCACGCGGTATTCATGAGGTATCTCGTTCCTGCGAAAAACAATATGCATCATGCTGTTTCCTTCGAACAGGAAATCATCGTCGCCGCAACTGATATACCAGCGGATGGACTTGATCTTCTTCATCTCGTCTGCCGAAGCGTTTTTAATGATGCTTTCGATACTGTGACGATTGTAATAATCCTCGATTTGCTGATCCGAAAGACCGGCCAGCCCGTTGTTGTTACCTGTCCTCTGCTTGAACTGCTCCATGTTCCAGTTTCCGGTAGCAGCGCTCAGCGGTGCAGCGGCAGCAAACATGTCGGGCTGGTGCATTGCGTAAAAGACAGATCCTCCGCCACCCATCGATAACCCGGCAACGGCGCGGTAACGCCGCTCACTGCGCACACGGTAAGTTTTCTCAATGTGTGGAATCAATTCCTTGAAAAAGAAATCCTCGTAATTGAAATTACCCTGTATGGCGTTGAAATAGCCGCGAGTACCGGTGTTGGCATCGGGCATCACGATGATCATGGGGCCGGCCAGTCCTTCGGCAATCACACGGTCGGCAATATTCTGCACCTGTCCGAACTGTACCCAGCCGGTATGATCATCGCCCGAGCCATGCAGGAGGTACAGCACGGGATAGCTCTGATCCGATTCATCGTAACCGGCCGGAAGATAAATTGAATACTTGCGATCCATTTTCAAGACCGTACTTTTAACGGTACGCGTCTCAAACACTTTGCCCTGCTGGGCCAAAACCATAACCGGCGCATAGCATGCCAGAATGGCGATCAATAATAAATTTTTCATGGCATAAAATAATGATGATGATTGATGATGATGATGAATAACCGAATAATTGAACGGATAAAAGTAATACAACAAAATTAGAAATCCAAATGTACCCTGCAGTGGGGTACAATTCGAATGGTCGCATGCCTTGGACGCTTTGGGGATATACAAAACATTCAATTGACGGCAATTGAATGTTTTGGCCACGGCATAAATAGTTTTGGCCACGGCCAACTCTATCCAGTCGTGGTCGGAAGATTGTGAATAGCCCCGACAGGGTAGAATACTGATCCCCACTCTTTGAATCAGTTGCTTTGTATCATTTTCCTGGGGATTATTCGGGTATGATTCACAATTGTTTTTTTTGATTACTTTTGTTTTCATCGAAAACCAAAAAACAAATACCCAATGGCTGACAAAAAGCTTTTCCTGTTAGACGCTTACGCTTTGATATACCGTGCATATTACGCACTCATCCGCAACCCGATGTTCAGTTCGTCAGGGTTCAATACTTCCACCATTTTCGGGTTTACCAATACGCTGGAAGAAGTGCTCGCAAAGGAAAAACCAACCCATATAGCCGTTGCGTTCGACCCGCCGACACCTACTTTTCGCCACGAGATGTACCCGCAGTACAAGGCGCAACGCGAAGAAACGCCGGAGGAAATCATCAAATCCGTACCGCGCATCAAGGAAATCATTGAAGCTTACCGGATACCGATTATCCAATACGACGGCTACGAAGCCGACGACGTAGTGGGTACCATTGCCAAACATGCGGCAGGCATTGGTTATAAAGTATATATGATGACGCCCGACAAGGACTATGTGCAACTGGTTAGCGATAACATCCTCATGTACAAACCTGCACGTTCGGGCGTCGGCGCCGAAACGCTTGACACTGCCAAAGTGTGCGAAAAATACGGCGTGAAATATCCGGAACAGTTTATCGAGGTGTTGGCGCTCATGGGCGATAAATCCGACAACGTGCCCGGAGTGAAAGGAATCGGCGAAGTGGGCGCGACCAGACTGATTGCCGAATTTGACACGGTAGAAAATCTGCTGGCCAATATTGATCGGGTGAAAGGCGCCAACAGGGACAAGATCATTGCCGATAGAGACAGTTTGGTGCTGTCGAAAAAATTAGTGACTATCTGCACCGATGTGCCCATCCGTTTTTCGGAGGAGGACTATCAGCTGAAAACGCCGGATACGACAAAACTCAAGGAACTGTTCAAAGAATTTAACTTCCGCACATTCCTTTCCCGCCTGGAGGGGCGTTCTTCTCCCGTCCCGTCGGCCGGCCCTCAGCAATTGAGCCTGTTCGACGCCGCCCCGTCGGGAAACATTGTTCCGGCTGCCGAACGCATGTACGAAAACATCTGTACCGTGGCTCACGAATATATCACAGCCGATACGCCCGAAAAACGCCGGCAGTTAATCGATGCATTACAGGGACTGGAGGAATTCTGTTTCGATACGGAAACAACAGGTCTCGAAACCTTCGGCAGCGAACTGGTAGGCATGTCGTTTGCCGTGAAACCGCATCATGGCTGGTACGTGCCCGTCCCGGCATCGCAGGAGGAAACGCAGGCAGTGGTGAACGAATTCAAGGCGCTGTTCGAAAATCCCCACATCCGTAAAATCGGCCAAAACCTGAAATTCGACATGCTGGTACTGCAACAGTACGGCGTAGATACCGCCGGGACGCTGTTCGACACCATGCTGGCGCATTATCTGCTGCAACCCGAACAACGCCACAACCTCAATTACCTTTCGGAAAAATATCTGGATTATTCGCCGGTAGAGATCGAAACACTGATCGGGAAAAGCGGACGCAACCAATTGACCATGCGCCAGGCGCCACCCGACAAGATTGCCGAATACGCCGCCGAGGATGCCGACGTGGCCCTTCAGTTGCAGCAGCGGCTCGAAAAAGATCTGGAAACGACCGGCATGAGCGGGCTGGCGCAAACCGTCGAAATGCCGCTGGTCAAGGTGCTTGTTGGAATGGAGGCTACCGGCGTAAAGATTGACGTGCCCGCCATGGAAGCCTTTGGACGAACGCTGAATTCCGATTCGGATAAATTGGAAGAAGAGATATACGAGCTGGCCGGCATGCGGTTCAACATCGCATCGCCAAAACAGTTGGGCGACGTGCTCTTTTTAAAGTTGAAGATCAGCGAAGGCGAAAAATCCACCAGGAAAACCAAGACCAAGCAGTTCTCCACCAGCGAAGAAGTGCTGACCGGCTTGGAAGGAAAGCACCCTGTTGTGTCGAAAATACTGGAATACCGCGGATTGAAGAAATTGCAGAACACTTACGTGGAAGCGCTGCCCAAGCTGATCAATCCGCGTACGGGACGCATCCATACGTCGTTCAACCAGGCGGTGACGGCTACCGGACGACTCAGTTCCACCGATCCCAACCTGCAAAACATACCCATCCGCGAAGATCGTGGGCGCGAACTGCGCAAAGCCTTTATCCCGAGCGACGACCGTCACCTGCTGCTCTCGTCCGACTATTCGCAGATTGAACTGCGGCTGATGGCGCACATGAGCGGCGACCCGAACATGCAGGAAGCTTTCCGCCACGACGCCGACATCCACGCCGCCACGGCCGCCAAGATATACGGCATACCTGTAGCCGGCGTAACTTCCGACATGCGCCGAAAAGCAAAAACAGCCAACTTCGGGATCATCTACGGCATATCGGTATTCGGCCTGTCGCAGCGGTTGGGGATTCCGCGCAACGAAGCTCAGGAACTGATTTCGGGATACTTTGATGCTTATCCAGAGGTACGCCGCTACATGAACGACTCCATTGACAGGGCGCGCGCGCAGGGATACGTGGAGACGCTGATGGGTCGCCGCCGCTACCTGCCCGACATCCGTTCGGCCAACGCCGTAGTACGCGGCATGGCCGAACGCAACGCCATCAATGCGCCGTTGCAGGGATCGGCTGCCGACATCATCAAGTTAGCGATGATTCGTATCGACGAGGCTTTCCGCACCCAAAACCTGCAATCGAAAATGATCCTGCAGGTACATGATGAACTGGTGTTCGATGTATTAAAGCCGGAGATGGAACAGGTAAAAGAGATTGTCCGCCGCGAAATGGAAGGAGCCTGTTCGCTCGCCATCCCGCTGACGGTGGAAATGGGCGAAGGAAAAAACTGGCTGGAAGCGCATTAGAGATGGGTAAAGTAATCGTTCCAACCCTGTCAGGCTGTGAAGTTGCTGACAGGGCTGGAACGGCAAACTCAAGTTTTCGCCGTTCGGATTTCGCGGTTTCACAGGGGTGCCCGTCATACATCCGACAAAGAAAGCTATTAACCCATCATTTTTGTTTATTGATCAAACAAATTTCCAATCAAGTCGAAATATAATGTATTATTGTTCAAAATTTATTTCACTCCAAAAACTTGTTCCGCTTTGAAGGATTGGATAAAAGTATATTTCATAAAGGACAGAAAGGTCGTTTGGCGCTGCTGTCAAAAAGTATTCCGGTGCTGCTTTTTGACGGTGTCCTGCTTTTTGACAGTATCCTGCTTTGCCCGGAATCCTCAGGCAGACTCCGTCCGCGCAGGCATCCTCGCGGAAACGGAAGAGGCATATCGCCTGATGGACAAAGACAGCATGTTCCGCTATTGCGAACTTCTGCTCCATGAAGCGCGACAGACCGGCAACCCGATGCAAATGGCACAGGCCAATAAACTGATGGGCATTTACTGGCAAAGCATACAGCCGTCGGAATCGCTCGCGTATTTCAGGCAGGCGATGGAAGCTTACAAAAGCGCCGGCAATAAGGAAGAAGCAGTCCGTATCAATAACATGATTGCTGTTACGTATTCTTACATGGGCGAATACGACAAGCAGCTGCTTCATTTGAAAAAAGCGCTCCAGGATGTTTTGGAAATCAATAATATTGAACTTGAAATCGGCGTATTGCATCATATCTCGGAAGCATATTTTTATCTGGGTAATAACGGACTGGCTGAAGAATATTCTTCGATGGCGCTGCAGGAGTCGCGCAGCCATGATCACCGGATGCAGGACGAAATCATCCATACGCAGGCAAAAATAGAGTTCCGGAAAGGCGATTATCAGCGTTCCATCGAGTTGAGCAGGGATGTACTCGCCCGTGCACGTGAAAACGGACGGAAGCAGATGGAAATAACATGCATGTATACGGTTGCGGAATGTCTGACTGCGATGAAGCGCTATGGCGAAGCCCGCTCCATTCTTGAAAAATGCCGGGAAATGACGTATCCCGGCGACAACGCCTCCCATGAATACAAAACGCTGCAATTAACGGCAAGACTGGATTCGGCCACCGGAAATTTTGCGAATGTCTTTCGCCGGCAGCGTCAACTGGAACAGCTGACCGCCCGGAAACATTCGCTGGAACAGGTGCAAAAAACTTCGGATCAGGCATTACAGACGGAGTTGCAGCGCTTGAGCATGAACCTGTCCGATCTTCAATCGAAACGCCGGGGACAGGAAAAACAGGCCGCCAAAATGGATGCTATGTTTCTTGTACTTGTTTTCATTGCATCCGGCGGATGTTTCTCCCTTGTCTGGTTCAGGCGTTCTTTCAAAAAACTTAAACTGGAAAAAGCGCGGTTAATGGATGAGCGGGCGGTTATTACCGAAAAGAAAAACGGGTTATGGAACAAACACCGGGCGTTTTTGCAGAAAAAGGAGTCGTTGATGGAACCGAACCGGGAGCTGATTGCATCCAATCGATCCAAAACCGAACTGTTCAAAGCCATCTCGCACGATTTGCAGACGCCGCTGATACGGCTGCAACAGAACCTGGGCGACCTGATGGTAACGAATGCCGACGAAACCCAGTTCAGGCAGGCAACTGCCGAATTAACCAAGATGGTGGGGGATATCTCGCTACTGCTCGAAAACCTGTTGCAGTGGTCGAAATTCCAGTCGCAGGGTATTCGTGCCAAACCCCAGTATACCGAAATGACGGCACTGGTAAACGATGTCATCAGCCAGCAAAAATTTAGCGCCGCCGAAAAGAAAATTTCCATACATCATGCGCTCAAGATGAGCATGTTTGTATATCTCGACGAGGAACTGACCAAAATCTCAGTAAAAGCCGTCCTGCAAAATATCGTGAAATTATCCGATCCGGATGCAACCATTACCATCACAGGAGATAAGGACAGGCAGAACGGATGGCTGCAACTTAATTATGCGGGACAGATGCCATTGAAGCGCCTGTTTCTGCAACAGTCGCAGGCCGACAGCTACGGATCGGAATCGTCCGAACTCGGCAAGGCCATCAGCCTGGGATGGATGCTGTGCCGCACATTAATGACAGCCAATCGCGGCAAAATCCATATCGAAGATATTTCCGACGAATCATTCAGTATTGTTTTGTATTTTCCATTAGAAGAATCCGTATCAAAAGTAAAAGTTTAAAAACATACGAAATTCTTCTTACTTTTGCATGAATTAATCACCAAGACAAATGGAAAATATCGACTGGAAAAATTTGCCGTTCGGTTACATGAAAACCGACTATAATATCCGCTGTTATTACAGAAACGGGAAATGGGGCGAACTCGAAGTTTCGTCGTCCGAATACATCATGCTGCACATGGCGGCAACCACCCTGCATTACGGCCAGGAAGTCTTTGAAGGAATGAAGGCCTACCGGGGAAAAGACGGCAGGATACGCCTGTTTCGCTGCCGCGATAACGCGCAGCGTTTCATCGATTCGGCCTCCTACATCCAAATGGCCGCCCCGCCGGTCGATCTGTTCGTTGAAGCGGTAAAAAAGGCGGTAAGGCTCAATGAACATTTTGTTCCGCCGTACGAATCGGGCGCCACTTTATACGTTCGTCCGCTGTTGATCGGTTCGGGCGCTGAAGTGGGGGTCAGGCCGTCCAGGGAATACCTCTTCACCGTATTTGTTACCCCGGTAGGCCCGTATTTCAAAACGGGATTCAAGCCTGTGGACGTGATGATTACCCGCGAGAGCGACCGCGCAGCGCCACTCGGCACAGGCCATATCAAATGCGGGGGTAATTACGCCGCCAGCCTTACCGCCACCATCGAAGCGCAGCGGCTGGGCTATGCCACCAGCCTTTACCTCGACGCCAGGGAAAAGAAATATATCGACGAATGTGGCCCGGCCAATTTCTTCGGGATCAGGAACAACACGTACATCACCCCTGCATCGCACAGCATATTGCCCTCCATCACCAACCGCAGCCTGATCGCCCTGGCCAAAGACATGGGCTTGAAAGTAGAACAGCGTCCCGTTGAACTCTCGGAACTGGAAACGTTCGAAGAAACCGGCGAATGCGGTACGGCGGCAGTCATCACCCCTGTCGGGAAAATATTCGACCCCCAAACCAACAGAATATATGACTACGGCAGCGAGGCCGGCCCGGTAAGCGTCAGGCTCTACAACCAGCTGCGCGCCATACAGTACGGCGACGCGCCCGACCCCCACCATTGGGTAGAGTTTATTGATGATTGTGAATAATAAATTATTGACATGCCTCAAGGAAGAAAAAGAGGCAAAGCGAAAGGGCGGTCTGTACCATAAAACGCAGGTAAGCCTACAACTCAAACAGAATAGAGGGCAGCCGCCTGACCGAAGAACAAACCCGCTGCATCTTTGAAACCCGCACGGTCGGTTTCAGAGACGAAGAGGCTGTGCCGGTAGATGATATTATCGAAACATCCAATCACTTTGTTGCCTTCGACTGCCTGCTCGACACTATTGATACGCCGTTTTCAAATGCGCTCGTTAAAACGTTCCACCGTATTTTGAAAACAGGCACTTCCGATGCCGTGAAAGAATGGTTTAACGTGGGCGAATGGAAAAAGCTGCCCAACGAAGTCGGCGGAACGGAAACCGCCCTGCCCCGGAATGTAGAAGCCGAAATGGACAGACTCAACCGGTGGTATCATTCCCTGTCCGAAACAGCGTTTGAAGACGTGGTGGAATACCATTACCGTTTCGAGAAAATTCACCCGTTTCAGGACGGTAACGGCAGAGTCGGACGGTTGATACTGTTTCGCGAATGTTTGAAAAACGGCATCATCCCGTTTATCATAGACGACAGCCACAAGCAGTTTTACTGGCGCGGCCTGCGCGAATTTGCAAACACAAGAGGCTATTTGATGGATACCTGTCTGTCGGCACAGGATACCTACGGGACATGGGTCGAATATTTCTACGGGAAAATAAATGGATGAATTGTCAGATTTCAAACTTTATTTAATCGGATTCAAACCTTAGTTTCCTGTTGATGGCCTATATTTGCAACATCATCTGTAAATAATTTCGAATATGAAAAAATGTATTTGTACGCTGGCTTTGTGTGTATTAGTAGTTTCAGGCGGATCCATCCGGGCGGCAGCGCCTTATTCCAAGCCCGGGCCCAAGTTTAAGGTTTTGGTGCTGACCGAACGCGGCGGCGGTCATGAGGGCTTTGTTGCTGCGGCCCTGCAGTGGCTTGGCGGCTTTGCCGGGGCCAACCGTTTCGAATTTACCGAGATCAACCATACCCAAAAAATCAATGCTGCGTTTCTGTCGGAATATAAGGTATTCCTTCAATTGGATTTTCCGCCTTACATGTGGAGCGACGAGTCGAAAGCCGCATTCGTGGAATACATCGAAAAGGGCAAAGGCGGCTGGGTAGGCTTCCACCATGCCACCCTGCTGGGCGATTTTGACGGTTACCCGATGTGGCAGTGGTTTTCCGATTTCATGGGCGGCATCAGGTTCGGGAATTATATCGCCCAAACGGCTTCGGGAACCGTAAATGTGGAAGATGCGGGGCATCCGGTCATGAAAAACGTCCGGGCTTCGTTTACGCTGCATGACGACGAATGGTATACCTTCGACAGAAACCCGCGACCGAACGTCCGCGTGCTGGCAACGGTAGACGAAGCGAGCTACAGTCCGCCGTCGGACATCAAAATGGGCGATCACCCGGTGGTTTGGGTCAACCCGAAGATGAAAGCCCGCAATGTATACTTCCTCGTGGGGCATCATCCCTCGTTGCTCCGGTCGACGGACTTTACAACGATGTTCGGAAATGCGATACTGTGGGCGGCCCGAAAATAAAAGTCATCGCGCCTCAAAAAAATACATCAACATGAATAACCTTTTTATCCCCATTTCGTATAACAGATCGTTTGGTGGGCGGAAGGATATAAAAATGATCAGAAATATCCTGCAATTCCCCTGTCCGGCCAGTATTTTATTTTTAATTTCATCATCAGTCTTTTATCGATCCGCCCGTTTGGGGATTGGCGGGCATCAAAAGTTAAAATCATCCAATGAAAAAGAAGTATTTTTTGAATGCAGCATGTTTGTGTTTATGTGCAGGGTTTGCCTTCACAGCTTGTAACAAGGACGACGACGGTCCTGAAGCAAGTCCCATTGAGTCCATTACAGCCACGGTGGAAAATGGAAGTTCGTATGATCTGGATCAGGTGAAAGCATCTATTGACTATGCGGGTGGATCATACGAAGTCGTAAGCGGCAGTTATACGAACGGCGGGTTTACATTAACCTTACCCAAGACCGTTGACGCCAGGTATCTCAAGCCACTGTTTGATGAAGAAGATCTTGAACTCTTTGGAAGCGGAATAAAGGTAAGCGATACAAATGCCAAAACCGCTTTCTTATATATAGCGGGTTACAAATCGAATGTCCCGAAAGGGAGTTTTTGGTATATAAAAGAGCTGAGCGCTTCATCAGAGATAGAAGCAGAGATTGTTTATGTGGACAGGGATGTTACTGTTACCGGTTCGGGTACATTTTTCGGAGATAAGGAAGTAATGAATATTTCCCTGAAAAAAGGCTGGAATATGTGGTATGATACGGAAACGACTACAGGAACGACTACAGAAAGGACTTCAGCGACATCCGATCCCGGCGGATTAAAATGGATATTTTATAAATATGGCGGTAATGACGATCCTGTTGAGGACGATCATGCTGAGGATCCCATCCCCGAACAGGGAAGCGCTGCCAAATTTTTCGGTAGCAAAAAGTTTCCGTTCAAAAGTTTGAAGTAAACCCATTCGTTTGAATTTATCTACAAAAGGCTTGCCGAATGTATCGGCAGGCCTTTTTTGTTATCCCGAAGAGACCTGTGGGGTGCACCCGAGACTCATGCGGTGCACCCCGAGACTCATGCGGTATACCCCGAGACCTTGTGGGTCGAAACCGCAAAACGTTCATTTTCAGAACGGCAGATCGTCCTTCATGGGAGGCATATCCGTGTAGGGCTGGTATGCATCCATGGGCGACACTGGCGGAGGGGCTTGCTGGTTTTCGCCTGCCGCTTCCACTTTCCATGCGGTGAGGTTGGTATACCACTTGCCGTTAAATTCGCGGCTCTCTACATCGAAAAACACATTCAGCATGGTTCCCTCTACCAGCGACCCTGCATTCACTTTATCGCCCCAGGCCGATATACATACTTTCCGGGGATATGTGCCTTCCAGCTCGATCACAAATTCCTGTTTTTTCCATTCCCCATTCCTTCCCTGGCCTGTTTGCACAGGCAATACTTTGACCAGTCTTCCTTTTATTTCCATTGTATCTATATATTAATATGATGATTTACAATACTAAAACTGGTAGAATACTCCTACCCCGATGTAATTTTTCATTTGGACTTTGGCCCCGCGGGTCACATTTACCGAGGAGCCATCCGGCTGCTGCTCCTTCACAATTGTTTTTTGATCGTCGTCGTATTTCAGATCGAACCTCAGATCGGCCGTTATATGCTTATACAGCATTATTTTGGTTTGCAGTGTCCAGAAAACATCTACATTTTCAGGCTTTTGTGCATAATTGGAGAACAGTTCCACTTGCGAACTGTATGATATCTTATTTTTAAACAGGTTGCCATTGAGCATCAGTTGAAGCCCGCCGCCAAACTCGTACCTCGAATGGTGCGGGATTTTGATATCGGCGCCGGATTCATCTTTTTCGGTAGTGACCAGTCCGGCAGCGGCAAGCACATCCATGCTGTTCGAGCTGGCGTAGGTGGCTTTTCCCATCACCGGAGAGACGAGGCATGAAATATTCTTGCTGGGATTGTAATCGAGACCCATAGAGAGGTACAGGTGGACAGGCGCCAGAAAATCGCTGGTTTTGATCGTTTCGGTACTTGTATACTTATATCCCGGCGCAAATTGCGTACGCGCTATGAAAGCAGTCGTGTAATTCCATTTCGGAGACATCCGGAGCCCTGCCTTAGACGTGTAGTACAGCCGGTCGTCGTTTTTAACCGCTTTATTTTCGCCTGTTTTCAAAAGCCCGTAAGCAAACGTCCAGTAATTTTCAAAAGTATACTTCCCTTTTTTATAATTAAGGTACAGGTTAACAATCGGGCTTACTCCTATCTGGTCTTCTCCGCCTGCAGCCCAGTTCATCAGGCTGGTAGCCCTGAAGGACAGCGCCCCGTCGCCGCCAAACAGCCAGTGAACGCTGTCGTTATCTACAAATTTCTGATAGGGCTTTAATGCGCCGCTTGCGTCGGTAACCGTTTGCTTTGCAGCCTTGATCGAAGCATCCGTTTGGGCATATAATCCGGTATCGAGAAAAAAACAGCAAATGATACCAAAACAAATATGTGTTAACCTGTTCACTTCTTCCATGTATTGTGTGATGTTCGGTCTAAAACTCTTTATCTATTTGATACGTGTTGCGCTCGGTTGAATTGCGCGAGATGAGTTCGCCAAGAAATCCCGAAAGGAAAAGTTGCGTACCCAGGATCATTGCAGTAAGTGCAAGGTAAAAATAGGGGCTGTCCGTCACAAGGCTTGTCCTGATGCCGCGATGCACATGATATAGCTTTTGTGCGCCCAGCCAGCCGGCCGAAAGGAAGCCAACCAGGAACATCAGTGTGCCCAGCAATCCGAAAAGATGCATGGGCTTTTTACCAAAACGGGAAATGAACAGGATGCTCAGCAGGTCGAGAAAACCGTTGATGAAACGGTTCCACCCGAACTTGGTAACGCCATATTTCCGCGCGCGATGCTCCACCGTTTTTTCGCCGATGCGGGTAAACCCTGCTTTTGCCGCCAACACCGGGATGTAGCGGTGCATCTCGCCATACACTTCAATGCTTTTGACCACTTTGTTGCGATAGGCTTTCAAACCGCAGTTCATGTCGTGCAGCCTGATGCCTGTCATCCTGCGGGCTGTGGCATTATATATCTTCGAAGGCAGGTTTTTGGTCAACCGGTTGTCATGACGTTTCTTTTTCCATCCCGAAACCAGGTCGTATCCTTCATCGACAACCATTTGGTACAATCCGGGTATTTCATCGGGACTGTCCTGCAGGTCGGCATCCATGGTGATCACCACATCGCCGGCTGCTTTCCTGAAACCGCAGAAAAGCGCGGCCGACTTGCCGTAATTGCGCCTGAAACCGATGGCGTGAATATTCGGGTTGCTTTGCGCCGCCTGCTCGATCGTGGCCCACGACCTGTCGCTGCTGCCATCGTCCACCAGGATAAGCTCATAGCTGTACCTGTGCTCGTCCATCACACGTTCGATCCGGGCAATCAGCTCGGGTATCGATTCCGATTCATTATACAAAGGCACAACAATGGACATATTCATATTCAAGATTCTCAAAATTACCGGATAACCGGAGGCTGATCATTCCGGATGAAAAAAGCGCACACAATGGCAACAATGCATCCCATTGCGGAACATATAAAAACAGTAATCACACCTACTACAGTCGGCGACAGTATTTTGCGCCACTGCTGCATCATCATCTCGGCCAGTCCCGAAGGCACGCTGGATGCTTTGAACTGCTGCTCCATGGCGTCAAGCGCTGTATCGATCAGCGCCGGTTCCATGGTGGAGGTGAGATAACTTGCAAAGGCTAAAATAAGGGATGCAAAAAAAGCCGTTTGAATACCTGTAGACAACGCCATGAAATAGCTGATATAACCGCCCGTTTCCGCACGGAAACGCTTCATGCTGTAATATATGCCACCTGCAAAAACAAGCCAGCCGATTATTTGCAAGCCTGTTGCAAAAACCGCAAGCATCAATGCTGCGATCACTGCGCCAGTGGTCATGGCTGTTCGTGTCGGGGAAACTGACGGTTCTGCTGATGTACCCATCAAATGTTTTATTTTTTGCACTTATAAATTACAAAGATAACATATATTTATTGCATCAACCGAATTTCATTTGAACCCGGGTGCAAAAAAAATCATCGGAAGCAACAGTATATCATTTTATTACAACTATATTTTTCGTAAAAACAAGTTCATTAGAAACGATTATTAATTACTCCCCGGTCTACCACCACTGACAGCGGCGATATGATATGTCGAATATTTATTTCCCATTTTGCTTTAATCGTGC
>JAISCQ010000218.1 GCA_031265445.1 Bacteroidales bacterium
CTGCTCAACGTGGTTAATCCCAATCACACGTTCAGGCAGAAACTGGAAAACCTTTTCCTGAAATATCCCAATGTGGACAGGGCTGCGATGGGCTTCCCCGCCGCATGGCGCACCGAACCTCTCTGGAAATAGCATATAATTAACGGACTGCGCAATGTGTGCCAATTGACAGGCAGCGACCCAAAACTTCGGGGTCGCAACCCTGAAATTTACCCTCGCGACCCTTTACACAGGCTAACGACCCTGAAAAATTGGATTGCGACCCAATTTTTTACCATAATTACCCTGAATTTCAGGCTGCGTCACTCGCCAGAAGCATGGAATCCGATACCTGCTGCGCGAACTGCTGTACAAGCAGCAGCAAGGTTCGCTTGTTGGTAAAATCCTGAATCGCGCCGATATAGTCGCTCATATTCAGGTACGGAGGGACGAACTGCGGATTTGCCGACGCGCTTTCGTAAGCCGTTTCGATGAATCCGAGGTTTTTGATACCACCGCCCACGAGCCGCGTACGGTCTTTCGGCGTGAAAGTATTCGCGAATGGGGCGAAACAGGTTTCAGCGCTGTGTATCAAAGCCGTGATTTGTTGCAGCGTTGCGGGGTCAATCGGAGTCCCTGCCACAACTGCCTTCGCAGCTTTGTCCAGGACTGCTTTCAATTTCTCCATGATTTCGGAGAACGTTTTGGGCGCGTTTTGCGCTTTTGATAACCACATGTTTGGTGAAAAAATATTTTTCAATTATCTTTGGCACTGTTATTGTAGATAACCGTACTGTTAATTAAATTTTGTATGATAACCTGTTTGATTATTAGTTTTATTGTTTGTAAGATATTCGGTAAAAATATTTTTTTTAAGAAAGAACCCGTTAAAGCGCCTATGCGTGAGGAACCTCTCAATAAAGGTCACATTTAAATGAAATAACACATCTTTGCTTTTTTACACTTCGTAACTACCATTTACCCATTCGGTATCGAACGTAGCGCCATGCTTCCTGTAAAATCGGATAGCCGGCTCGTTCCACTCCAATACTTGCCACACCATACCGTTCATTTTCTTCTCCCGGACTTCTTTAATCAACCGTTCGAACAACAGGCTTCCCAAACCCTTTCCGCGCATTTCACTGGTTACAAGTATGTCTTCGAGATACATACGCTGGCCTTTCCATGTGCTGTAACGAATGTAATAAAGCGCAAATGCCACTACCGTACCGTCTATTTCGGCTACAAAAGCCCACCATACGGGATGCTCCCCAAAACCGCTTTCCTCGAAATGCGCCAAGTTTACGGTCACTTCTTCGGGCGCTTTTTCGTACAGGGCCAGTTCACGTACCAGTTCCATCAGCCGCGGACAATCCTCCCTGGCAGCTCTCCGTATGACTGTTGATGGCATATTGTTCCTAAACTAATCAATAACGATGGTTTGATCAAAAGTAACCATTTGCTCCGTTACATTCAGATTTACATGCGCTCCAAGCACCAGCGGGAAATTGATGCCATTGTGTCCTGCCGGAAATCCGAATGCCACAGGAAAATAATAATCGTCCACATGGCGGGCAATGATTTCGTAGGCTGTTTTTCCGAACGACGGTTCGCTGTCGCGCATGCCATGCATTGCGCCAACCAGCAAGCCTTTCAGGTTGGCTAATTGTCCGCTGATCCGCAGGTTGGTCATCATCCTGTCCAAGTGGTAAAGATTTTCGTTAATATCTTCGATAAACAGGATGCAACCATTGGTTTGCCATTGGTAAGGTGTAGCATTCAGGCTGTAAATTACCGAAAGATTGCCTCCCACCACCGGCGCGGTCACATTTCCGCAACGGTTCAGCTTATCGGGTGGCAAGGAGTACACCGGCATTTGTCCGAACAACAGGTTATAAAGATAATCCCACGATTTATACCCGTCGACGCTTGGCTCGCCGGCAAGATCCGTCGGCATGGGGCCGTGGATACAAAGCCAATGCATCCGGTTGACCATATAGGAAGCCAATGCGGTAATATCGCTGTAACCGATCAGCCATTTGGGATCGAAAGCTGATGAATAGCGTTCGAGGTCGGCCAGGAGTCTGCCGCTCCCGTAACCTCCACGTGCGCAAATAACAGCTTTTATTTGCGGATGACACATCATGGTCACCAAATCGTCTAAACGTTGCAAATCGTTGCCTGCAAATACATGGTGTTGTAACTGTAGGCTGTACCCTGTTTCCACCTGCAAACCCCACGCATGGAGCAGCGGTATAACCGGTTCCCATTGCGACGGTTCGACATGGTAGGCGGGGGCTATCAGGCCAACGGTGTCACCGGCCTGTAAAAAGGGAGGGGTAAGCATTGTACGATATCATTCTTTCGTTTTATGTTGCAAAAATACACTATCCGGTTGAATCATCCAACACTATTATCGAATCGGTGAAACAAAAACATGGATCATACGTATATTGGTATTTGAATACAAAATGGAATATTTGAATTATTTTCTGGACTTTTTCCTGCATCTGGATGTTCACTTGGCCGAACTGGTGGCACAGTATGGCATGTGGGTATATGCGATCCTGTTTGTGATTATTTTTTGCGAAACGGGTCTGGTCGTAACTCCTTTTCTGCCGGGCGATTCGTTGTTGTTTGTAGCGGGAGCGCTGGCATCGTTGCCAACCAACAGCCTGAATGTGCACCTGACGGCTGCATTATTGATCGGAGCGGCTATCCTTGGCGATGCCGCCAATTACACCATTGGGCAACTTTTCGGCAAGAAACTGTTCCGTAATCCCGATTCGAAGATCTTCCGCAAAAGCTACCTGGATAAAACGCATGCTTTTTACGAAAAGCATGGCGGGAAGACTGTCATACTGGCTCGTTTTGTGCCTGTCGTACGAACATTTGCTCCTTTTGTAGCGGGCATGGGCCGGATGACCTATCGTCATTTCGCGCTGTTCAATGTTATAGGCGGCATCGCTTGGGGCGCGCTGTTTACTTACCTCGGATTTTTCTTCGGAGGATTGAGTTTTGTACAGAAGAACCTGAAAATACTGGTCATTGTCATCATTTTCGTATCGTTACTCCCGATGGTGTTCGAACTGTGGCGTCATCAGAGAAGAAGACCTGGCCCTCTCCCGGTCTCCACCCAAGCGGGGGAAGAAAGCGCTTCTTAAAGATCACAGGGAACCAATCGAAAAATGCAAAACTCCTTGCCCCGTTCACCCCGAACAGGCAAGGAGTTTTGCATCGCGGAAATAAATGCTCGGCGGTATCTGTCGTTCGCCGAAGTTGAAGTCCGACTTATCGGGCGCGGTCAAGCTTCTACCCAGGCTTTCACCTCATCGGTTGTGGGGTTTTTCAGCCCCAGCCTGTTTTTCTTGTTGAATCCGCAGAGGTCGTTGAATAGCTTGCCCGGCGACACGGCTTTGATGCTTTCTACCGTTTGGAATCCCATCTTTTGCAACACTTCCGCCCATTCGACAGGAATGCCGGCTTCGGTATACGCCCCGGTCGAATCGCGTTTAGCCTTTTTTTCGGGCCTCATTTGCGGGAAGAGCAGCACATCCTGTATGGATGCCCGGTTGGTCATCAGCATCACCAGGCGGTCGACGCCGATACCCATGCCTGATGCGGGCGGCATACCGTATTCAAGGGCGCGTACAAAATCCATATCAATGAACATCGCTTCGTCGTCGCCTTTTTCGCTGAGTTTCAGCTGATCCTGGAACCGTTCCAGCTGGTCGACAGGGTCGTTCAATTCCGAATAAGCGTTACAAAGCTCCTTTCCGTTCACAAACAGTTCGAAGCGTTCGGTCAGTTCGGAATTGGTGCGGTGGCGTTTGCACAGGGGCGACATCTCGATGGGATAGTCAATGATGAACGTGGGTTGAACCAGGTGTTTCTCACAGTTTTCGCCGAAAATGGCATCAATCAGCTTGCCTTTACCCATCGTGTCGTTGATGGGTATATTCATTTGACGGCAAGTATCGCGCAGTTGTGTTTCGTTCATGTTCGAAACATCTACTCCGGCGTATTCCCTGATGGCTTCGAGCATCGGCAGGCGGCGGAACGGACGCTTGAAATCGATTTCCCTGTCGCCCGTCTGCACCTTGGTGGTTTCGTGTAATGCCAATGCCACACGTTCAATCATTTCCTCTACAAAGTTCATCATCCAGTTGTAGTCCTTGTAGGCTACATAAATCTCCAGCACCGTAAATTCCGGGTTGTGCGTGCGGTCCATCCCTTCGTTACGGAAGTTCCGCGAAAATTCGTATACGCCATCAAATCCGCCAACAATCAGTCGTTTCAGGTATAATTCATTGGCGATACGCAAATACAACGGCATGTCGAGCGCATTGTGGTGCGTCATGAACGGACGGGCAGCCGCCCCACCGGGTATGGGCTGCAACACGGGCGTGTCAACTTCCACGTATCCCTTTGAATTGAAGAAATCGCGCATCGTGTTGATCACCTGTGTACGTTTCATGAAAGTATCCTTCACTTGCGGATTGACCAGCAGGTCGACATAACGCATACGATAACGCTGTTCGGGATCGGTAAAAGCGTCGAATACCTGCCCGTCCTTTTCCTTCACGACAGGCAGCACCCGCAGCGATTTGCCGAGCACTGTAAGCTCCCTCACATGGATGGATGTTTCGCCCATTTGCGTGATGAACACAAATCCCTTCACGCCGATAATGTCGCCGATGTCCAGCAGTCGCTTGAAAACGGTGTTGTACATATTCTTATCTTCGCCGGGGCAAAGATCATCGCGCTTGATATATAACTGGATACGTCCGGTGGCATCCTGCAACTCTACGAATGATGCGCTGCCCATGATACGGCGACTCATGATGCGGCCTGCGATGCTTACATCCTGGTAGTTACCGGATTCGAGGCTGTAATTGTCTAATATTTCCCTGGTGTTGACATTTACCGGATATTCGACCGCCGGATACGGTTCAATTCCCAAACGCCGCATTTCGGCAAGGGAATTTCTGCGTACAATCTCTTGTGCGTTTAATTCGTGCATTTTGAATGTTTATTAAAGGTCGTCTCTTTGAGAATATGAATCATCGACAAACGTTCGGCATTCGAACATCCCGGTCGTTTCCCCGCGCCGTTACAGTCTGTGATGATCAAGGTTCGGCATGGATCGATATTCACTCTTTCGGTTTCTTCATGATGGCCCAGATGATGAACATGAAGCCGCCCACAACAATGATCGGTGCGAGCGTAATTCTTCGGAAACTGAATATTTCAGGGTTAAATTCATTCGGGTTGTCGGACTTGCCGCCCGTCATCAGTAAAAAGCCAATAACCAGGATTACCACCCCGATGGCAATGTATTTGAAATTTTCTTTCCCGATGGCGAATTCAACTTCATTTGAACCCTGTTTTACCGCTTTTTTATTGGTTGCCATATTCTATTGATGATTTTTGATGATTAATTTCGTTACGATCGCAAGGCTCTGCTCGCCAACGCTCAATGAGAACAGTTACTTCGTGAGACCGCTTCGCCAACTGCGCCAAGCTTACGATTTTTGATTGATCTGCCATCAGTAATACAATTTATCCGTCTTGATGTTCAGATATTTATTGACTGCAAAATACGTGGAAATCCAACTGAGCGTAATTCCCAGAAAGAAAACAATCAGGAATAGCCCGCCGAGAATCTGCACGTCTTTTACGCTGAGGATGTCCTCTAATTGTCCTTCGGCCCAGTATAATGACAATACAAGGATCGCCATCGCAATAAAAGCGCTGTATATGCCGTGCAGAGCGCTTCGCCACAGAAACGGCCGCCTGATAAATATATTGGTAGCGCCTACCAGTTGCATGGTTCGGATCAGCAACCGGCGCGAATACACCGAAAGACGTATGGTATTGTTGATCAGCGACACAGCGATGAAGAACAGCAATGCACTGAACGCGAAGATAAAAAGACTGATCTTTTTGATATTTTCGTTCAGGATGTGTATCATCGACTTCTGATAGGATACCTCCTTTACCTCGTCGAACGATTGCAGTCGGCTTTCAATATTCCGGATACTGTCGTTGTTGGCATAACGGGCGTCCAGCTTGGCTTCTATGGAGGCCGACAAAGGGTTATATCCCAGGAAACCCGAGAAATCCTCGCCCAGATCTTCGGTAAATTCCCTGGCCGCATCGTCCTTGGTGACATAGCGTGTAGAGCGGATATACGGTTCTGCATCCAGCGTCTTTTGTAAGCGGTAAATATCCGCTTCCTTCACCTGCTCCTTCAGGAAAACCGAAAAACCGATATTTTCCTTCACATATTTACTGATGCGATGGGCTGTGAGCAATAAGATTCCTATGGTACCCAGCATGCACAAAACCAGCGATATGCTGATAATAGAGGTCGCATACGAACTCCGCAACCGTTTTTGAATAAGCTTCGATTCCTTGTTCTTCATTTTCGATGATGTGGGCTACAAAAATACTAATTAATTTTAAATATTGATGTTCTTTCCTATTTTTGCCGGGTCGAAGGTTCAAGTACCTCCGGGAACTTCGCGTTGAGAATGTAATATCTAATGAGTAAGCTGATCGTCATTACCGGCCCTACGGCTGTGGGCAAAACCGGCGTTGCCATCGAGGCGGCCGGAAGATTGCGCACCGAAATCATTTCGTGCGACTCGCGGCAGATGTATCACGAGATGCGTATCGGAACGGCTGTTCCCACGGAAGAAGAGCTGGCGTCCGTGCCGCATCATTTTATCGGCAACCTTTCCATACACGATTATTACAACGTAAGCATGTTTGAACAGGAATGTCTGCAACTGCTCGATAAGCTGTTTGCGAAACACCAAACAGTGGTAATGACAGGCGGATCGGGTCTTTATATCGACGCTTTATGCAGGGGGATTGACGATTTCCCCACGGTTGACCCGGAAGTACGCAAAACGGTTACCGGCTGGTTCGAAATCGGGGGAATAGAGCGACTGCGGCGCAGGTTGAAGATACTCGACCCGGAACATTATGCAAAAGTAGACCTGCGTAATCACAAGCGGATCATGAAAGCCATTGAAGTGAGCCTGCAAACAGGGATTCCGTATTCTTCGTTCCTCACGGCACAGGCGCGGAAGCGGCCTTTCGACATCAAAAAAATTGTACTCAGCAGGCCGCGCGAAGAATTGTTTGAACGCATCAACCGCCGTACCGCCCTGATGATGGAAGAGGGGTTGCTGGAAGAGGCGAAAGCCCTGTACCCATACCGGCATCTGAATGCGCTCAATACCGTAGGATACAAGGAATTGTTCGCTTATATGGATGGACAGCACGATCTGGACACTGCTGTGGAACTGATTCGCCGTAATACCCGCCGTTACGCCAAACGCCAGTTAACATGGTTCGCCCGCGATAAGGAGATGATTTGGCTACTGCCGGAACAATACAGGGATGCCATTGAGTATTGATGATATCCCACAAAAGGTACAAAGCTCACGATGCGGAACATTCGCCCGCTGATGACGGTGGAAAGGCAAAACATTTTTGAAAGGGGTTTCCATCGACGGTGGAAAGGCAAAACATTTTTGAAAAGGGTTTCCATCGACGGTGGAAAGGCAAAACATTTTTGAAAAGGGTTTCCATCGACGGTGGAAAGGCAAAACATTTTTGAAAAGGGTTTCCATCAACGGTGGAAAGGCAAAACATTTTTGAAAAGGGTTTCCATCGGCGGAGCCCGACAGGCTGATACGTATGCTCAATGCGACCATTTGAATTGCACCCATTAGACCTGTCAGGGTCAAAAATCGCCGACAGGTTGATTTATAGAGTCTTTTGCATGATATAATCATTCTTGTAAAAGCCGTTCCCGATATTTTCATCCACTTTCCGGTCGATATGGAATCCCAATCGCTGGTAGAACCCTATGGCTTTATTGTTGCGATTCACGTTCAACTCGAACAGGAATTGCCGGCCGGGATGCCGGTTGCGGACGTATTCTTCGGCCTGTTCCACAAGGAAGCGTCCGGCGCCTGTTCCGTGCATGTGTGGGAGAACATACAGCTTTTCGAGGATGTAAAGGTTTTCGCCTTGCGGATGGAAGGAGATAAAGCCGGAAGGTACTTGATCATCACACAAAACGATAAAGAATATATGCCCGTCCCGCATCTGCCGGTTGAGCGAATCTTCGGAATACATCATTTCCAGCATGTAATCCATCTGTTTGTCGGATAAAATTTCGGAATAGGCTGCTTTCCACGACGGCACGGCCAATTCATAAATCAGCGCGCAATCGTTGGGCGTTGCCTGTTGTATTGTTTTCATTCTCCATGTGTTTTTTAAACGAAGAAACCTAACAGGACAGGCCGTCAGGTTTCTTCAATGGCAAAGTACAAAGACCCCGGAGGTTTCAAACCTCGGGGTACATGAACGTTCAATATTCTTACAACTGATCCAGGAAATCCCTGAATTCGTTATAATCCTGGAAGACGGTTAATCGCGAATCGTTGATTTTTACCGTATTGGTCTGACTTCCGGCAAGCAGCAACTTATGCTTTGTGTTGCACATCGACAATACCCTGGTGTAGTATGTGGTTAAATCGGTTTTTGCCAGGGAGGCGACAGAGAAGAGGTAACTTTCCGGGGTTTTTTCAAGAATATCCACTAATTCTTCCGACGGGAACGAAACTCCCAGGTAAAGCGTTTGGAATCCCCTCTTTTTGGCCATGTAATTGCAGAAAAGCAATCCGTTATCCAACCGTTCGGTTTTTGGCAGGAATAAAATAAACTTTTTACTGTTTACCTTTTCCGAAGGCGCCAATCCATCAATAGCCACATATAATTTTTGTTTGTAAAGCGATGTGATGAAATTAATTTGCGCTATCGTTACTGAGTTGGTTTGCCATAAGAAGGTCAACCTTTTGAAGAACGGGATAAAGATTTTCATGATGGTTTCTTCGAAACCCATTTGCAGCACCAGGTGGCTGAACAGTTTTTCGAATTTAGCTTCGTTCAAATCCACCATGATCAGCTTCAGGCTTTCGACCTGGTTTTCGAGGTTGGAATCGTCACCTTCCGACAGCTGTAATACAGATTCGGCAATTTCGGTGTCGGACAGGTTTGCTATTTTCGAAATTTTCAAACCGTTGTTGTTCAATAACGCAACACTCAGGAGTTTCCGCAAGTCCGTATCGGAATAAACCCTGATATTGGTTGGTGTTCTCTCCGGGATTAAAAGATGGTATCTTTGTTCCCAAATCCGTATGGTATGAGCTTGGATACCGGTCAGGTTTTCAAGGTCTTTAATGGAATAAGTCGGCATGACATCTTTTGGTATTAAAGGTTATTATTACTATTTATTTAATGATGATGAATGATGAATGATATATTAAAAACAAAACTTTCACTTGAGCTTCATAAGGGTTTAATTTGATTGTTTTAGACTAAAACATACAAACCGTACATAAAGTTCATTATTTTTTCCTTAAAATAAACAACCCATCCCGATTTTGTATGATTGCCTTTTTAATGCGCTCATCTTTAGAGACAAAATCGTTGAAATCCCGCAATTTATCGGTTGTTTCGTCTCGAATCTGCGGATCGGCTACTTTTCCGTACCACAGGATGTTATCAACCAGAATATACCCGCCTTGCTTTACCTTGTCGAATATCGCATGGTAATAATCCAGATACTGTTTCTTCGCTGCATCGATGAATACAAGGTCGAAAACAATATCGAACTGCGGGATCATTTCGAGGGCATCGCCCACATGCAGGGTAATCCGGTCTGTTACTCCTGCTTTTTCGAAGAAAGTCGACGCTATCTCAGCCCGTTCGTCGTCCTGTTCGATGGTATGCAAACGCCCGCCGGCGATCAACCCTTCGGCCAGACAGATAGCCGAATATCCCGTATAGGCGCCTATTTCGAGAATCCGCCCGGGGCTCACCATGTGGCTGATCATGCTGAGCAACCGTCCCTGTTCATGACCCGAAATCATCCCGGGATACGGTACATTCAGGTTGGTATAGCGGTACAACTCATTCAGCACGCTACTTTCCGGGCCTAAATGATCGAATATATATTCTTCTATTCGTCGATCCATTCAATGATAGGTCAAAAAACTCAAGTGACGGAATACTTCGTTTGCCACCTCGCAAAGACGTTCAGCATTTACTTCGCTGATTTGCACCCAAATATCATGCAAATTATCCACATTATCAAACATTAGGATGTTTTTCCCGGCAGATAACATCCTTGCATCGTTCATATCGGACGCAATTGCCCATTGCCCCATCACCTGTAATTGCAGTTTTTTCAACTGTTCCCGGGTTAATGGGTTTCTCTTCAACCTGTCCAATTCTTTTTCGATTTGTATCACACATTTTTCGACTTTGCTTTTGTCCGAGGCAAAATAGACGTTAAAAACTCCGACATCGGAATATGGCGTATACGATGCTTCCACGTGGTAAACCCATCCGTACCGTTCGCGTAACGACATGTTCAGGCGGGTGTTCATCCCGGGACCGCCGAGCAGGTTGGCCAGCATGGTCATGGCAATCCTGAATCCGCGGTCGGCACTGTCACATGTTGTGCCGATGATGCAGTGCGACTGGTGGTTTCTCTTGCCTGTTCTTTTTTCGAAAGGGACATAAGCCGCCGGAGCTGTCCGCACGGCAGGCGCTTGAGGCTTCGAGGGTATTGCGCCAAAGTATTTTTCGGCGTAACCGGCCAGGCGCTGGAAAGAAATATTTCCTACCGACGATAAAACCATTTGATCGGGATGATAATTGCGGGCGACAAACCGTTCTATTTCCGTTTTGCCCAGCTTGTTTACCGAATGTGCGGTACCTAAGGTATTCCGGCCCAAGGGATGATTGGGGAACAAAAGTTCGTCGAATTCATCGAATATCAATTCGGAAGGACTGTCTTTCGTCGATCTGATTTCGTCGATCACAACGCTTTTTTCCAATTGAAGTACTTTGTCGGTAACCCTGTGGTTAAAAACAATATCATTGAATAATTCCAAAGAACGTGCGTAATGGGTATTTAAAAAGGCGGCATGAATACAGGTGTCTTCCTTGGTTGTGTAGGCATTCAGTTCACCGCCCACATTTTCCATGCGGCTGAGAATATGATGAGCCTTCCGTTTCCCTGTTTCCTTAAACATAAGGTGCTCTACCAGATGCGCTACGCCGGATTCATTTTCCAACTCATCGCGCGACCCCGTATTCATCATCAGTGCGCAATAGGCTACCGGCGATTCGATTCTTTGGTGAACCAGCCTGATGCCATTGGATAAGGTGTATGACTCGAACGGCGTTTCGACGATTTTGGCCTGCAATCCCGAGAAAAAAACTTCGCGATTCACCAAACCACTCATTGATGGATTTTTTCCCACAGACTTATCTTTTTGATCCTATTTTTTCAATGACTGATAACGTAATACTCCTGAACAGTTGCAACAAACTCTTTTCCATCAAGAGAAACAGGAAACTAAAACACGATCCTGTCGGAAGAAATAGGATTTCTCCTCATGCTGGATTTACTGAATCCACAAAAGTACGGCAAAGATAAACTTTTATCCGAAATAAGATGACAAAAAATAGCGTCCATCATCGGAAAAAATATATTTTGTCAGGAGAAAAGTCTACAACAAGTTGATTCCCCAAGAGTTCCATTTTGAAATACCTGTTTCCATGATTTGGATTCTACGCTTCTTTTAATTCCTGAACGATCGCATCAATCGCCGCCACGGTAGTGATATTGACAATGTCGCGTACGGAACTTTCGATGTCGGTGAAGTGTATCGGTTTGTTCAATCCCATCTGAAGCGGGCCGATTGTTTCGCCTACGCCCATTTCCTGCAGCAGTTTCTGGGCTGTATTGGCCGAACTCAGGTTGGGGAATATCAATGTATTCACGTCTTTCCCCGACAATCGATTGAACGGGTATTTCCGGTCGCGCAGGTTCCTGTCCAGGGCAAAATTTACCTGCATTTCGCCGTCGATGGGCAAGTCGGGATACCGTTCCTGCATGGTACGCACCACTTCGTGCACGCTTGCGGGACTTCCTTCCGGGTCGGCGCCGAAGTTGGAGTATGAAAGCATGGCGATCACCGGGTCATTGGCGAAAAACCGTACGGCTTCGGCTGCCAGGCGGGCAACATCGATCAGCACTTCGGTTGAAGGATGACGGTTGATCAGCGTATCGGCCAGAAAGAATGTACCTTTTTTGCCGGTAAGGATATGCATTGCCCCGAAATTTCCGTATCCTTCGCGAATCCCGATCACTTCCTTCGCCACCTTGATGGTATTGGAGTACTTGGTATATACGCCCGTGATGAAAGCGTCGGCATCGCCGGTTTCCACCATCATCATGCCGAAATAGTTACGTTCGAACATTTTGTCGCGGGCTTCGTCGTAGGTCGCGCCTTCGCGGGAACGCTTTTCGGCCAGGATGCGGGCATAACGGTCGCGCCGCTCCTCTTCGCGGTCGTGGCGCAGGTTCACGATTTCGATTTCTGAGATGTCCAGGTGCAGGCTTGCCGCTAATTTCTCGATACGCTCATCGTTACCCAGCAGGATGGGGATGCAGATGCCTTCGTTTTTAGCGGTTACGGCAGCTTTCAACATATTTTCGTGGCTTCCTTCGGCAAATACGACACGTTTAGGATTTTGCCGCGCCATTTCGGTGAACTGGCGCACCAATTTGTTGTCGTAACCCATCAAATCGCGGAGTTTCAAGTTGTAAGCATCCCAATCGTCGACAGGTTTCCTGGCAACGCCCGATTCCATGGCAGCTTTAGCCACTGCCGGCGCTACTTCGGTAAGCAGGCGCGGATCCATAGGCTTTGGTATCAGGTAATCGCAACCGAACGACAAACGCTTGATGCCGTATGCGGAATTTACCACATCGGGAACGGTTTGTTTGGCTAAGTCGGCAATGGCCTGTACGGCTGCGACTTTCATCTCTTCGTTGATTTTGCTGGCGCGTACGTCTAACGCTCCACGGAAAATGTACGGGAATCCCAATACATTATTGATCTGGTTGGGGTAGTCCGAACGTCCGGTAGCAAAAATCAGGTCGGGACGCGATTCCTTGGCTTCGGAATACGAAATTTCGGGGTTGGGGTTGGCCAACGCAAACACAATCGGGTGCTCGTTCATGGTACGCACCATCTCCTTGGTGAGCACATCGGCCACCGAAAGTCCAATGAAAACATCGGCGCCTTCTACTGCTTCGGCCAGGGTCTTGATATTCCTGTCGGTAGCGAAGAATTTCTTCGACTCGTTCAAGTCGGTGCGATGCACGGAAATAACCCCTTTGCTGTCGCACATCACAACATTTTCCCTGCGGGCGCCGAGCCTCATGTAAAGCTTGGTACACGAACTGGCCGAAGCGCCGGCGCCGTTGACCACAATCTTTACATCTTCAATCCGCTTACCGGCTATTTCAAGCGCATTCATCAAGCCGGCCGCCGAAATGATGGCTGTACCGTGCTGGTCGTCGTGCATCACGGGAATGTCCAATTCTTCCTTCAGGCGGTTTTCAATCTCGAAACATTCGGGAGCCTTGATGTCTTCCAGGTTAATACCGCCAAACGTCGGTGCAATACCTTTAACGATCTGGATGAATTTTTCGGGATCTTTTTCGTTGATTTCGATATCGAATACATCAATACCTGCAAATATCTTGAACAATAATCCTTTACCTTCCATGACCGGCTTGCCCGACAAGGCGCCGATATCGCCCAGCCCGAGTACTGCCGTACCATTGGAAACAACTGCTACAAGATTGCCCTTGGTGGTGTAATCGTAGGCCGTTTCCGGATTCTTTTCGATTTCCAGGCATGGTTCGGCCACACCGGGAGAATATGCCAATGATAAATCGCGTTGTGTGCTGTATGGTTTGGTGGGGACGACCTCAATCTTTCCGGGCTTGCCTTCCGAATGATATTGCAAAGCCGCTTCTTTGGTTATTCTTGCCATGATGATGAATTTTTATTTTGTAAAAAACGGGGACAAATGTAGGAAATAATTACATATAATTGATTCCTGAAAAAACAGGTTCATTCTTTATTTTTCGAGGCGCTGTGATTTTTTGGCCATTGTGAGTTGAAAATCAATTTTTCGGAATTTTCATTTGATTATTTACAAATAGCGTCGTAATTTTACAGCCCCTAAAAAAATTTAAACATCGTTCATGTCAAAAACAATTAGGATCAGGAAAGGCCTGAATATCAAATTGAAAGGAAAGGCCGAAAAGATACTTGTGAAGGCTGAACCGTCGGACAAGTATGCCATCAAGCCTGCTGATTTCCCGGGATTGATTCCCAAAATGCTGGTGAAGGAAGGCGATACGGTCAAAGCCGGAACCCCATTATTTATGGACAAGAACCGTCCCGAGGTGCTGTTTGCATCGCCGGTAAGCGGAACGCTTGAAGCGGTGGTACGCGGCGAAAAACGCCGTATCCTCGAAGTAGTGGTAAAAGCCGACGGCAAGGACAGTTCGGAAGACTTTTCGAAAGCAAAACCGGTCGATTCCACGAAGGAGGCGATTACCGGGTATTTGCTGGCAGGCGGTGTGTGGCCGTTCATCAGGCAGCGCCCGTATGCGATCATTGCCAACCCTCAGGATACGCCGAAGTCGATCTTTATTTCGTGCTTCGACACGGCGCCGCTTGGACCCGATTACGACTACATTTTCCAGAATGTCGATCCTGACTTCCAAACAGGTGTCGATACGCTGGCAAAGCTGACCTCAGGCAGGGTTCATCTTTGCGTGCATACGGATTATCCGCCGGCTGCCAACTTTGCGAAAGCAAAGAACGTGGAAATACATCAATTCTCGGGCCCACACCCGTCGAGCAATGTGGGCGTGCAGATACACCATATCGATCCTGTTAATAAAGGTGAAGCGGTATGGTATGTCAACCCGCAGGATGTATCGACTATCGGGCGATTGATGAACAGGGCCGAGTATGATGTATCGAAAACCATTGTGCTGTGCGGTTCGGAAATCAATACCCCGCGCTATTACAAAGTGAAGGGAGGCTGCCGCATGACCGCTTTTGCCGACAACGTGAAGGCAGGCAATGTGCGCTACATCAGCGGGAATGTATTGACGGGCGCGCATGTAGCCGCAGACGGGTACCTCGGTTTCTACGACAGTCAGGTGACGGTGATTCCCGAAGGCGACCATTACGAATTGCTGGGTTGGGCGCTGCCGGGCTTCGGCAAATACAGTGCAGGCCGCACGTTCTTCTCATGGTTGACGCCCCATAAGGAATACGATCTGGATACCAATATGCATGGCGGACACCGTGCACTGGTGATGACCGGGCAATACGAAAGCGTGTTCCCGATGGACATTTACCCCGAACATTTGGTAAAGGCGATCCTTGCCGGCGAAATCGAAAAGATGGAGCAATTGGGCATCTACGAGGTAGCCGAAGAAGATTTCGCGCTCTGCGAATTTGTATGTACCTCCAAAACCGACGTACAATCCACCATCAGGGAGGGTATCGATATGATGATCAAGGAAATGAGTTAAAGGAAACCTCTCCCCTCTTCCAAAGAGAGGAGGATTTCGGGAGCTTAAATCAAATAAATATATATAATTGAAATGAATCCGTTAAGGAGATATTTAGACAAAATAAAGCCGAATTTTGAGAAAGGCGGTAAGTTCGAGAAACTGCATTCGACTTACGACGCATTCGCGACATTCCTGTTTGTGCCCAATACCGTGACGCGGAAGGGTACGCACATTCGCGATGCATCGGATCTCAAGCGCACGATGAGCGTGGTGATTATTGCACTGGCGCCGGCCCTGCTTTTCGGGATGTGGAACGCAGGCTTCCAAAATTCCGAAGCGCTGGGAATTACCCGCACACTGTGGGAAAACTTCTGGTTCGGTTTCTGCAAAGTATTCCCGATCATCGTCGTATCGTATGTGGTGGGGCTAAGTATTGAGTTTGGCGTGGCACAGGCCCGCGGACACGAGGTGAACGAAGGGTTTCTGGTATCGGGGATACTGATTCCGCTGGTGATGCCGGTTGGCGTACCGTTGTGGATGGTAGCCGTGGCTACGGCTTTTGCAGTGGTATTCGGCAAGGAGATATTCGGCGGAACGGGCATGAATATTTGGAATCCGGCATTGCTGACGCGTGCTTTCCTTTTCTTTGCCTATCCCACAGCGATGTCGGGCGACAAGGTATGGGTGTCGGGCGTCGACGGTTTCAGCGGCGCAACTCCGTTATCCGAAGCAGCGGCAGGACAGCCGGTAACGGCTTCGCTGTGCGACATGTTCCTTGGGCTGATTCCCGGCAGCATCGGCGAGACATCAACACTGGCCATACTGATCGGCGCCGCATTACTGCTTTTTACGGGTGTAGCCAGTTTCCGCGTGATGTTCTCGGTATTTGCCGGCGGCGCAGTGATGGGGTTGCTCTTTAACCTTTGGGGCGCTAATTCTTACATGGAAATGCCGTTCTACTATCATTACGTAATGGGCGGTTTCGCCTTTGGCGCGGTGTTCATGGCTACCGATCCGGTATCGAGTTCGCACACCGCTACGGGCAAAATCATTTACGGTTTCCTGATCGGGCTGTTTGCGGTGTTGATCCGCGTACTCAACCCGAGCTATCCCGAAGGCATGATGCTCGCCATCCTGCTCATGAACACCTTCGCACCGCTGATCGATTATTACGTGGTGAGCGCCAATATCAAACGGAGATTGAAACGGATAACCGTCAAAGCATAAATCTGGAAAAAATGAAACAATTTAGTAACCTGTATATATTCTGCTTCTCGTCGGCCTTGGTGTTGCTGGTGGCGGCAGCCTTGTCCTTCACGTCGCTTTCGCTGGCGGACAAGCAACAAGAGAATATCGAAATCGAGCGTCAGCAAAACATTTTGGCGGCTCTGGGTGTTGCATCTACCCCGGCTGATGCGCTGGTCAAGTACCCGCAATACATCAGGCAAGGCATTGTGATCAAAGCCGATGGCAGCACGGCGAGCGGCGAAACACCCGAAAGGATCGACTTGAAAAAGGAAAACGCAAAGCCCGTCAATGAGCGTTTGTTACCGATGTATCTTGCCGAAAAGGACGGCAAGTCGTTTGTCGTGATTCCCGTAAGGGGAACCGGATTGTGGGGCCCGATTTGGGGAAACGTAGCCGTGGAAAACGATATGAACACGGTGTATGGCGTAACGTTCGACCACAAGGGCGAAACTCCGGGCCTGGGCGCCGAAATCAATACGCCGCAATTCGGAAACCAGTTTCAAAACAAGAAACTGTTCGACAGTTCCAACAAATTTGTTTCCATCAAGGTGGAGAAAACAGGGACATATACGCCCGACGGCCACACAGTGGATGCCATCTCGGGAGGTACCATTACCAGCAAAGGACTCGAAGCCATGATGCACCACAGCCTCGAACCTTACCAAACTTATTTTTCACAACATAAATCGAACTGACCATGAGCGTATTTTCATCCAAAAAACTCAAACCGCTATTCGAGCCAATCATAACCAACAACCCGGTTACGGTACAGGTCTTGGGGATTTGTTCGGCGCTGGCTGTTACGGTCAAACTTGAGCCTGCGCTGGTAATGGCGCTGGCTGTAACCGCCGTAACGGCGTTTTCGAACCTGATCATATCCAGCATCCGGAATTTCATACCCAACAGCATCCGTATCATTGTGCAGCTGGTGATCATCTCTCTTCTGGTCATCATTGTCGACCAGATTTTGAAAGCCTATGCCTACAATGTGAGTAAACAACTGTCGGTATTCGTGGGGTTGATCATTACCAACTGCATCCTTATGGGGCGTTTGGAAGCTTTTGCGATGGCCAACAGGCCGTGGCCCTCGTTTCTCGACGGTATCGGAAATGGCGCGGGATATGGATTGCTTTTGGTTCTTGTTGCGTTTATCCGCGAACTGTTCGGCTCGGGAACTTTGCTGGGAATAAAAATCATACCCCAGTCATTCTACGATTTCGGTTACCATAACAATAACCTGATCATCCTCCCGCCGATGGCGCTGATTATTGTTGGCGTGATTATCTGGATACAAAGGGCGAACACGAAAGAAGCAAAGAAATAATTATCGATGATCAAATTCAATCATCAACAGCAAAGCTTTTTATCGGCGGCGGTCTGCTTCCTCATCCTTTCAATGACCGGGTGCGAAACATCCTCCGATAAAGACCGGACGGAAGAAGTCGCACGCATCGAAGGCCTGACGTTCGACAACTATCCGCGCGTGGACGGCTCTACCTCATGCCGCCACCTGAACGAAATCATTGCCTGCAAACTGCTGGACGTTCCTTATACATGGGAAATACCGCTTGTGGATGAATGGACTGTACGCCCCGATTATGAGCATATTCCCGAAGCGTACCGTGACTTTTTCTGGCAGCGGATTCTAACCTCGCAGACGCATGGCGCTTTCATGAACCTGATCGACGGCAATGCCGATATTATCCTGACGCACCGGACAATGTCGCCCGACGAAAAGGCGCACGCCGACGCGCAGGGCGTCACGCTGACCGAAAAACCGGTTGCCCGGGATGCCTTCGTCTTCATCGTCAACCCGGTGAACCCGGTGAAATCGCTCACGGTCGCCCAGGTGCAGGACATCTACACCGGCAAAACGACGAACTGGAAACAAGTCGGCAGCCACGACGCGGCCATCAAAGTCTTCACCCGTCCGCGTAACTCGGGCAGCGAAGAGGTCATGCGCGAGCTGGTAATGAAGGGTCTGGGGATGGGCGATTTTCCCGAAAGCCAGGTCGGTTCTATGGTATGGGTCTTTTCGGAAGTAATCAACAACAGGGATGCGATCTGTTACACCTTTCTTAACTATAAGGAGCTGATTGTGCGGAAATCCGACAGCGAAGTGCCCCAAATTGCCGTCAATGGCATCTTCCCCGACAAGGAAACCATCAGCAACAGGACGTATCCGTTCATCGCCGAAGTGCATGTCGCTATCCGTTCCGACCTGGACAGAAATTCAATGGCGTACAAACTGTACGAATGGCTGCAATCGTCCGCTGCACATGCCGCCATCACCGAAAGTGGATATATATACAATGATTAATGAATTTAATCTCTAAAATACGATTGAAAAATGGAAAATATAGGTAGTATTTTTATCAAGTCGATTTTTATCGACAACATGATTTTTGCGTACTTCCTGGGTATGTGTTCGTACCTGGCAGTATCCAAAACGGTGAAAACATCGATGGGACTCGGAATAGCAGTTACTTTCGTGCTGTTGATCACCGTTCCGGTCAACTATCTGTTGGAAAACTATATACTGAAAGCCGGCGCACTGTCGTGGTTAGGTTCATCATTTGCCGACATAGACCTCAGTTTCTTGAGTTTCATATTATTCATCGCGGTGATTGCCGCCATTGTCCAGTTAGTGGAAATGGTGGTTGAAAAGTTCGCTCCGGCGCTTTATTCGTCGCTGGGTATTTTCCTCCCGCTGATCGCGGTAAACTGCGCCATCATGGGGGCGTCGCTGTTCATGCAGGAACGCGAGTTCAACAATATCGGCGAAGCTACCTCGTATGCGCTCGGTTCCGGTATCGGCTGGTGGCTGGCCATCATCGGCCTGGCCGCTATCCGCGAAAAGATGAGCTATTCGCAGATACCTGTTCCCCTGCGGGGCCTGGGTATTACGTTTATCACCACCGGCCTGATGGCTATTGCCTTTATGAGCTTCATGGGGATTAAATTATAATTCAAGATTCAAAAATTCAAAAGATTTTAAACAATGATATTGTTAGCCTCACAAATGACCACGATGCTTACGAGCATGGTGGTATTCCTGACCGCCATACTGTTTCTGGTCATCGTACTGTTATATGCCAAGAAGAAACTGGTTCCGCAGGGAAATATCACGATCGACATCAATGGCGGGGAAGAAAAGGTAGACGCCGCCCCGGGATCATCGCTCTTGTCTACCCTTTCGGCGCAGAAGATATTTCTGCCGTCGGCTTGCGGCGGCGGCGGAACTTGCGGCATGTGCAAATGCCAGGTGGTGGACGGCGGCGGAACGATCCTTCCTACCGAAACAGGTTTCTTCACCCGCAAACAGATACAGCAGGACTGGCGCTTAGGATGTCAGGTAAAAGTGCGCGGCGACCTGAAGATACAGGTGCCCGAAGAAGTGATGGGCATCAAGAAGTGGGAATGTGAGGTGGTATCCAACCGTAACGTCGCTTCGTTCATCAAGGAGTTTGTGGTCAGGCTGCCCGAAGGTGAAAAGCTCAACTTCAAGTCGGGCGGATACATCCAGATCGACGTGCCGAAATACAGCATGGATTTTAAGGATATAGACGTAGACGAACGGTTCCGCGCCGAATGGGACAAATTCAAGCTGTGGGATTTGAAGATGACCAATACCGAGGAAACGTATCGCGCGTATTCCATGGCCAACCACCCGGCCGAGGGCAATATCGTGATGCTGAATATCCGTATCGCCACGCCGCCGTGGGATAAAGCCAAAGGCAACTGGGCGAATGTGCCTTCGGGCGTTTGCTCGTCGTACATCTTCTCGCGCAAGCCGGGCGATCAGGTAACTGTTTCCGGGCCTTTCGGCGAGTTTTTTATCAAGGATACCAGGCGCGAGATGCTGTACATCGGCGGCGGCGCCGGTATGGCTCCGTTGCGCTCGCATCTGTTCCACCTGTTCCACACGTTGAAAACAACCGACCGCAAAGTATCCTACTGGTACGGCGCCCGCTCGAAAAACGAGATTTTCTATGAAGAAGATTTCCGCGCCATCGAAAAGAAATTTCCGAACTTCAAGTTCAACATCGCGCTGAGCGAACCGCGTCCCGAAGATAAATGGACAGGTTATACGGGCTTTATCCATCAGGTGATTTACGATCACTACCTGAGCAGTCACGAAGAGCCTGAAGATATTGAATATTACATGTGCGGTCCCGGCCCGATGACTGCCGCTGTGGTCAAGATGCTGGACAATCTCGGCGTTCCGAAGGAAATGGTGGCGTTCGATGACTTCGGAAGTTAAAAATATTTTTGATTGATCCTTGATTCATCGGAATTGCTGATGCATCCATTTATCATTGCTGTCGACGGTTTTTCATCCTGTGGCAAAAGCACTTTTGCAAAAGCCATTGCTCAAAGGCTGGGCTATGCCTACATTGATACGGGCGCGATGTACCGTGCAGTTACGTTGTTCGCCCTGCAAAACGGGATGATCTGTAACGGCTCGATTAATTTATCCGGATTGATAAACCGTTTGGATGATCTTCATATTACTTTTCGCAGGAACCGGGAAACAGGTCAAAACGAGACGTTCTTGAACGGTGTGTGCGTAGAGCGCGACATACGGACGATTGCCGTGTCGGATGCGGTGAGCGAAATAAGCGCCGTCAAAGAGGTGCGGCGTAAGCTGGTTTCGTTGCAGCAGGCAATGGGCAAGGATAAAGCCATTGTGATGGATGGCCGGGATGTCGGTACGGACGTTTTCCCGGATGCCGACATCAAGATTTTCATGACAGCCAGTCCTGAAGTACGTACGCAACGCCGCTACGACGAGTTGATACAAAAAGGAATGTCCGCCGGTTGGGAGGAAATTAGCCGGAACCTTGCCAAACGCGACCGGATCGACCAAACGCGCGAAGAAAGCCCGCTACGTCAGGCGCCGGATGCGACGGTGCTCGACAATAGCAATATGACGCCGGAGGAACAGATGGCATGGTTCGAGGACCTGTTAAAAACCGTTCACCGGAAATGCAGTTAAAAGTAAACTTACCAACTTTCCGAATTTTCACAAACCTTTCCAAATAATGCCAATTCAAATAGATCATACAGATTTCAACAAATTTATCGTTGTCGGCGACCGTGTGCTCATCAAACCGAAATCGCCCATGGAAAAAACCAGGGGCGGTTTGCTGCTGCCGCCGGGCGTACAGGAAAATGAACGTATACAAAGCGGTTATGTGGTCAAAGTAGGGCCGGGATACCCGATACCTGCCATTGCCGAAATCGACGAACCCTGGAAGGATAAAAGGGACGAGGTGAAATATGTCCCCTTGCAGCCGCGAGAAGGCGATTTGGCGGTATACCTGCAAGGCAACGCCTACGAAATAGAGTTCAACAGCGAAAAATATATGATCGTCTCCCAGTCATCCATTTTATTGCTGATCAGGGACGAGAGTCTGTTCGAATAAATATCGGAATCATCCACTCGACAAATTAAAATAATAAATAATAAAGATGATGAAAAATGTTTGCATATTAATCGTTGCCGCCTTATTGGCTGGCGCTTGCAGCAACCCGCCGGCCAAAGAATCGAAAAAAATGCTGCGGCATGTAGTCCTGTTCGGTTTCAATGACGATTTGACCGCCGACCAGGTGAAAGAGGTCGAAACGGCGTTTTCCAACCTGCCCGGGCAGATTGATGAAGTCAAAGGTTACGAATGGGGAACCGATTGCAGCCCCGAAGGATTGCAGAAAGGACTCACACATTGTTTCTTCCTGAGTTTTGACTCGGAAAAAGACCGGGACGCCTATTTGGTGCACCCTGCGCATCAAGAGTTCGGGCAATTGCTGAATGGCAAACTGAAAGCCATAACGGTAGTTGACTACTGGGTAAAGTAATCCGTCATTGCGGGTACCGGTTTTTTTAAGGACAAAAGCAAAACTAATGTACTTTTGCTGCTTCGATGATTGAATACAAGAATAAATAATATATCCGATGTACGATGTTGCAGTGATCGGTGCGGGCATTGCAGGTATGGAGGCTGCATCCCGGCTTGCGCAGATGGGTTACGAAGTGCTGGTTGTCGAGAAAGATGGACGGGCAGGCGGACACGTGGCAGGGTGGGACAGGTTGTTCCCCTTCCAGCGGAATGCCGCAAACCTCGCAGCCGAAATGTTGAAAATGATGGACCGGGGAAAAGCGGTAAAGGTACTTGTCAATACTACCGTGGCTGATGTTCAGCGCGACGGCCAGCATTTCAGGATATGGCTTTCGGACGGGCAGGGGGTTACCGTTTCGGCAGTGCTGATCACCACCGGCTTCAAGCTGTTCGACGCACATCGCAAGGAAGAGTATGGATACGGTATCTACGACAATGTAACCACCTCGGCCGACCTCGAACGGATGTTTGCTTCGGGTAAACCCGTCACCACCAAAAAGGGCGAGCGTCCCCAACGGGTTGCCTTCATCCATTGCGTGGGATCGCGCGACGAAAAAGTCAATAACCGGCACTGTTCCAAGGTCTGTTGCGCCACTGCGGTCAAGCAGGCATGCGAAATCAAGCAAATGTACCCTGATGCGGAAGTGTATTGCTTTTATATGGATTTGCGGATGTTCGACCGGCATTTCGAAACGATGTATCTGGACGCACAAACTCAATATGGCGTCATATTTGTCCGCGGGCGCCTTTCGGAAGCAGCCGAAAGTATCGACGGGCGTATCGCCATCAAGGCCGAAGATACCCTCATGGGCAAAATGTTGAAAATATCGGTGGACATGGTCATACTGATGGCGGGCATGGAAGCTGCGGAGGAAACTGACAAATTAGCCGGTATGTTGAAGATCGCTGTTGGTAAGGACGGGTTCCTGAACCCGGTCGACGAGTACCTGCAAGGCAATTTCACGCGCGAAAAAGGCGTATTTGTGGCAGGCGCCTGCACCGGTCCCAAAACTGTTTCCGAAACCCTGGCCGATGCAAGGGCTGCCGCTGTGTCGATTGACGAATACATACGGGACGGAAGCGAAGAAAAAAGCCTGAGGGAAGAAATTATTGAGAAGATCAGAAATAAGCGGGTAGAGATTAGAAATAGAAGAATGAAGAACGAAGAGGGTAAAAGTATAGAATTTTAACCTGGTGTCTTTGTGGGAAAAACGGGGAATATATGAATTTCGGATATCGCATCAACCAGAGCAGTATGATAGACCTGGACAGGGCATCGAAGGATATTGCCACGCAAGTGTTGCAGTATGAGCCGTCGTTTGCCGCCTGTATCGGGTGCGGCGCCTGCACGGCTACCTGTTCGGCCGGGCGGTTTACACCGTTCAACCTGCGCCGGTTGCAGCTGATGATGATGCGCGGACAAACGGACAAAGCCCACGCCGAAGCCGGGAAATGCATGCTTTGCGGCAAATGCCAACTGATATGCCCCCGGGGAATCAATACGCGAAACATATTACTTGCCATCCACCGTTTGACCACACCCTAACATTCAATCAATGCGCGAACGTTTCATATACGACCCTTTTGTACTGCCGTTCATGCTCGGCTTCATCTTCATCATCATATACCTCGTTGCCGGTATCATCAACACCATCAGGGAACTGCCCTACGAAGACCGTAAGAAATTAGGGAAAAGCATTTTTAGCCGCAAAATATTCGTTTCCATCAAGGAAATATTCATGGAATGTTTGATCCACAGCAGGATATTCCGCCGAAACCGAATGTTGGGCTTCATGCACATGAGTATTGCCTTCGGATGGTTCCTGCTCATCGTGCTGGGACATATTGAAGTGCAGCTGTACTGTCCCGACCGGGTCAACCTGCCCTACTTCCCGATCTTTTTCCGTTACTTCATGATGGAAACCGACTCAACGCTGAAAGGCGCCCTGTTTTTCTTCCTCATGGATGCCGCTTTATTGATGGTGCTGATTGGGATTGGTTTAGCCCTGTACAAACGTATCAATTCCCGCCTGATGGGCATGCGCCGCACCACCAAGCTGAAAATGGGCGACCGCATTGCCATGTACACGCTTTGGGCGATCTTCCCGTTGCGCCTGCTGGCTGAAAGTTTCACATCGGGTATCAGTGGCGGCAGTTTCCTGACGCGCGGCTTTGGTTTGGTTTTCGAGTCGTTCGTTTCCAACGAAGCGCTGATACAGCCTACCTGGTGGGCATACTCCATCGCACTTGGCGCGTTTTTCTTCGCATTGCCGGTATCGCGCTACATGCACATCCCTACCGAAATGCTGCTCATTGTCCTGCGTAATGCGGGCATCAAAAGCAAGAGAACCAACGCGGGATACGGCAACATCGAATTATACTCGTGTTCGCGTTGCGGTCTCTGTATCGACGCTTGCCAGATGTCGGCAGCAGCACGGCTCGACCGCAAAACCACCGTATATTTCATGCGTATGCTCCGCCAGCAGAAAGGAGACATCGAAGCTGCCGCACAGCAGTGCCTGATGTGCGGACGCTGCGTACAGGCTTGTCCCGTAGGTATCGACTCGTGCCGCCTGAAGCAGAATGTACGTCGTTCCGAATCGTTCCTTTCGCCCGCACAATACCGGTACCTTCCGCCAACAGAAACGATCCGTACCGATGTGCTCTATTTTGCCGGATGTATGACGCATCTCACGCCGGGAATCGGCAAAGCGATGCAAACGATTTTCGAGCGGGCAGGCGTTAACTGCAGGATGATGGACGAAGGCGGCGGTATCTGTTGCGGACGGCCGCTCATGTTGTCAGGTCAGGAAAAGTCGGCAGCCATCATGATCGAAAAGAATACGGATATCATCCTGCAATCGAATGCGGAGCTTTTGGTAAGCTCGTGTCCCATCTGCTACAAAATATTTAACGAAAAATACAACTTACCGATACCGGTAATGCATCATACACAGTATATCGAACAACTCATCGACAAGAGCGCCATCACTGTCGATCACACAGGGTTGTCGGTCGTTTATCACGATCCGTGCGACCTCGGCCGTAACTCTGGCGTATACAACCCGCCGAGGCAGGTACTCCATCAGATAGCCAACCTTATGGATACCCGGTACGAACGCGAAGAAGGACTTTGCTGCGGAGGAAGCGTCGGCAATGCCGTGCTGACCGGCGACCAGCGACGGAAAATAGCCCGGGATGCTTTACGGAAACTGACCGAAGAAAAACCGGATCTGTTGGTTACCGCATGTCCGCTGTGCAAAAAGACACTGGTCGGCGCAGGCTCGCAACCGGTTGAGGATATTGCCCAGGTGGTGGTCAAGGCGATGGGATAATCCTTTTTATTTCCCCAAACAGTTCGTTAAGATCCTTTTATTCTTTTTTGAAAAGATCTTTTGATCGGTCTTATTAAGGCTTTGGCAACAGCGGCGGCAGGCTTTGCGATTTTACTTTCTTCTGTATCTCTATTTGCCGTACAAACAACATGGGCGATATGCACGAGACCTGTACCGACCCCGATTCGGCGCCGCAAAGCCCTATAAAGTACCCGTCATCGGCGCCGGCAGCGCCAATTTGCGAAAACATGGCCAGCGGCGTGCCTACCAGGTCGACGCCACGCACCAGCTCGTCCGGACGGCCATCGGCATATACGCGATACACCTCGTTGGGCGTTACGTTGAAGGCATTGGGCGAGTATCGTCCGGTTTGCGTGAACCCGCCGGTGACGCTCACAAAATAATATCCGTATTCTTTCGATTGCTGTTTGAGTTCGTCCCTCAATGCCTGTCGCAAGTCATTTTCGGTCTTTTTCTGCGTACATTCGATGATCAGGTTCGACTGCCGGGCTGTGGGATTCAGCCCCGACGCCGCCCGACCGTGTCCGTTGGATACCGGGAAACCCTCCACCGGAACGCGCGACATCAGGAATCCTTTCAGGATACCGTTTTCGACCAGCGTTACTTTTTGTCCCTCCACACCTTCGTCATCATATTTATAGTAGCCATTGATCTCGCGGCCCTTGTACCTGTCGATGGTCGGATCCATGTACACGCTGAGGAAGTCGGGCAACACCGCTTCGCCTGTCTTTTTCTTGAAGGTTTGCCCGTCGGTTTCCTGCCGCATGCGCTGTCCCTCCACGCGATGTCCGAATATTTCGTGGAAAAACACCCCGGATGCTTCGGGCGACAGCAGCGCAGGCCCTGAGAAGGCTTCCACCACCGGCGCATTTTTTAACTCCTTCAATTTGGCAGTGATCGTTGCCGCTTCGCGCATCACTTCCCTGTCCGGGGGCAGACGGCTGGTCGTGAGTGCAAACCACGACTTGTGGAGCGGGAGTTCCATGCCGTCGTCGGCTTTCACCATCGCTCCGATGTTCAGGCTGATGTACACCATGTTCTGGGCGATTTCGGTTCCTTCGGACGATACGTAATACTTGCGCACCACCTGCATGCTGATGTTGGCCCACCCGTCGAAGATGTCGTTCGATTGCTTGAATACGGCCGAATATTGCTTGAGCTTTTCTTCCCAGTCCTTACGGTTAAAACGAATGTGCGATTCCGTCAACGGGGCTTCGTAATATTTCATGGCGTTTTGCGGGGTATAATCGGCCGAGCGGTCTTCTTCCTGCACCTTCACGGCCATATTCGATTTTACTTTCTCGAAACGGTCTACCGCATTTTTTTGCGCCTGGTCGGTCATCCACCAGATGCACTGACGGATGGCGTCTTCCGAATCCTCGACAGGGAGATAGGCAGGCTCGGTGCGGTTACCCGTATTGGTTTCGCGCAGCTGGTGGTAGTTGTCGGTTTCGTAGTTGCCCACACGCACCATCGGCGTAAAAATGCGGTTATGCGATGCACGCGAATACACCAGGCTTCCGAGTGTTGCACGCACGGTTTCCGATTTTGTTTCATCTACCCGGTAACTGATGAAATAAGGTACCTCCGACGAATCGGCGTTTTGTTGAAAACCTGCTATTTCGCGATTCAACTCATCTTTCAGGACGTTCATCAGTTTATCCTGCGCCGGAAGCGACTGTATCTGAAGAATCGGAAAAACGAAAAGAGCCATCCGGTAAATGATGCTTTTTGTATCTTTAACCATCTATTTGATAAAATTTGTTATATGGGACATATCCATCGGACTTGCCATAAGAATGAGCAAAAGTAACGTATATTTATTACATCAACCGAATTTCATTTGAACTTTATGCAAAAAAATCATCGAAAGCAACAGTATCTCATTTTATTACAACCATATTTTTCGTAAAAACAAGTTCATTAGAAATGAATCTTTTGATACCGGCACAGGTGTTATTCTATCAGCCACCGTTTGACGCCCTTTTCCGTTTGCGAAAATTCCACGCCTATTTTAACCGTTTTCCGGTGATCGGCAGAGTAGGGGATGGCGTAATCTTTGCTGTTAATCTGTGCAAGGGCGTCTTCGGCGGTGGCGTTGCTGTCTATTTTGAACTCGAAGACGTAGATGCTGTCAGCGGTTTTTACTACCGCGTCGGCTCTGCCTTTACTGTTTTTTACTTCGGTTTGCGCAAACTGTCCCATCAGCGTGAACAGCAGATAAAAAACATGCTGATAATACTGCTCGTCGCGGTGTTTCCGCTTGATTGCATTATAGGGAATATCGGCAAAAAACGCTTTTAAGGAGGTCATAAAGCCATCGACATCGTTTTTCATCAGCTGTCTTAAAAAGCCGGTTACCGAAAATTTACCCGTGGCAATCGGCGCCAGCACATACGCGGGCAAAAGTTCGTTCAGAAAACCGTATTTTACTTCTTCATTGGGAAAGCCCAGGGTATATTCGTCCAAAACAGGATCGTATGCCTTGACGGTCAAATAACCGCTTTGATAAAGCAGCGGTACAAGATCCTGATTTTCGTAGCGATAGTCCATCACGGAATTTGCCGCGATTTGCACATCGTTGTCAAA
>JAISCQ010000014.1 GCA_031265445.1 Bacteroidales bacterium
TTCCAGGTGGCTTTCTTCCGTTTACTGCGGCGGTCGAAGATGAGCAGATAGAGCGGCGAACCGGGCGCTTTCCTGTCCTGATAGCGTTTGATCTGTTGCAAGCCTTCCGCAAGAACGCGCTCATAGCCTTTTTTGTCTCGCAACACTTTTATTTCCATGATGCATTTATAATCCTGATATTCGACGTACAAATCCATTTTCCCGCTTCCGGCAGCTACTTCGCGGTCAATCCTTCCGCCGCCGTTTAGCAGCCGCTGCATAAATGCCAGCAGCATCAGATGGGGAAACGATTCCCGGAAAACGGATTTCTCTTCCCACAGTTCCGAATTTTCCCGCCAGAACTGCTGAAATTCCTGCAACAGGCTGTCCATGTCCAGACTTCCGTCCGGCTTCTGCCACTTGAAATTGGACGGCGGCGGCATCATGATTTGCATGCTCGAGTTTACCACCCGCGTAAGGATTTCCGTATAAATGGGGTTGGAAACGGTCAGTCCCTTATTTGTATCAAACGTTACCAGTCCCAGATCCATCGCCTGCTGCACGCCCGGACTGTCGAGGTTCAGGTCCATGTTCATTTCGCCCGAAATGATCGTCTCAACGACCGGCTTCACCGCTGCATCCTGCATCCGGTAAACCAGCGAGTCCAGGTGCGTTTCGCGCGCTTCAACCATCTGTTGGCGCGCCTCGACAACATGCTTCAATTCGACTGTGCTTTTGTAATCCAGAATTTTGATCGTGGCGCGCTTGAACAGGTTGTTGACAATCCACGGCTGTCCCTGCGACTGTTCCCAGACATAATCCAGCGCTTCCTGCGTGATTTTCTGTCCCGTTTCGGCGGTACGCCGGGCAAAAAGCCTGGGCTATCACGCCTCAAGAAAACTTTGAACGAATATTTTTTGAAACAATAACCGGATTTTTAACCTCACCTGTCGGGTCTATTGAGCTTGCTCACGTCATTACTATGACCTTGCTCACGTCATTACTATGACCTTGCCCGCGTCGTTACTATGACCATGCCCACGTCATTACTATGACCATGCCCACGTTGTTACTATAACGTCGTTTGTGATTATGAAAATCCGACTTTTCAAGTCTGTTATATATAAATGCCATCTTATTTTTTACACATCATTAAAACTTATAACGCCGACCCGTAGATCTCCATATCGCCAATTGCAGCAACTCCATCGTTGTTGATACTGATCCGCACGTAACGCGCCCGCACCGGCGCAATGTCCATATCGGTCACATTGGCGCGGTTGTCGGGCTGTTCGGCGGCCAGCTTCCACTTTTTACCGTCTTCACTGGTTTCAACCGTGAACGATTTCACATTCCAGGCTTCGTCCATGCCGTTTACACCCGCATGTCTGATCACATAACGGTTGATCCGGTACGGTTTCCTGAAATCGAACCGGATCCATTTTTTACCTTTCGGTGAAGAAATCCATGTCTGTTCGGCGGCACAGGTACCGTCGGCGGCATATTCCGCACGGGTAGAGGTCTTGCTGGAAGTGATCTTCATCTTCGACGAGAGCGTCAGGTTGAAATCCATGCGGTTGGCCTCGTTATACAGTGCAAAGAAGTGGTCGCCACGGCAAATGACAATGTTTCCGGGCGAAAGGGCTTCCAGTTTCTCCTTCAAAGCCGCGAGGTTTTCGGGCCCCATCCGCCACGACACTCCCTGGGCAGTCAGGAAAAGGGGTTGCCTGCCATCGAACCCGGCAATCGTATCCCTGTTCATGTTCACAATCACATCAATATCCTCGGCATAACAGGGATAATTGGGCAGGAATGCCAGTTTGCCCTGCCTGGCGTACGCAGGGATTTTGCCTTTTTGCCTTTGCCAGTCCTGCTGCGTCACGCCGTACAGGTAACGGCAATAAGTGGCGTACGAGTCCATTTGCTTTTCGCTGACCTCGTCCCATGCCGTAATCACCCGCAACCCGCTTTTTTCCAGGTAACGCTGCGTAAGCTGTGCATACCCGTCAAATGTTTTTCCGCCGGTGTTGTTCCATTTCCTGTTGTGGGCGTCGTAGAAGAGCGCATAACCCAGACCCGAAGGACCCGAAGCTAAAAAATCGTTTGGCGATGACGTTTTGTAAAAGTAATTGAGCAGGCCAGGCCCCAAATCGGCCAATCCCGGGCTTACTGTCCAGTTGATCGGGATCATCCCGCGTTTGGGATCATCCCACAATTTCGACATGGCATGCTGGCAATATTGTATGTTGTCGCCGTCGCTCAGGAACACAGCCAGGTAGATTTTGTTTTCGAGTTCCGGTTTTTTCGGGATCACCGGCAGATTGACGATATGGCTCATGCCTGCATATACCGTTGCATTTTCGTAAAAATCGGCCGGTATGGTGGAAATACCGTATTTCGTCCCGCTGCCGATCCCCGAGCGTTCCTCGGCCCACCAGCCCAGGATCATGCTTTCGCCGGCCTTCATGTCGCCAAGGAACATGCTCAGTATATTGTTTTCGGCTTCCCTGCGCGGATCGAGCCACACGACGGCAGCGCCCGCAGCTACGGCGATGTCCCTGATGAAAGGCGGCGCCTGGTGGCTGACGAGCAACCGCCTGGTACAATCCTTCCAGTAAACGTTATACATATAGCGATATACGTCTTCCGGGGCGGTATAGGGTAACTCCGATAAATCCTCCAGCACCGGGAATTTCATATTGAGCGCGGATAACTTTTCGTATTCGGCGGCCGTTACGGGAAGGGCATTCCGCAAACCGGCCGCCGTAGTGGCCAAGTTACGGTAATGCACGCTCTTTTCGACGCTGTACAGGATCACGCCGCTAACGCTGTTGCGATACTTGCGCACAAGTTCCCATCTTTGATCAGGCGCATATTCCCGGAGTTTCAAACCCAGCAGTTGCGGCCATTTATACATGCCTTCGTCCGACGGACGAAGCAGGAAAATCGAAGGTTTCGTTTTATTGACCAATCCCTGCAGGACGGCAAACATTACTTTTTCTTCGGGCGTGACCCCCGGACTTTCCACGGCCAATGCATCGAGTGTGTCGGACGGAGTGGCAAAAGCAGGGAAAGCCTGTCCTTCGGGCCAGGACATACCCGTCGCGGTTGCCTGTTGCGCCTGGATTTTCGTATTCTGACAAGCTGCAAGAATAAATATACCTGCAAGAATAACGCTATTGCGGATGATTGTTTGTATTTTACCGATCATGTTTATTATATTGAAAAGTTGAAAGTTAAAAATAAATTTGTTACCGATAACAAAATATCCAATAATAATATGAATTTAACTCATTTTTAACGGATTGAACATGCTCTACCCGTACCCGTACCTTTTTCTTGCCTTTTGTGAAACCGGCAGGAATTTCGTATTCGCTGTCGAACCAGCCGTCGAACGACCTGTTTTTGATGTTCGGTTGATCGGAGTACGTGGTGATGTACCAGGGTACGGGCAACTTTTTTCCGTCGACATATACGCTGGCAGTCCGGATACCGTTATCCGTCCGGTTGATCCTCTTTCTCAGGCGCACTCCCCGGTTGTCCTTCAAAAGGTTGACGTCAAACTCGCAATATTTGTCGAACGAACGGCCGTTGTCCGTAACGATGCGGTAACGGTTATCGCTTTCATAACTGTCGTACCCCTGAGTAAGGGTATGGACGCCCGTTTGCCCTTCAATTTTATATGCGTGGGCCTGTTCACTCTGCGGGTTTCCGATATCTACACTGTCAGTCAATTGAACTGCCGGGCCGAAGGGCGTTTGGTAATACCAGACCACAAATTCGGTTTCGATGTTCGAGTCGTCGGTGCCCGGACGCTTCCGCTTGCCCTGGGCGATTTGCCGGGTGTATTCGAAACGCATATCGATCCGGTCGTAATAAATGTACGGCTCGTTGAGATGTATGCGGTAAGAGCCTTTTACACCGTTTTCGAGCGCTCCCCAGACGGCTTTCTGATAACGGGCGCCAAGCCATCCCTGGTTGAAGTCGTCTTCGGTACCGTCGCCGTGTATCTGGGGCGTGTTGCTGCCGTCCACGTAAGTAAATTCGTCGCCGTCTTCGTAAAAATTGCCCGACCACATGTTCATGGCAAGCACATGCCCGTGTCCCTTTTCGTAAAAGGCGCCGGCATAAGGCTTGGCAAAACCCGAAGCCGACTGGCCGCCAGGACTGGTATCCCTGGTGAGCTTCATCATGAAATAGCCGGTTTCCTTTTGGGGATATTTGATTACCGACGACGGTTTCCATGAAATCTTACCGGTAAGGTTCCTGATGTTTTCGCTGGAATTATTGATGATGCTCACGGTGGCGCGTTTCCAGAAAGGCATGGGCCAGTAGCTGTATCCGGTACGGGTTTTCGAGTCGTACCCGTGGAGCAGCGAAGCAAAGGTATCGTCCCAGTGGTTGTCTTTCGCGCCGCCGCCGCCAAAGAAATAGCTTAAAGGCATATCCACCGCCGGGAGAGCCATATCGTCCCACTGTATCCGGATGCCGGTATTGTAGAAGGTTTCCGCGGTAAAGGGATCGAGATCAAGCCGGACGGCCGTTATGGAACCCTCGCCTTTGTAATCGAACAGCACCGCCTGCTCGCCGGGACGGAGCGAGATATTCTTTTCGTCCGTCCGGTCGCCCGTCGTGCTTTTAGGGTTTTGTCCCAGGCTGTCCCACTGTTTCCTCACGGGCGCTTCGTACGCCGTTGCCGTTGCGGGATCCCACGATTTTACCTTCGTTCCTGCGGGATAGGTCAGGTAATCGAACTGAAACCAGTTACAGGTGGTTTCGAGGTTATCCTTCACCATCCGGGTGAGCAGCGTATCGGAAAGCGTGATACGGAGCCGTTTTTCAAAACCGAAAGGATAATAGACAACTCCAAACTGCAGGTCCTTCCTGAATGCGAAAGGCTCGGTAACCGGGGAATGTTCGCCGCCGAAATATTCAAAAACCGGAACGTCGATACGGGGAGTCGTTTCGTCGTCGAAATAATACCTGATACGGATGCTTTTGCTTTTGGCTCCGACACCCTTGCCGCTCCAGATGTTCATCTGTTCGCGATAGAGGCAGCCCGGCCCGTATGCATCGAAAAAGACGATTTCCCCTTTTTCGTCGACATATTTCTTGAACATGGACAGGAACAGCCCGAAACCGTTACCGCCGGTGGCGTCGTAGGTGATGCAGCGGTTCTTTTTCGTCCCGGGCGGATACATCACCGGCAACCGTTCAAGTTTGGCCATGGCCTCAAATCCGGCAGGGACATAACTGTCAAGCGTGTTTTTCTGCGCTGTACACGTCAGGAAACACAACAAGAAAAGGAAGGTATGGGAAATTTTCATTTGATGATGAATTACTGATAACAGAATACCCAATAATAATATGAGTTTAATTCATTTTTAATCGATTGAACATGCTCTACCCGTACCCGTACCTTTTTCTTGCCTTTTGTGAAACCGGCAGGAATTTCATACTCGCTGTCGAACCAGCCGTCGAACGACCTGTTTTTGATGTTCGGCTGATCCGAGTAGGTGGTGATGTACCAGGGTATGGGCAGCTTTTTACCGTCGACATATACGTTGGCGGTCTGGATACCGTTACCTGTCCGGTTGATCCGTTCCCTCAACCGGACGCCCCTGTTGTCCTTCGAAAGGTTAATGTCAAATTCGCAGTATTTGTTGAAGGAACGCCCGTTATCAGTAACGATACGGTAACTGTCGTTGCTCTCGTAACTGTCGTAACCCTGGGTGAGCGTATTGCCGTCCGTCTGTCCTTCGACCTTATAAGCGTGCGCCTGTTCGCTCTGCGCATCCCCGGTGTCTATGCTGTCGGTCTGTTGCATTGCGGGGCCGGACGGCGTCTGGTAATACCAGACCACGAACTCGGTTTCGATGATCGAATTGTCGGTACCCTGGCGTTTCCTGGGACTCTCGCCCTGATATACGCTGTTGGTATATTCAAAACGCATATCAATCCGGTCGTAATAAATGTACGGTTCATTGAGGTGTATGCGGTACGCGCCTTTCACGCCATTGTTGAGCGCCCCCCAGACGGCTTTTTGGTAGCGCGCGCCGGCCCAGCCCTGGTTGAAATCGTCTTCGGTACCGTCGCCGTGTATCTGTGGCGTGTTGCTGCCATCCACGTAAGTAAACTCGTCGCCGTCTTCGTAGAAATTACCCGACCACATGTTGACCGCAAGCACATGTCCGTGGCCTTTTTCGAAAAAAGCGCCGGCGTATGGCCTGGTAAAATCTTTCCGCGTCAGGCCGCCCGTACTGATGTCCCTGGTGAGCTTCATCATGAAATAGCCGGTTTCCTTTTGGGGATATTTGATCACCGATGACGGTTTCCACGAAATCTTACCGGTAAGGTTCCTGATGTTTTCACTGGAATTATTGACAATGCTCACGGTGGCGCGTTTCCAGAAAGGCATGGGCCAGTAACTGTATCCGGTACGGATTTTCGAGTCGTACCCGTGGAGCAGCGAGGCAAAGGTATCGTCCCAGTGGTTGTCCTTCACGCCGCCGCCGCCAAAGAAATAGCTCACGGGCATATCCACCGCCGGAAGCGGCATGTCGTCCCACTGTATCCGGATACTGGTATTGTAAAAGGTCTCCGCGGTAAAGGGATCGAGATCAAGCCGGATGGCCGTTATGGAACCTTCGCCCTTTTGATCGAACAATACGGCCTGCTCGCCGGGACGGAGCGAAATATTCTTTTCGGCTGTCCGGTCGCCCGCCGTGCTTTTAGGGTTCTGCCCCGGGTTATCCCATTGTTCCCTCACGGTTGCTTCATATTCCGACATTACCGGATCCCACGATTTTACCTTCGTTCCTGCGGGATAGGTCAGGTAATCGAACTGGAACCAGTTACAGCTGGCTTCGAGGCTGTTCTTCACCATCCGGGTGAGCAGCGTATCGGAAAGCGTGATACGGAGCCGTTTTTCGAAAGCGAAGGGATAGTAGATAACCCCGAACTGCGATTTCTGCCGGAAGGCAAACGGTTCGGTAACAGGAGAATGTTCGCCGTTGAAATATTCAAAAACGGGAACATCGATACGGGGAGTCGTTTCGTCGTCGAAGTAATACTTGATGCGGATGCTCTTGTTTTTGGCCCCGACACCGTTGTTGATCCAGATATTCATCTGTTCGCGGTAGAGGCAACCCGGCCCGTATGCATCGAAAAAGACGATTTCCCCCTTTTCGTCGACATATTTTTTGAACATGGACAGGAACAGTCCGAAACCGTTACCGCCGGTGGCATCGTAGGTGATGCAGCGGTTCTTTTTCGTCCCGGGCGGATACATTACCGGCAACCGTTCGAGTTTGGCCATGGCTTCGAAGCCGGCAGGAATGTAACTGTCAAGCGTGTTTTTCTGTGCTGCGCACGTCAGAACGCTCACTAAAAAAATAAAAGTACAAAAGGTTCTCATTTTGGTGATGATCATTAGATGGTTATTAATTTTTCAAATCGGCCGGTTTTCCCTTGCTGTTCCGAAATCCTTGCCGGGCTTGCTGCCCATGACGAACTTTAACGTTCCGCCGTTTACCACATCCTGGTGAGTGATGCAGCTTTTCGAATATTCTTTCCCGTTAAGCTCAACGTTCTGTATATAGATATTCTCCATACTGTTATTTACGGCTTCAATCACAAACGTTTTACCTCCGGGCAGGTTGACGGTAACTTTGTCGAAATGCGGGCTGCCGAACACGTACACTCCCTGTGCAGGATTGACGGGATAAAAACCGAACGACGACATCATGTACCAGGCCGACATCTGCCCGCAATCTTCGTTTCCGATGATACCGTCGGGCTTGTCGGTATAGAATTGATCCATGATGAAACGTACTTTTTCGGCTGTTTTCCATTGCTGTCCCGCGTAAGCATACATGTAAGCGATGTGGTGGCTCGGCTCGTTACCGTGTGCATATTGCCCGATCAGCCCCGTAATATCTTTCGATGCTTCGGGTCCCATGTCGGTTTCCGTGACGAAGAAATCATCCAGTTTCTGGGTAAAAGCATCATCGCTGCCGAACAGTTCGATCAACCCGCAGGGATCCTGCGGGACGAAAAAGGTATATTGCCAGCCGTTGCCTTCGCAGTAATCGCCGCGCAGGCCGTGTACCGCACGAGCCGGATCGTAGGGCGTACGCCAGCTCCCGTCGTCCATTTTCGGACGGATGAAATTGATGGATTTGTCGAAATAAGTTTTATAATACCGGCTGCGTTTTTTAAAATATTCGTAATCGTCGGTTTTGCCCATCCGCCTGGCCATTTCGGCGATACCCCAATCGTCCGCCGCGTATTCCATTGCCAGCGACGTGCCTTCGGGAACCTTGTCGCCCGGGATGTAGCCGCGCTCAAGGATATACGGCATCTGCCGCTGTTCCGGGCTGGTCGCCGATGTCTTTACGGCATGGAACGCCCGTTCGCCGTCAAAACCCCTGAACCCTTTCAGATAAGCGTCGGCTACGACGGGGATTGCGCTGCAACCCGGCATCAGGTTCGTTTCCCATCCCTGCAGGTGCCAGATCGGTAATTTTCCCTGCTGATCGAAAATGGACAGCATCGTATTGATCAGATCGTCCACCTTTTCCTGCTGTATGATGGTCATCAGCGGATGAAGCGTCCGGTAGGTATCCCAAAGCGATAAAACGGTATAATTCTTCCAGCCTTTGGCAACCCATACGCTGTCGGTGTTTCCCGCACGGAACTCGCCGTTGTAGTCGCAATACAGCGCCGGATCGATCATCGTATGGTAAAAGGACGTGTAGAAAACCCGTTTGTACGGTTCGCTTTTCGTTTCAATCACCACTTTCGACAGTTCTTCGTTCCATTTTCGGCTGTTTTCCTTTACCGCTTTCGCGAAATCCCAGCCGTCAATTTCCAGCCGGATATGCTCTGCCGCATTGGCGCAACTCACCGACGAGAGGCCTACTTTGAACATAACTTCTCCCGCCCTGTCGCCGAACGACATCACGCCTTTTGCGGCAGGCGATTGCAGTCTTTTCCCGTCTTTGCAGTCGTTATCGTCGAATACTGCAAACTCTTTCAACGGTTTGTTGCACTTCATGGTGAAAAATACCCTGTGCGTACTCCACCCTTTTGAATAGCGGTACCCTTCAATGGTATATTCATCCGTTTGTTTGATGTAAGCGTCAAGCGCCCTGTCGCCGGCGCCCTGTTTCAGATCGACGATCACGCGGGCCTGTTCATCCTTCGGGAAGGTGTAGCGATGAAACCCCACGCGGTCGGAAGAAGTCAACTCCGCCTTGATGCCGTATGACTTCAGCCACAGGGAATAATATTCGGGACGGGCTACCTCCCGGTCGTGTGTATAAAACGAGGCGTACCCGTTGCTGATGTCCTTCTGTTCCCCGCGTTCCGAACGGATTTCGCCCGTGTAGGGCATCACCAGTACGTCGCCCAGGTCGGTTCCGCCTGTTCCACTCAGGTGCAGGTGCGAAAAACCGGTTACAATGCTGTCCGAGTAATGGTAGCCCGAACACCAGTCCCAGCCCTTGTGGATGTTGTTCGGCCCCACTTGCACCATCCCGAAAGGAGTAGAAGTTCCCACGAATACATGCCCGTGAAAATCGGCGCCGATCAACGGATCGACGTATTGGAGCAATCCTTCGCTTTTGGAATAGCCGCTATGATCCTGATGTTGACACGAAGCGAGCGGCAACGATAAAAGGAACAGGGAAAATACAAATAGATTACTCTGCCGTATTTTGGCGAAGCAGTTTATTGTATTTACATTCAAAAAGTAATTTCTCATTGTATCATGAATTGAACCTCGATTTTTACGGATAAACACTTTCTACATTTGGAATATATTTTCCCATATATGGAATTCAATACCAAACCTTCTCCAAGTATAGCCATTCTTTTGATTATTTCAAATAAAATTTATAAAATATTTGTCATACGTTTCCTTGAAGTCATGCATTTACACGCAATTTACATGAGCCAGAATGCAATTTACACGAGCCAGAACGTCATTTACAGGCGCAAGTCTCCTTACGGCATGAAATTTTTTTTGTTTCAAAAAAATATTACATTTGCCGTCCAATTCACAAGCATTTAAATCCAGTAGAATGTACAATTGTTCAGGCCATGCGTTTCTGCGGCGCCGGAAGAATTTTCCGGAGAAACGGCTTGTGTGTTAACTTATATCGAAATTGAAATATCTAAATATATCATTAGAATTATATAATATATATAACATTTAAAACCCCCAAAATAAAAATAATATGGCGCTGCAAGAAGAATTTGAAAAACAGGGTAGCTGGCTTTTCAAGCACAGGAGCTATCTGCCGCTTTTTTGCCTGCTGGGTGGGCTGGCGCTTTACTTTCTGGATAACGCGCCCGGTGTCCATCAGGTCAAGTACCAGACATGGTATGAAACGGGATGCTTGTGCTTCAGCGTAATCGGACTGGTCATCAGAATATTCACGGTAGGCTACACGGCTAAAAACACGTCGGGCAGAAACACTTCCGGACAGTTGGCCGACAGCCTCAACACTACCGGGATTTATAGCATGGTGCGGCATCCGCTGTATCTGGGTAACTATTTTATGTGGACGGGATTTGCCCTGCTGACCTGCAACGCCTGGTTTGTTATCGTGTATTCGCTGGCATACTGGCTCTATTATGAGCGCATTATGTTTGCCGAAGAACAGTATCTGAGGGGAAAATTCGGCGACACTTACCTCCGCTGGGCGGAAAATACACCGGCTTTTCTTCCCGGTTTGCGGAAATTCCGTCGGAGCGACTTGTCATTCAGCATGAAGAAGGTATTAAGGAAAGAGAAGAACGGTTTTTGTGCGCTTTTCCTGCTTTTTGCCCTGTTTCACGTATCCGGCGAGCTGTTGCAGGCGAAATACGATTACAATTATTATGTCCTTTTCGCCGCTGCGGGCTCACTGCTCATCTACCTCGTCCTGAAATACCTGAAGCGCTACACCACTGTGCTGGACGACGCAAGGTGAACGGCGATGCTTTTGTAGCGATTGTTGCTTGAGTCTGTCAGTAGCGTGTGTTCTGCGCGCGGGCCTGTTGAACTTCTATTGATATGGAGCCCTGACGGGCAATAGTCAACGACGAAAACCAACAAAGACGTCACTCGGTTACCTTCCCTAACTCCAGCAATATCTCCGGGTTTTGCTCGGCGACTGTACCAATCACGATCACATCGGCGCCGGCGGCAAAAAGCGTTTCGGCTTGCTGCGGGGTCCGGATGCCTCCGCCTGCGATCAGGGGAATGGCGATGTTTTCCCTGATGACGGCCACTGTCTTGGGGGCTACATGTTGCATGGCGCCGCTGCCGGCTTCCAGATAGATCGCCTTCAGTCCGAGCATCTCGCCGGCAATGGCCGTAGCTGTGGCAATGTCGGTTTTTTCGGCAGGGATGGGCATCGTCTGGCTCATGTATTCCACCGAGGTCTGGCCTCCCTGTCCCATCAGGATATAACCTGTGGGGATGATCTCCATCCCGCTTTTTTTAAGGAACGGCGCTGCCTGTACATGGTTGCCGATGAGCAGTTCGGGGTTGCGGCCCGAGATCAGCGACAGCAGGAAGATACCGTCGGCATGGTAGCTGAGTTGCAGCAGACTTCCGGGAAACAGGAATACCGGCTTACGGGTATGCTGCTTGATGGTTTCGATGGAATGCGGCAGATGGTTGGAAATGATGCTCCCGCCGTACAGGATGAACCCCACCCCTGCCCTGTCGGCTATCTCAACAGTACGCACCAGCGAATCGACCGTGTGTTTGTCGGGATCGATCAGCAGCGCCATCATCTTACGGTTCGATTTCAGGATCGGGTAAAGCATTCGGGTTTCGAGTTTAACTTCGCCGTTCGGGTTCGGGACAAGCAAAGTCATGCTCCCCGAAATCCGGAACAGTCATTTGATGCAATATACCAACACGTAATTATTTTCGAGCAGGTAGTGCATCTTATATTCCTCGTTGCGGAAATTGTTGTGCACTACGCCAATCATATCGCCTTGCGAATCAACCTCAAATGGTTGGATGGTCAGATTTTTCTGGAAGTTGATGTCCACCTTGTCGCATATCTTGTACAGGGCTTCCTTGGCGCACCAGTGGATATACAGGTGCTCGCAGCGAACCGACGGGTTATCGGAAACCGTTTCCTGTTCGTTGATGAACTTGTGAGCCACCCGCTCAATGTTGTGCGACATAAACTCCAGGTCGATCCCGACAAGCTTGTTTTTTGACAGCATGACGGAGGTGCGTTTGTGCGAGTGCGACACGCTGATGTTGTACGACCCGTCGTCGAAGTACGGTTTACGCGACTGCCGGCGGTATACGATACGCGCATCGGGCCTGGTCATCTGCTGGAGCAGCGCCCGTACGCTCAACGATTCGACCTTGCGGCTGATATTCTTAAATGTGTTCAGGCGGCGTATATCCTCGTCATTCAGATAAGTCATCCGGAACAGCGTTTCGTAGTCCTCAGCTATTTCCCACAAGCCGATGCGACATTCTTCCTCAATTTCCTGATTGATTAATAATCCCACGATAAGTTATTTTGAGATTTTTTTTATTATAATTGATCCGTTTTGATCCGTCCGGTCCGCGTTCCGTTTTCTATTTCTTCCATTCGATCGATTCCATAAGGTGAATGATGTCTTCGCGGAAAAAGGTTATAACGGGCGCCAGCGAATCCTGGTTGGGTTTGGCTGAAAAATACAGCGAACCCCGCAGGAAGTTCCTGACGCTGTCGGTTACATAAAACTGTACCGACGATGCGGCATTGCCCTTGATGTCATAAATCGTGCCATATACTTTGAGGTCGGGGTTTTCGTACTCATGCTGGTCGACGGCATCGGCCTTTTGTGCGATATGCTTAAAAATCATCTTCCAGTTGTGTTCGATAAACAGGTCGAAGTTACGCTCAATTTTCAAATATGTCAAATAAATGGTTCCCCTGTATTCCGGGAACTCGATGTTGACCCAGTACGGCCCGGAGGTTGGGCGTGTGTCGGGCGTCACAGTCCCGTAGACGGGATACTCAAACGTGAACGGGTAAATGCTGTCGTACAGCCGGTATTCCTTTTCGGGAAAGTCGATACGGTAATATGCATGCGGCTTGGGCGTATAATTCTGCCGGCACGAGAACAGCATCAGCCCAAAAACCAAAAACCAAAACCCGAACAGCGAAGTTGAACCCGAAACCCTATTTTTCCTCCGGCCCATGAACGACTACTTTTATTTGTTTGATGCGGTGATTGTCTACCGATTCCACGCAGAACGACAGGTGCATGTAATCCGCGCAATCGCCTTTTTGCGGAATTTCGCCTTTCATTTCGAGGATCACGCCGGCCAGCGTATCGGCTTCGCCCCTTACCTGTTCGAAATCCGATTCGTCCAGGCGCATGATGCGGAAAAAATCGTTGAGCAGCACCTTGCCGTCGAACAGGTACGTGTTCTCGTCGAGCTTGATATACTCCTGCTCATCGTCGTCCGACTCGTCGGCAATATCGCCCACAATCTCTTCCAGTATGTCTTCCAGCGTCACGATTCCCACCATTCCGCCATATTCGTCGATGATCACGGCCATGTGCATCTTCATCTCCTGAAATTCCTTGAGCAGATCGTCTATTTTCTTGTGCTCCGGAACAAAGTAAGCATCCCTGATAAGCTTTTGCCATGGAAAGTCATCTTTTTCCTCGATATACGGAAGCAGATCCTTCACGTACAGAATGCCTTTCACGTTGTCGGGCGCATCATCGTACGCCGGAATGCGCGAATAGCCCCATTCGTTGATCAGCTCCATCAGTTCGGCCAGTCCGGTGGTCATATCCACCGATTCCACGTCCATGCGGGGCGTCATGACGGTATGCGCGTCGATGTTGCCGAATTTGACGATTCCCTTCAATATGTTTTCGTTTTCGGGAGTTTCGGATGTTTTCTCCAGCGCGCTGCTCAGGTCGTCGATAGATATGCTTTGCCTCTTCTGCGCCTGCCTGTGCACTGCTGCGGTCGACCACGCCAGTGCAGCCGACAGCGGGTAGAATATCCTTTGGAGCGCCAGCAGCAGAAGCGACGATCGCGGCAATACCTTCGGCGCATTTTGTGAAGCATACATCCGCGGGACGATTTCCCCGAAAACCAGCAGCAAAAGAATCATGACGACGGTGATGAGCGCCACCGCGCCCGTTGTCAATCCGCCGGGCGCCACCATCGAAAAAGCCGCATGTGCAACAAGCACCACAAGCGCAATATTCACAAGCGCGCCGGTAACCTGCATGGTTGCCAGCAACTTTTCGGGCTCCCGCATCAATGCCACCATCCGCCTGTAATCGGATCTGTGGTCTTCTTCCCAGCCCTTGACGGTTTCGGGCGTTAGCGACATAAAAGCAGCTTCAGCCGCGGAAACAGCGGCTAACAACATCAACAGCAGGATGCCAATAACAAAACAGACTACATTCTCCGTACCGGGCGGGAAGAAAATAGCACACGGAATATTTGCTATAATAAATAAATGCGGGTCTGCGTCCAAGAAAATGTTGCTAAGCGACTAAAATGGCAGGTCATCCGGAACCGAGTCCAAACTGGTTGTCTCGACGGGCGGCATGGAAGTATCCTGCGGCGTAGACTGGGCTGGCGCCGTTTGCCCGCCTTCGGGCCTGGGACCCAGCAGATTCATTGTGTCGGCAAGTATTTCGGTCACATAACGCTTGATACCATCTTTATCGTCATACGAGCGCGAACGCAGCCGCCCTTCGATATAAAGCGAACTTCCCTTGCGGACATATTTTTCGGCAACTTCGGCCATTCCTCTCCACATAACGATGTTGTGCCATTCGGTATGCTCCGTACGGTTGCCGTCCTTGTTCCACCGCTCGCTGGTGGCCAGCGGGAACCGCGCCATAACCAGATTATTATCCATGTGGCGGACTTCAGGATCTTTACCAACATTACCCAATAAAATTACTTTATTTACCATAATCGTTCAGTTTATATTAATTCATAAATAATAAAAACTCCCTGCTCCTGCAATTTGTTTGCACGAGAAAAGAGCACAGGCAAAGTTTAATGAATATTCTGTCATGCAAAAAATTCTAACAAAGGCAAAGGTAGAAAAAAAAATAAAATCAGAAACAAATTTTCGGTTCATTCTTTTTTCGGAGTTGTTTCGCGCTACCCTGACAGTGGTCGGCAGACCCTGTCAGCGGCGGTATTTTTATTTTTTTTATTCTTTATAGACCCTGACAGGTCTGTCGACCCTGTCAGGTCGGGATACGTAAGCTTACGTCAATGACCTGTCAGGGTCGCCAGACCTGACAGGGTCAAAACCGTTACGTTTACCACCACTGTCAGGGTCAAGACCACTGACAGGGTGTTCTCCTCCAAACGAAATAATTTATCATTCTTTACGGGATGATCGCGCTGTATATCTCACTCCAGGGGCCTTTTTCGCCAACGGTATTTTCCCACCTCATTGCGAAATAAAGCGTTTTACCCCTCTGTTCCCTGGCAAAGACAAACTCCACCGGGGTGCGCGTGTCAAAAACGCTGTGAACCAGCTGCGACCAGTCCACCGGCGGAACGTCGGATATGACCCATACCAGTTCGGCGCCGTGTACGCCTTTCGGTTTCGCCCTGGTTTCCTTTTTTGCATCGCGGTAATGGACGGTCACGGTAGCGGACTTTGAGGTATCCGCCGTAGCGACAACGAGGGTATCGGGCTTCCGCGGGGGCGTTTCCCTCCCGAAGGGCGCCTGGGCATTCCCATTTCTATCAGATCAATCGGGACTTTCCTGTAAGTTCGGAACGCCGATCCGGGAAATACCGGATGATAGTTTTGGGGATACAAGGCTTCAAACCAAATGTCCGGATCCGGATTCAGGAAAGCCTCCCTCATCAGCAATTCTTCGGTATGCTGTACCCCTGAAATTGTGCAGTTATTTGCGCCATATTCTCAATATCCCCATCAGTAACCAGAAACCCGGTCATTCAAAATTTTAAAATTCATTCAAAATTTCATCCGGCGGAGCGTTTGCACCAGCTCCTCCACCGAAAAATTCTCCGTTTGCACGGTCACATGTGCACGACTGTAAAACGGTTCGCGTTCGGCTAATTTTTCCACGATGTATTGTTGCAGTTCTTCTTCGGCTTTTCCTTTGATGAGCGGACGTTCGGTATGCGAGCGCAGGAGGCGCCGGGAAAGCGCTTGCGGCGATGTTTTCAGGTATACCACCCGGCCGCCGGCAAGCATCAGGTCCATATTGTCGCCGTGACAGGGCATCCCGCCGCCGGTTGATACCACTGCGTATTCGTGTTGTTGCAAATTCAGCAGCACGTTGCGCTCCATTTCGCGGAAAGCCGTTTCGCCGCGCTGTGCGAATATCTCGGCAACTGTTTTTCCTTGCTGCATCTCGATAAAACGGTCGGTATCCACAAAATCGAAACCGATCGATTCGACAAGACGCTTGCCTACACTTGTTTTACCACTACCCATAAAACCGACGAGGAAGATTTTCATGTTTATTGACTGATGTGCCCCATGTTTCTACAGGTCTATGCGTTTTGTTTTATCCCCGTATAGATACTTGCAATCCCAAAAGTCAGCGGCCTGACCGTTACTTCCATAAAGCCACAACTTTCCATTCTGCTCGTGAACTCCGCGCCATGGGGGAATAACCGCACCGAATCAGGTAAATAATTGTATGCATGGGCGTCCTTTGACACCAATCTTCCCACAAACGGTAAGATACGGAAGAAATAGAAATGGAAAAGACTGCGGAATATACGGTTTTGGGGAATAGAAAATTCAAGGATCACAACTTTACCGCCGGTTTTCAGCACACGGAACATCTCGCTGAGCCCCCTTTCGAGATGTTCGAAATTACGTACGCCAAAAGCCACGATAACTGCATCGAACGTGAGATCGTCAAAGGAGAGGGCGGCCGAATCGCCATACTTCAGGCTGATCTGTTGCGCCAGGCCCTTCTTTTCGATCTTTTGCCGGCCAATGGCCAACATTCCCTCCGAAATATCAATGCCGGTAACATGCCCCGGATGGAGCCTTTTCAGGACGGTTAATGCCAAATCGGCTGTTCCGGTAGCCACATCGAGTACTTCGCCGAGTTGTCGTCCGCGCAATTCGTTCACTGCCTCGCGTCGCCAGATCTTGTCGATATGGAGGGAAAAAAAATGGTTCAGGAAATCGTACCTCCACGCAATCTGATCGAACATTTGCGCGATGGCAGCTCTTTCCTTATTTTGAGGCTTATTGCCTGAAATACTTTTTCTTGTAGTCACTGATAAATCCATACGAATTGTCATCGATGCGAATTTCCTCACGGGTGATGTGCCCAAGCGTCAGGAATGGCACTTCGGCTTCCATCATGAAGTCGATGAAATCCGTTTCGCGCGCCATAGCGACACTTACCACAATCCGTGACGGCGATTCGCCGAACAGGAAGGCATCCTTACGGATCTCGTCGTCTACAGTAATGTCGAATCCAAAACTGCGCACCATAGCCGACTCGAGCAAAGCCATGAACAGGCCGCCTCTCGAAATGCCATGCGCCGACTTGACCAGCTTGCGGCCAATCGCCTTCTGGGCGACGCGCAGCAGCCTTGCTTCCACATCCAGGTCGATATGTTGCGGCGGCGTATCCTTGATGTTATGATAATTGCGGATATATTCCGAAGAATCGAGGTTGTTGATGGACTTGCCTATCATGTAAATCATATCGCCCTTTCCTTTGAACGACATGGTCATGTGCTGGTGCTTGTCGTTCAGGAATGCAACGGCGCCAACCGACAGATTGTTGATGAGCGGTTTGCCGGTAGTTGCCACTTGGTTCATGCTGATCCCCGATGAAGAGACCCCTGTTTTTTTGCAAAACAATTCGATATGCTCGCTGATATGTCGCAGGGTTTTTTCATCGACATCACCGCTATAGTTGAGGCAGCCGGTTAATGCATACGGAACGCCACCCGAACAAACCGTCCTGCATAACGATTCGGCTACCGCGAGGTTAACCGATTCGGGATATTTCGCAAGATCGGTAGCGCTTTGGCAGAACGATACCGCCAAAGCATGCCGCGCTCCCTTGATCTGGAGGACAGGCGCATCGGAAATAAAGTTGGTGGAAAGGTTATTGGCGCCTACCGTACTGTCGAACTGCTCGAAAATCCATTGTTGCGACAGGAGGTTGGGACAGCTCATCAGAAATTTGGCCACGTCCTTATGTTCTTCGGGGATGGGCGCTTCGGCGGAAGACATGCCAATTGCGGCAACAGGCGCCAGTTCGATATTTTTCCCGGGTAAGGCGCCGTAAAACATTGACAGCACCGATGCCGGCAAATCGATGACAGCTGATTCGCCTTTCTCCATCTTCAATTTGTGCTCGCCGGTCACCACTCCTATCTGCCTGCAACGCATATTCCACTTGCGGCAGGCTTTTTCCAGCTTCTTGCCATATTCTCCCTTGAGGATCAAGATCACCTTGTCGGGAATAAATTCCATCAGCTTTTGTTCTTCGACAAACATTTCATTGTTCAGGTCAATGCCATTGATTCCGTTGGCTACCATATCCGCACAGGCGCCTGCAATTCCGCCCTGGTCAATGTTCTGAATGGCCGCGATCGCACCTTCATCGTGCAAATCGCATATTAATTCGTACAGCGACCGCGTGATAAAAGCGCTCGAAGCGACTTGCTTCCCGGCATCGGGAGCGCCAACCAGGTAAACAGGGTTATCTACGCCCCGGCAGGAGGAAACGAGTGCATTTTCCTTGTCGATCAGACCAACAGTCAACAGGTTGGCTACAATACCCTGATTTTCCGAATCATTGAACCGCATATCGCCACCCACTACCGGTATCCCGTATGTATTGCCGTACGAAGCCGTATCGGCGACAGCACGCTGTAAGTCGGCCTGTTCCGAAGCATTGGCCGGTATGCCCGATGATAGCGACAGGAGCGTAGCTAAAGGCTGCGATCCGCATACGAACATTTCCCGGAATATTTTCCCGCTGACAGCGGCTACTTTCCCGGCAATTTCTTTAACCGATTTTGCGTATATCGGTTCCGTCTTGAATGCACACGCATAATCCTCGGTCAATTCAACGATTCCTGCTTGTCCGTCGGTTTCGCCGGCAAGCAGATCGTTTTCCTCATCCATGGTGAACCGGTGGTTCAAACGATTCATATAATTGTCGCGTAACAGGCGGATGATACTTTCTTCCAGCGGGTTAAGTTTCCTGCCCATTTGCTGGGTCACGTAATTCAATGTTTGCTCCATACTGACGGAATGATTTCCGTCAAAGACTGAGCTGTCGCGCTTGTCCATAAAGTTTGTTTTCTATATTATATTTGAATGTATGACAGCATTTGTCATCGAATGATTATCTTTGCAAAAGTAATTATATTCGGTAAACAAAACACTAATTTGCATTTATTTTGTATCAAACGGAGTGGCTTGTAAGGTCTAAAATGCTGATCAATACGGAGAATCTGGAGAAATTAAATTCAGCGCATGTATTGGTGGCAGGACTGGGCGGCGTGGGCGCTTATGCTGTCGAGATGTTGTGTCGTGCAGGGATCGGAAAATTAACTGTTATTGACGGCGATACCGTGCAACCCAGCAACCGTAACCGCCAGCTTTTGGCGCTTTGCAGCAACGAAGGCCGTCCGAAGACAGAGGTGATGGCCGAACGCCTTCACGATATCAACCCCGACATACAGGTGGAAACCATCAGCGAGTTTATCCGCGATGAGCGCCTGATAGAGATTGCCAGTCGCCCTTACGACTATATGGTAGACGCCATTGATACCCTTTCACCCAAGATTTTCCTGTTATACTACGCCCTGAAAAACCATCAACGTATTGTGAGTTCGATGGGCGCCGGCGGAAAACTCGATCCGTTGCAAATCCGCGTCGATGACCTTTCGAAAACATACAACTGCCGTTTGGCTTATGTGCTGCGAAAACGTTTGCGCAAACTGGACGCAATCACCGGTATCAAGGCTGTTTTCTCCACCGAACAAGCGGATAGGGAATTAGTGGAACCTTGCAACGGGCAGAACAAAAAGTCGATAGTGGGGACGATTTCGTACCTCCCGGCAATGTTTGGTTGTGTATGCGCGTCGGTAGTTATCAGGGATTTGATCGGAACGGACGGTTGATGATACCTGGACGCGGTTTCGGGCTTCGGATGTATCTACTACGGCATGACGACCGCTTTTCCTTTGTCTTTCCATGCAATAATTCCGCCTTCGAGGTTATACACCAGTTTGAATTTATATTTTTCGAGGATATTGGCCGCTTCCAGGCTGCGTTTGCCTGAGCGGCAGTAAACGAATACAGGACGGTTTTTGTCGAGAGCAAGTATTTGCGAATCGAAATTCGCATCCTTTATATCCATGAGGCTGGCGCCGGGAAGATACCCTTCGGTAAATTCCTTTGGCGTGCGTACGTCGATTAACTGTGGGTCGGGTGTCTGACCAAGGGTTTTTTCAAAAAGATCGGCTTCGAGCGAAGTGGTCACAAACGGCCGACACGCTGTCGTGAAGCATATTGCAATTACAAAATAAACAAAATTCAACATTTTCATCAGGATCAATATTTATATGTCAACAATTCAGGATTCTCAGAAATGAAAGTTTTAGCCGCCCGGTACCCTAAATCATGTATTTCACAGGCTCGATCGTAATCTTCGAATCCTATCCCGCCAAGGCCGGCTACTTCGAGGTGATAATCGCACAGTTTGATGCGGCGGGCTTCGTTTTCATTGAGCGCCAGCGCGGTCAGCCGCATGATTTTTTGCCGGAGTTTCATCTTACCCGTTTTATACGCTACGGGATTGATGCTGATTCCGACCACCGTCCGGCAACATTCGCGCAGAGGTTCCACAGGCAGGTTATTGACCATCCCGCCATCGATATAAACCACTCCATCAATCATTTGTTCGCCAAACTTGATCGGTATGGCCGTCGAAGCTCTCAGTGCAGGCAGAATCGCACCCGAACTGAAAATCTTGTACTTACCGCTATGAAAATTGGTGGCGCATATGAAAAGCTGCCTGTGCAACTCCTCGAAACTGCGTTGCGCAACGTGCCGCGTGAGTATCTGTTCCACATAATCCAACCCCGCTACCCCGAAATGAAACGGGCCAATAGCTTTCAGTTTGCTCTTTTTGATGCCTTTGGCGAACTCCATCATTTCATCGGGCGTTTTGCCGGCAGCGTAAAACACGCCAATGAGCGCACCGCTACTTGCTCCTGAAATACAATCGATTTTTATGCCGATTTCCTCAAAAGCACGCAACACGCCGATATGTGCAAATCCACGGGCTGCACCGCCGCTTAGCGCCAATCCCAACTGATGATTCATGATGTTATAAACTCCTTGGGTCGGTGATTTTTCCCGTTACGGCAGCCGCAGCAGCAACCAGCGGTCCTGCCAGCAAGGTTCGCGAACCGGGCCCCTGCCTTCCTTCGAAGTTGCGGTTGGAGGTCGATACGGCATACATCCCGGCAGGAACTTTATCCTCGTTCATCGCCAGACAAGCCGAACATCCCGGTTGACGGAGTTCGAAACCAGCTTCTTCCAGTACCCTGTCCAACCCTTCGGCACGGACTTGCCTTTCAACGGTTCCCGAACCGGGTACAAGCCATGCGACCACACCGGGGTGTTTCCTGCGGCCCTTCACGAAGCCGGCAAACGCACGGAAATCCTCGATACGGCCGTTGGTGCAACTGCCCAGAAAAACGTACTGTACCGGCTGTCCTGTCAGCTTTTGCCCGGGAGCAAAGCCCATGTATTGCAGCGCTTTGTCGAACGTAATCTTGTCGTTACCCATTAGTTCCCTGCCTTCGGGGACATTGCCGGTAATTTTCATCCCCATGCCGGGATTGGTGCCATAGGTAATCATCGGTTCGATGTCGGCGGCGTCAAATGTACAGGTCTTGTCGAACCCGGCGCCTTCGTCGGTTTTCAGCGTTTTCCAGCGGGCAACGGCCCTGTCCCATTCTTCGCCTTTGGGAGCGTATTCGCGGCCTTTAAAATACTCGAAAGTCTTTTCATCGGGAGCGATCAACCCGCCGCGCGCACCCATCTCAATGCTCATGTTGCACACCGTCATGCGGCCTTCCATACTCAACGCGCGGACGGCCGATCCGGCAAACTCCACGAAATAGCCTGTACCGCCGCCTGCTGTAAGCTTCGAAATGATATACAGCGCCATATCCTTTGCAGTGACCGTTTTTCCCGGCTCGCCGTTTACTTCAATCAGCATGCGTTTGGGTTTGGGCTGCATGATGCATTGCGACGCCATCACCATCTCCACTTCGCTGGTGCCGATACCGAAGGCGATGCTCCCATACGCTCCGTGCGTGGAAGTGTGGCTGTCGCCGCACACGATGGTCATCCCCGGAAGGGTAATGCCCAATTCGGGGCCAACCACATGCACGACGCCCTGTTTGGGATTTCCCAAACCAAAACAGGCAATGTCATGGTTTTTGGCGTTACGGGCCAGCGTTTCCACCTGTATGCGCGACAATTCTTCGGCAATCGGCAGGTGCTGGTTGAGGGTGGGCACGTTGTGGTCGCAGGTAGCAAAAGTCTGCCGCGGCCGGGCTATCTTGATGCCGCGGCGATCCAAACCGGCAAATGCCTGCGGGCTGGTAACTTCGTGTACCAGATGGCGGTCGATGTACAACACGTCGGGGCCGCTGTCGATACGCTTCACCACATGGTCGTCCCAAATCTTGTCAAATACGGTTTTCTTCATTTATATATCGGTTCTAAAATAGATTATTTCTTTGAATCATGGGAAAGCGAGGCGTCGGATCCAATTTATACAATCTTCGAAATTGCGTCGATAAACGCTTCGGCCGATGCTGTTACCACGTCGGTGTTGGCCGAGAATCCGTAATAGGTATTGCCCTGGTTTTCCACTTGCACGTGTACTTTACCGATGTCGTTACTGCCACGGGTGACCACCTGTACGAGATATTCCTCGAGCGTTACCTTGCGGTGAATCAATTGGCGGATGGCGTTGAACGAAGCGTCCACAGGGCCGCTGCCCGACGAGGTGGCAGTACAGATTTCGCCGTCGATGTTGAGCTGCACGGTGGCCATCGGGATACTCGACTTGCCGCACACCACCTGCAGGTATTTGAGCTTCACGCGGCGTTTCATTTCGGTCTGTCCGACGCCCACAATGACGCGGAGGTCTTCGTCGGAAATATCCTTCTTGCGGTCGGCCAGTTTCAGGAACTTGTTGTAGGCATCGTCCAGCTCTTCGGGACTGAGCTTGTAGCCAAGGCGTTCGAGATGGTGGCTCAGCGCATGTCGTCCGCTGCGCGCGGTAAGCACGATGGACGATTCGTTGATGCCCACCTCTGCCGGATCCATGATCTCGTAGCTCTCGCGGTTTTTCAGGACGCCGTCCTGATGGATGCCCGACGAATGTGCGAATGCGTTGCGTCCCACCACGGCCTTGTTGGGTTGCACCGGCATCCGCATCAGCGTGGATACGAGCCGCGACGTGCGGTAAATCCTTTGGGTGTTGATGTCGGTGCGCACCGGCATGTCTTTGCGGCTCTTGATGGCCATCACCACTTCTTCGAGGGCGGTGTTGCCTGCGCGCTCGCCGATGCCGTTGATGGTTGCTTCCGCTTGCCGCGCCCCGTTGAGGATGGCCGACATGGTATTGGCCGTAGCCATCCCCAGGTCATTGTGGCAATGAGTGGAAATGACGGCTTTGTGGATGTTCTTTACGTTCTCCATCAGGAAACGGATTTTGCCGCCATATTCGTCGGGCGTGCAGTAACCGGTAGTATCGGGGATATTCACCACGGTGGCGCCGGCGGCAATCGCTGCTTCGACGACCCGTGCGAGGTATTCGTTTTCGGTGCGGCCGGCATCTTCGGCGTAAAATTCAACATCTTCCACGTATTTCCTGGCGTATTTCACGCAAGCGGCGGCGCGTTGCAGGATGTCGTCCTGCGTGGAATTGAATTTGTGGTTGATGTGGTACCACGATGTTCCGATGCCGGTATGGATCCGCTTGTTCCTGGCAAAGTGCAATGCATCGGCGGCGACGTCAATATCTTTTTCCATGGCGCGGGTGAGAGCGCAAATGATGGGACGCGTGATGACTTTTGATATTTCAACAATCGAGTTGAAATCGCCGGGACTCGAAATGGGGAAGCCGGCCTCAATAATATCAACGCCCAACTCGTCGAGCGCTTTGGCGACTTCGATTTTTTCCAGCGTGTTCAACTGGCAACCGGGCACTTGCTCGCCGTCGCGGAGCGTAGTGTCGAAAATATACAATTTATCGCTCATGGTTACTTTTTATTCGTGGCAAAATTATGGTTTTTAATCGATTTACTCATGACGTATCACCAAAAAAGCCACTCCCGAAACTGAGAATGGCTTTTCCGACTTCTATTTTTTTTTAATACTTGCACGCCATCCCCTATCGTTTGCTCATGAGAATTAGAACGAGAACGTTAAAACTGAGGACAATAAGGAAGTTCATGACCCTTGATTTAAATTTAAAACAACAATGCAAAGATATACTATTTTTATGCTGTACAACATGTTTTTGAAAAAATGTTTGTCAACATTTAATCATTGAAAGGTAATGGATGATGAAGTATCGGCTAATTTTTCTTTAAATCCCATTTACTCTGTCTGTGTAAAGCCCATTTTTTTCAAAATCCATCCATGTCTATCCGTATGAAGCCAAATTTTTTTCAAAGTCTATCCATGTCTATCCATATGAAGCCAATTTTTTTCCAAAGTCTATCCATGTATGTCCGTATAAAGCCATTTTTTTTTCAAAGTCTATCCATGTGCGTCCATATAAAGCCAAATTTTTTTCAAAATCTATCCATGTCTATCCGTATGAAGCCAAATTTTTTTCAAAGTCTATCCATGTATGTCCATATGAAGCTAAATTTTTTTCAAAGTCTATCTATCTATATCCATATAAAGCCAATTTTTTTTAAAATCCAGCCTGGCTAATTTGAATTGCACCCGTGCGAAAATTGAATCGGCGTATTTCCGAAAAAACATGTATCTTTGGTTCTTTTTTTCAGTAAATAATTATTGTCATGCACATTGCCATCGCCGGCAATATCGGTTCGGGAAAAACTACCCTGACCGGTTTGCTGGCCAAACATTACGGTTGGAAAGCGCATTACGAAAATGCGGACAACAATCCTTATTTGGATGATTTTTACAGCGATATGCAGCATTGGTCGTTCAACCTGCAAATCTATTTCCTGAACGAACGATTCGGACAGATACAGGAAATTCGAAATTCGGGATTAACGGTGATACAGGATCGGACGATTTACGAAGATGCGCATATCTTTGCCGCCAACCTTCATTCGATGGGGCTGATGAGCATGCGCGATTACAGTACCTACCGTTCGTTATTCGACAAGATGACATCGTTCATTCAGCCGCTCGACCTGCTGATTTATCTCAGGGCATCGGTACCCGCGCTGGTATGGCAGATACAGAAAAGGGGACGGGTCTACGAAAGCGGTATCAGGCTGGATTATCTCAGTAAACTCAATGAGCGTTACGAGAATTGGATCAGCCGGTATACACTGGGTAAATTGCTGGTAATTGATGTGGATACGCTTCATTTCGACGAAGCGCCGGAGGATATGAGGACTGTCGTCAACCGTATTGATGCCTTGTTGCATGGGCTTTTTTAAACAAATCGAATATCAAAAGTAATCAAAAGATAAAAAATGGATCAAACCTTATATATCCACAACAGCTTAACCCGTAACAAAGAGAAGTTCGAACCGCTCCATCCCCCGCATGTTGGGCTTTACGTGTGCGGACCTACAGTGTATGGCGATGCACACCTGGGGCATGCCCGTCCGGCCATTACATTCGATTTGCTGTTCCGCTACCTGATGCATATCGGGTACAAACTGCGTTATATCCGCAACATAACCGATGTGGGCCACCTGGAAAACGATGCCGATGCCGGCGAGGATAAGATCGCCAAGAAAGCGCGGCTGGAACAAATGGAACCAATGGAAGTGGTGCAGCATTTCATCAATCGTTACCACCACAATATGGATCAGCTCAACGTGTTGCCGCCCAGTATCGAACCGCGCGCATCAGGACACATCATCGAGCAGATACAAATGGTACGGAAAATTATTGACGCCGGCTTTGCTTACGAAAGCAACGGTTCGGTGTATTTCGACCTGGAAAAATACGCCAAAGAATACCCGTACGGAAAGTTGTCGGGTCGCGTGATCGAAGATTTGGACACGCAGACCCGTGAACTCGACGGACAAAGCGAAAAACGCTTCCCGCTCGATTTTGCGCTTTGGAAAAAGGCGGCGCCCGAACACATCATGCGCTGGCCTTCGCCGTGGAGCGACGGTTTTCCCGGGTGGCACCTCGAATGTACTGCCATGAGTACCCGCTACCTCGGCGACACATTCGACATACACGGCGGCGGTATGGATTTGCTTTTCCCGCATCACGAATGCGAGATTGCACAATCGACCGCCGCACTGGGGCACGAATCCGTCCGCTATTGGATGCACAACAACATGATCACCATCAACGGACAGAAGATGGGTAAATCGCTGGGAAACTTCATCACGCTGAACGAGTTCTTTGCAGGTACGCACCCTGTACTCGAAAAGGCATACAGTCCGATGGCCGTACGTTTCTTCATCCTGCAGGCACACTACCGCAGCACGGTTGATTTCAGCAACGAAGCGTTACAGGCTTCCGAAAAAGGCCTGCAACGGTTGATGGCCGGCATTCAAACGCTGGATAAGCTGAACCCGGCTGAGAAAAGTACGATTGCCCCGGACAGTATCGGGCAGAAATGCTACCAGGCAATGAACGACGACCTCAACAGCCCGATCGTAATCGCCCACCTGTTTGACGGCTTGCGGATCATCAACCTGGTACATGACGGCAAGGAAACGCTTTCGAGAGTAGACCTCGAGCAACTGAAGCGTACTTACCACAGCTTTGTATTCGACATCCTCGGATTGAAGGACGAAAAGAACCGGAATCAGACGGAACTGGTAAACGGCCTGGTGAACCATATCCTCGAGATACGCCAGCAAGCCAAGCTCAACAAGGATTTTGCCACATCGGACAAGATACGCAACATGCTCGCCGACCTGGGTATCGAAGTGAAAGACCGCAAAGACGGCGCCGAGTGGAGCATTCACTGATGGAGTTGCGAAAAAGCATGGATGTTGGCTGCAAACGCGAGCGTGAAAACTCGAACATATATCGAACTTCGTTTAAACCATTATATGTTATTTATTTTTTATCCCATAATTTGTATAATTTGTGAACCATGTTTGAATCACGTATTGATTTCTCGCAATTGAACGAGCGGTTACAGACCGCCAGGGATGCCATCGGCAGTCTGATTGTAGGCCAGCGCCGGATGGTCGATTTGCTGCTGGTGGCAGTATTGTCCGAAGGCCATGTGCTTATAGAGGGCGTGCCGGGCGTAGCCAAGACACTCACGGCAAAACTTCTGGCACGTACCATTGATGCGCGATTTAGCCGTATACAGTTTACTCCCGACCTGATGCCGTCGGATGTTACCGGTTCGTCGGTTTACCTGCCGGCCAGGGGAGCGTTCGAATTCCGTCGCGGGCCGGTCTTTGCCAACATCATCCTCACCGACGAGATCAACCGCGCCCCGGCGAAAACGCAAGCCGCACTGTTCGAAGTAATGGAAGAACGGCAAATCTCTTATGATGGCATTACCTACCCGATGGATTACCCCTTCATGGTAGTTGCCACACAGAACCCTGTCGATCAGGAAGGAACCTACCGCCTGCCCGAGGCGCAACTGGACCGTTTTATGTTCAAAATACTGGTCGATTATCCCGATACGGCACAGGAAGTGGAGATCATGCAGCGGCACAACAGCGGCTTATTCGCCCAGGCGCCCGATCTTCCGAAAATTTTAGATGCCGGCGTGATCCGCAATTTACGATCGTCCATACAGGAAGTATACGTGAAACCCGAACTGTTGCAGTATATAGCCGGAATAGCCACCGCAACGCGAGGCAACCCCGCACTTTATCTGGGCGCTTCGCCGCGTGCATCCGTTGCATTGCTCTATGGCGCCAAAGCATGGGCAGCCATGTCCGGCCGCGATTTCATCACACCCGAAGATATTCAGGAACTGGCCTGCCCGGTACTGCGTCATCGCATTATGCTCTCGCCCGACAAGGAAATGGAAGGATTGACGCCCGACGATCTGATCAGGCAGGTATTACAGAAAGTAGCAGTACCGAGGTAGGTATTCATTTTCAGTTCTTAACCGATGAGCGCTACTTCCCTCGAAACCCGAAACATCACAATTTTACCGTTCCTATTTTGTCCATCAGGTCGAGGATTTGCCGTTGTCTTTTCCACATGTACGCGGTGGGTTTTGCCGGGTTTCGTTTACGCGGCGACGGTAATATAGCGGCGATCATGGCGGCCTCTTCGCGCGATAGCCGGGCAGCCGGTTTGTGATAGTAGCTTTGGGCGGCCGCCCCGATGCCGTAGATCCCATTCCCTGTTTCGATCACGTTCAGGTATACCTCCATGATGCGCTGTTTGCTCCAAAGCAGTTCTACCCAGAGGGTGAACCATGCTTCCAATCCCTTGCGGATATAGCTGCGTCCGTTCCACAGGAATACATTCTTGCACATCTGCTGGGTGATGGTGCTTGCGCCGCGCAGGCGTTTCCCCTTTTTGTTCTGCTGATAAGCCTCGCGCATCTCGCCGAAATCAAAACCGCGGTGATCTGCGAATTTGTTATCCTCGCTTGCCACCACCGCATCTATCATCTTTTGCGGGATTTGTTCGTAAGGTATCCACGGCCCTTTGGCCTGTATTTTCACACCATTCATTGAACGGCTGATCATCAGCGGCGTAACGGGCGGATTAAGCGACCGGAAGGCAGCCACCATCAATACCGAAAATACCATAAGCCCAAGGACAACGATACCGCTCCACTTCAATATCTTTTTGAAAATGCGCCGCTTGCCGGATGTTTTTTTCGGCGCTTTCCCGGGTTTGGGTCTACTCTTTTTTGCCATATTGATACCGGATTTTCCGGCTGCAAAAATATGAATTATAATTGTATCTGTTCCTTAAATTCGGCTTACTGAGTCCCCCGACAGGGCTTAATGATCCGGAGCGCTGCGAAACGCATGCGCCTGTCGGATCACCGATTGCAGCGTTTCCCAACGGGTGGTGTTCGGTACGGTACAATCGGCGCCCAGAATGTAATTTGCCGGTGCATTTGTTAAAGCCTCGTTTACTGCCTCCCTGATCTCTTCGGGCGTTCCTCCGGCAATGGTTCCCATCCGGTTCAATCCGCCCATGACGGGGCGTTTGAATAACGCTGCGGCATCCCCGGCAGTTACAGCCTTGCCGTCGGCAAGCATGACAGGCGTATTGATCACCTTTCCGGGATACGAAACGTATGGCGCCAGACTGGCATATTTTCCTTCATAATCGCAGATATGCAGGATATTGAATGGGCATTTTTTGTCGGCTAATGTCATCACTTCCATATCGAATGGCCGTACTATTTTGTCGAACAAGGCCGCATCGGGGATACGGTTTACTTCGCCGCCCTGCGTCGACAGGTAGAACCCGTCGACACCCAGACGGATGCTTTCCTTCATGTAATTCATCACGCTTTTCGTTATCCGCTCCATACCTTGTGCCACAGCGCCTGGGTTTTCATTGATATGCTGCAACAATGTCCGTTTGCCGCCGGCGATCTGCGCCGCGCACATAAAGGGCGAATACACCGTGGGAATAATCAAAGCCTCTGATTTTGCCGATTGAACAATGCCGGCAATCACATTCAGCGCCGGTTGGAAAAAATCCTTTCGATACACCGGAACTTTCTTCCAGTCTGTCGCCTTTTTCAGCTCCATACGCGGCATCCCCAGTTCATACTGTATTTTCACAAAATCCATATCCGTTGCCCTGAAATATTCCAGGTGCCGGTCGATGGCCGCTTGTCCCGCCTTGTATTGCTCGCCGAAATGCATGAAAAATGCAGCCGGTACATAGCGGTTGGCTGTCGACATATCAAGTACCGACAATACCAAATCGCGTTTGTTGGAAACTTGTTGTGCGCCCCGCACCTTGGCCGTAGCCGCAACGGGTAATCCGGCAGACAGCAGCTCGGCGCCGGCAGCAGCATACAAGGACGATTTCACGAATGAACGGCGTGAAATAACGGTTTTGACATGTTGATTTTTCATATGATTTTTTTTGTTGCGCAAATATAAGCAGAAAACAAGAAAATCTAAGTAACATGTAAAAAATAAAATGGCAAGATTTTACATCTCAATTCCGTCGGGGAATGTTTCTCGCAGGGGTGATTCTTCCGTTCCCTGCAAAGGCAAAATCAATTTTATCCTCAATGCGACAGTTTGAATTGCACCCACTGCCAGTTTTGTCGGTAAATATTTAGACAAACAGGGGGCCTTTGTCCCAAAAAAGGGACATGATAGCTTCTTCTTTGGTGCCGGTTCACACCATATATTAAAGCGATCTCGCAGACAACTGTTTCTTCAGTTCTTCGATGAGTCTGTCCCTGGCTTCAAGGGCTTTTTTATTATCTTCGATGACTTTGGCTTTGTCCTCGATGACTTTGGCTTTGTCTTCAAGGGCTTTGTCTTTG
>JAISCQ010000001.1 GCA_031265445.1 Bacteroidales bacterium
TACAGTAATGTTGCGCTGGACAAGTTCGTCGGACAAACAAATGGTATCAGACGCCTACCGGTTGGGCGATCTGGTAATAAAAGCCGACGTAACGGACATTACCGCCGCCTACCTGATCAACAACATCGAACTGGCTTTCAAGGTATGGCATGAGACGTCGTGGGGTAAGGATATTCCGTTTGACGTTTTTTGCGAAGAGATATTACCCTACCGCGTAAGTACCGAACCCCTTGAAAACTGGCGGGAAAAGGCGCTTGCCAGTTTTGCCGACATTTACCGGTCATTCATGAAAGATACGGCTATTACTACCGTTGAGGCTTGCAGCAAGGTGAACAGCCTGTTGCCCCGGTTCAGGATTGACAAGGATTTTCCCCCCACGTGTTTTTCGCAGCTGATGGCGTCTGCACGGGGCAGTTGTGATGAAATGTCCGATCTGGCCACCTTTTCAATGCGCGCCCTGGGTATTCCCGTTTCCACTGATTTCACGCCGCTGTGGCCTGACAGGTTAAACGGTCACACGTGGAGCTCCGTTTATGACAACACCTCCGGCAAACATGTGACTTTTGTGAGTACCGAACAAAATCCCGGATCGCATCGCATACTCATTCCTGTGAGTAAAGTATTGCGCCGTACATTCTCGATACGGGAAAAAATAAATGATGAACAGTTCAATATTCCACCTGTGCTGCAAGATGTTCGCGCAAATGATGTAACGGAAGAGTATGGAGCATCTGCCAATCTGAGTATACCTGTTGTGAATCGCCCATTGTTCGGTACCCAATATGCTTATTTGGCAACGCCATACGAAACCTCATGGAATATTATTCGCCGGGGTAATGCCGGTCAGGACAGTATCCGTTTTTTGTCGGTCGGAAAACGGGTGCTGTACTTGCCTGTATATTATAAAAATAACATGCAAACAGCGGCTTCTTACCCCTTTTTGCTGGAAGATAACGGTGAATGTCGTTTTTTCCAGCCCGGCGCCATGCAATCCATTACAGTCACAAGAGTAGCGCCGCCTCATGAACCATGGGTACAGCGAATGGCAGGCGGCGTATTTGAAGCGGCTAACCTTGCCGATTTTTCGGATGCCCAAACGCTGTGCGTCATCAAAAAAATTGACGGATCGTGGTTCCACACAACATCCATTAAAAACACTAAAAAGTTTCGCTATATCCGCTACGTTTCGCCTAAACGGGCAAACTGTAATGTCGCCGAAATTGAATTTTACAACGAAACCGGAGAAAAACTCACGGGATCTGTTATCGGCACAGAATCGTTGGAAAATTCCACAATGACGCGCGATAAAGCATTCGACGGCGACCCTGCTACCTATTTTGACGCCGCAAACGATCAATCATGGACAGGATTGTATCTGGACGCCCCGCAAACGATTACCAAAATACGATACCTGCCCCGCAATGATGGTAACGGCATTTACGAAGGGCATGTTTACGAATTGCTGTACTGGGATGGCAATATATGGTTCTCGCTTGGAAAAAAAACGGCAGACGGTCATGTCCTTAAATACGACGCACCTGCCAACTCTCTGTTAATCGTCAAAAATATCACAGCAGGCAGGATTTTCCGGAGAACATGTATCATTGAAGACGGTGTTCAGCGATGGCTTCCGTATGACTTTTTATGATTGAATAAACAGTATGAAATCATCACATGTATTTCAATCATCGATGAATCAAATTCCGAAGGGATGACCTGTCGGCAGAAATCTATTTTCGCTTTTTTTGGAAGAAATCGGTCAGTAACGCGGCGCATTCGGTTCCGAGGATACCGCTCGTTAGCGTGGTGGCGGGATGTAACGGCGATGAGGGACTTAATGAAAAGCCCCGTTTGATATCCGTTGCGCCATAAACAATCCGTGTAATTTGCGCCCAATAGAGAGCTCCGGCACACATCAGGCAGGGTTCGAGGGTTACATACAGGGTACAATCTTTCAGGTATTTCCCGCCAAGGAACGATGCGGCGCTGGTAATGGCTTGCATTTCGGCATGAGCGGTTACATCATTGAGGGTTTCGGTGAGGTTGTGGGCGCGCGCAATGATCCGGCTGCCCGCAACGATGACGGCGCCTACGGGCGCTTCATCTTTCCCGCGGGCTTTATGGGCTTCCTTGAGCGCTTCGCGCATGAAATATTCGTCAGTGAACATGATTTGATTTTTGATTTGATTTGATTTGATTTAACTTTCCATGAGAACGCTTTGCTGCTAAGTTTTGAGGATGGCGCGACGTCTTTGAAATGCTATTATTTGATTCACATGGCTGTCTTTTCGGCAACCGAAGCGGAATATGATGATGGAGCATCTGCCGCGGATTTGATCACACCTTTATTTTTCCATCGTCCCGAGCGGTAGTACAGGAAAGCAAATGCGACTCCCACAGTCCATGCTGCCGGGATGGACCACCAAATACCATCGGGTCCGATAAAACCGGACAGAAATGATGCAACGGGGATTCGCACCAACCAGAGCGACAGTAAGGTAATAAACATAGGCACCAGGGTGTCGCCTGCGCCCCTCATCACTCCGGTATAAATGAACATGGTGGAAAAAACGACGCAAAACGGGCATACAATCAGCAGGTAGCGTGCACCGATGAAAATCACGTCCGTGTTGATTTCCGTGGAGAACAAAGTCATGAGGGGGTGTGCAAAAATCATCACTACAACCGATATAACGATGGTAAGCATGGCCGACATGGCAAGCGTGGCGTTCAATCCTGACGGGATACGGTTAAATTTTTGCGCACCTGTATTTTGTCCTACAAAAGCAGCGATGGCGATGGAAAAAGTCATTGCCGGAGCGCAAGCCAGCGAGTCGATACGGTTCACGATTGCGTAGGCGACCAGGACATTGCTGTTCATCCCGGAAAACCGGTTGACAATGCCCAGCAATGCCATCATGCCCACGGCAACCATGGCTTGTTGTGCGCCATTGGGCAGTCCTATGCGTATACTGTTGCGGAAAATATCCATATCGAAGTTAAACTTACGGAACGTAATTTTTATAACGGGATGCTTCCGGTTGAGCCACAGGATCATGCCGATCACCGTGAGTGACTGTGTGAAGATGGTTGCCCAGGCTGCTCCTGCAATGCCCCAGCCCATGCCGGGAACGAATAGCAGTAAAAGGGCGA
>JAISCQ010000052.1 GCA_031265445.1 Bacteroidales bacterium
CATCAATATATACGGCTATGAAAACATATCATTACCGGCTGGCGGGAATATCTGCGATGGTTATGATCGCCGCCGCCTTTGGCGCAGCAGGCTTGAAAGCGCAGGATGTACAGAAGGAAGGATTTGTAGACCCGAAAGCGCTTGTGGATGAAAACGCGATGACGGACGTCAAAGATAAATCGTGGGTCAATCCCGGTATCATGGTGGAGGAAAGTGTTCTGCCGGAGGAAAGCGTCCGGAAAACGCCGCAGAAACTCACAGCAGAAGACCTGAAGATCAAGGCAGCCAAGGAATCATGGGTAGATCCGGGCCTGATGGCCGGCAGCGCGGCAACAAACGCTCATGACGGCGCAGGCGCAAGCGGCGGCATCGTAACGTATACCGTCGCCGTCCCGGGCGACAGGATTGAATATCCCATTGTTATAGGAACTTATGGCGCCTTTTTCTCCTGGTCCAACACCAAAAACACCGGCAGTCTCACGAATACCTATACGGGACGTCCTACTAATGATGTTTTTTACGTGCTCACCCTGAACTGCGCGATGGAAGTAGAAATCACAACCTGCGGGTCAGACCTTGCGGACACTTATGTAACCCTGCTCAACAGTTCGGGCGGGTACATGGAGACTTTCGACGACGTGCAGACAGCAGGAACCTGCTCCTCCATACGCCATGAGTATGTTAAAAGGAACCTCAGCGCAGGCACCTATTACCTCGTTTGCGAAGGCTGGAGCCAGAACGGGAGCATTACCACCCGGGTCGCCGGTCGCCCGGGTAACACTATAACGACTGCCATCAACGCGGGAACTTACGGCGCCTTTTTCACCTGGTCCGACATACAAAACACCGGCAATTTCACGAATGCTTATACGGGACGTTCTACGAATGATGTTTTTTACAGATTTACGCTGAACTGTCCGATGGAAGTGGAAATCAAAACCTGCGGATCAGCTCTTGCGGACACCTATATCACCCTGCTGAACGGTTCGGGCGGGTATCTGGAGCCTTTTGACGACGTGCAGACCGCAGGAACCTGTTCCTCCAGATTCCATGAGAATGCCAGGAAAACCCTCAGCGCGGGCACCTATTACCTCGTTTGCGAAGGCTGGAGCCAGAACGGGAGTATTACCACCCAGCTTACCGGCCGCCCGGGTAACAGCATGGCGACTGCCATCAATGCGGGAACCTACGGCGCCTTTTTCACATGGTCCGACCTGCAAAACACAGGCAATTTCACGAATACTTATACGGGACGTTCTACCAGTGACGTTTTCTACCGGTTTACCCTGACCAAAAAGATGAAGGTTACCATCACCCATTGCGGATCATTTACAGACACATGGATGCATCTTCTGGATGCTTCAGGCAACCCGATGACGGACAATTATTACTATTTTTCCTATACCGGCATCTGCAGCGCCTCCATTCAACGCGAGCTGGAGGCCGGCACTTATTATGTGGTATCGGAAGGGTATCACCAAAATGGCGCCATTCAAACCAACATTACCGGTCTCATATATGGAGAGAACATGCCCAACACGATTACGGCCGGTTCCTTCGGCAAAAGTTTTCAATACAGCGACACGCAAAATACAGAGTCCCGTCCCAATTTTTATCATGGCCGTACTGCGAACGACGTTTTCTACCGGTTTACGCTGACCCAAAAGATGCTGGTCACCATGACCCATTGCGGTTCAAGTTTAGATACGTACATGCATCTTCTGGATGCTTCAGGCAACCTGATTACAAGCAATGACAACTGGTCGGGGGAAGGGGCCTGCGGCTCCACCCTCCATTCCTTCATTCAGCGCGAGCTTGCCGCCGGCACGTATTACGTGGTATCGGAAGGGTACCGTCAAAACGGAAACATTCAAACCAACATATCCGGGGTCATCCCCGGCGACAGCAGGACCTACCCGATTGTGGCCGGCGCGCCGCATGTCAGCGCATTTACCGGCAGTTTCCAGTACAGCGACATCAAAAATACCACCGCCTTTACCAATACGGATCCTGTCCGTTCCACGAATGATGTTTTCTACCGGTTTACCCTGAGCAAAAAAATGATGGTTACGATGACCCATTGCGGTTCAACCCTGGATAATACGTACATGCAACTCATGGACGCTTCGGGCCGGGTGATTGCAGGCAATGATGACTGGTCCGGGATCAGCGCCTGCGCCTCCGCCTACCATTCCGTCATCCGGCGCGAGCTTGCCGCCGGCACCTATTATGTGATTTCGGAAGGGAACCGTCAAAACGGAAGCATTCAAACCGGCATCAGCGGTTATGTCGATGAGTATGGCTATACGGAACCGCCGCCGGTTTCCGTCAGTACCGATCCGGAAGCGGTAGGCGGCGCCGGCAGCCGTTTTGACGTGTCGCCTGCCGGGGCGGCTGTCTGCACCATCCCCATAGAAGTACCGCCGGGCGTTGGCGGCATGCAGCCCTCGATCGCCCTTGTCTACAACAGCCAGGGGGGCAACGGCGTGGCGGGCTGGGGGTGTAGCCTGGCAGGCATATCCGTCATCACCCGCGCCCCGAAGGACATATACCATGACGGCGCCGCAAAGGGACTCACGCACAATCTGGCGGATGCCTTCGTTCTTGACGGGCAGCGGCTGATATACGACAAAGGATGCGGCGTATCCGAAGGAGGTATCGGGGCGGTGTATCATCCCGAAAACGACCCGCTGACAAAGGTTACCATACAGGGAGGCTACAGCACCACGTATATCGGCGACCTCATTCTCGACATGGACGATAACAGGTGGTTTCAGGTAGAGCGGGAAGGCGTCACCCGCTATTACGGCAGGACCGACAACGCCAGTACGATCAATTCCAGGCAGGAATACACCAAAGAACTCTTATCACTCATCAACTCACACCACAGAGTCAATGCATGGTACCTGGGTTACGTGAAGGACGTGCACGGCAATTACATGGTATACAGCTATGACGACCAGGGGGATGCCAGGGCTCGTTATCCGTCCGGCATTACCTGGGGGAAAAACACCGGCGCGTCTTCCACGCTTCAAAACAGCGTATCGTTTGAATACAGCGCGACCTCCCGCCAGGATCCGATTACTTATATGATGAACGGAGTAGATGTAAAACTCAGGCGCCTGCTCAGCGGCATCACCTGCAAGACGGGCAACAGCGTGTACCGCACCTATACGCTGGGCTACAACACTACCGGCGACGGATCGGGCATGAAACATTCGCGGCTGACCACCGTCACCGTCAGGAACGGTGCGGGCGAAGCGCTGAAGCCCGTTACGCTGGAGTGGAGCTTCCTGCCGGCGACCACCTTCACGGACTACACGCTGCCGACATTTCCGGCCTCGTCGAGTACAGGCGACAAGCATTATTTCGGCGCCGACCTGAACGGCGACGGCATTTCCGACCTGGTGGAGATCGACGTCAACAAGTACGTCACGCAATCCGCAGCAACCGTTTACCGGTCGGAATATTCCGGTGGACAGGTGTCCTTCCTACCATCGCCGGACGAAATACTCCTGCCGCAGGAATTCAAGGCCACCTCCGGCAACGCGTGGCAGAGTACCTCCGGAAACATGATCATCGGCAATGAGGGCGCCCAATACGTTTTTAAACCCTCGTGGGAAGCAATAGGGCCGGACAAGTTTTTCTACTTTACGCTTTTCAGCCACTTCGGACTTTCTACCGCCCTGAGTGGAGAACAAGCGCGGGCATTGAAGAAGAACAGCGAGGAACCGCCGTATGTAACGGGCGATGTCAACAACGACGGCAATGACGATTTTATTTACCTGGCCAAAGAAAAGACGGGCGGCAGGTACTGTGGAGAAATCGGTCGCTTGAAAAGTTTTTCCGCCACGGGGAAGAAGTTCACCTGGCTGGACGTGTCGGTTAGCCTTCCGGACAAGCCGGAAAAGCTGTTTCTCTCCGACTTCGACGGCGACGGGATGAACGACCTGCTGATCTTCCACAGCAGCGGCTATGCTATCCTGTGGAATACGGGAAACCCCGACCGGCCTTTTATGGAGAGCAGCCTGCCCTTTTTTGGCGACAGGCGAACGTCCGGAACCAGCATGACCAATGTCTGGATGATCCGCCAGGGCGATTTCAACGGCGACGGCCTGCCCGATTTCCTGATGAACGCTACCGGCGATAAGAAATGGTATTTTGCCGTGAACAAAGGCGACGGCGCATTTACCAGGTACTCGGCCTGCACGCTGGAAGTATACGATCAGGACTTTACGGGACATGATGACGAACGCTTTTCGTGCCACGTGTTTGATTTCGATCATGACGGCAAATCCGACGTGGTCATCACAAAAGCCATGTATAATAAGGAAGATCCTCTCATAGGCAAGACATGGGGATCATTCCGGAAAGTCTATACCTACTGGATGCGTTCCACAGGCGACGGCCTCAAGCAGGTTTCCGCCTTAACGTCGAATCCTGAACATGATTCGGAAAGCCGCTTCATCGTCTGCGGCGATTTCAACGGCGACGGACAGCCGGAAATGGTCAATTACGGCTATGACCTGTATGGAAGTTCAAGTACGTCGCGTATGTGGCGCGTGTACCGCCATCCGGACCTTACCGCGGCAAGCGGGAGGGTAACGGGCATACGGGACATGGCGGGGGCCACCGGCATTACGTACGGGTTCATGACCGACCCGAGCCTCTATACGAAGGGAAGCGGGGGTATAGGAAATTCTCTTCCCGTTGCGGATGTTGTCCCGCCGCTGTCGGCAGTGAGAAAGGTTACCGTACCCGGCGGCTCGGCCGGAGACATGACGGTCAACTACACATACGGGGGCATGAAGGTGCATACGGAAGGACTGGGGTTCATCGGGATGCAGAGGGTGACTGCCAAAAACACAACCACGGGCGTAGAAACGGCAACTGAGACCGGTCCCTGGGATGCAGTCCCCGCCCTGATCGCGCCGGGTACCCTGTATACCAAAACGAGCGTTGTTGAAGACGGCGTAAAAAAAACGGCGACCGTCGAAACCAAAACGACGTACCAGGTCGAAGCGACCGGGTCGCATTACTCCTTTCTGAAGTGGCGGAAGGAAACCGACATGGACGGAAACACCGTGTCTTCGTTCTATAACTATGGCTTTGAGTATAACGATGCCAGCCGTACCCGTTATTATTATCCCGTATCCGATTCGACCGTGTACGGCGCCGGCATGTACCGCATCGTGCGCTACGGCAACTACACGTCCACGCAAAGCGGATACAGACCCCGCCTGGAGACTGTCGAGCAGAAACATTCCGATGATGCGCCCTTCGTGCAAAAAACGCAACTGGAATACAATACGAAGGGACTGCCGTACAAAAAGATCGAAAAATACGGCTTGCCGGAGAGCCTGACCACGGAATACGGCTATGACGCTTTCGGTAACTGTACTTCGTCGAAGGTGAGCGGGGAGGGGCTGGCTACCATGACCCATTATAACGAGTATGACGCGACTAAGCGGTTTATCGTCAAAACGTACACATCGCCGGCGTCGACAACGGCCACCTTCACGTACGATACCTGGGGCAATGTACTGACCGAAACGGACGCCACCAATTCGTCCGCTCTGTTGACCACCACCCATACGTACAATAACTGGGGTCAGAGAACGTCGTCCGTATCGCCGGAGGGTCTCAAGACCACTTTCCTCCGCGGATGGAACAGCGACCATGCCGTCAAGTCTTACTTCATCCTGACGCGGGGTCATGGCCGCCCCTGGATGAAAACCTGGTACGACCGTCTTGGCCGCGAAACCGGCGTAGAAACCATCGGCCCCAAAAGCATGAGCATTTCCAAAACCTATACATATAATCACAGGGGACAGTTAACACGAGCCTCTAACAAGCAGGGCGATTTGTACATCGGCGAATCGTTCTCTTACGACGACAGGGGCAGGCCGGAATCGCAGTACGTCTCCGGCGGGCAAAGCGCGACCACTACTTTCAGCAGGCAAACAGCATCACACACTTACGGCAACCGGAGTCAGGAAACCACTGACGGCGGCGGCCGGCTGTATAGCAAAACCTTCGATGCCTGGGGCAACATCAAATCATCTACCGATCCGGCAGGCTCTGTTTCCTACCTCTATCACTCGTCCGGCCAGCCCAAGACGGTGACCGCCGCCGGCGCCACCTTCACCATGACCTACGATGCGGCGGGCAATCAGGCGACCCTGACCGACCCGAATGCAGGAACCACCAGCTGGACGTACGATGCCGCCGGACGGGTAAAGACGCAAACGGACGGCAGGGGAAAGACGCTGTACAATTTTTATGACGGATTGAACCGGCTGTCAAGATCAGCAGCTGGCCTTGTTCTTACCGAATATACGTACGACGCGTCGCACCGTTTGACACGGATGAAAACCGATAATGACTATATCGCCTGGACCTACGACCCATACGGGCGGATGTTGACCGAAAAACGGAACGTGGACGGCGCCGGCATGCTGGAATTTTCCTATGCGTACGGCAGCAACGGGCAATTAGAGACCACCACCACTCCCGAGGGTCTCCAGGTGAACAACGAGTATGACCCGTACGGCAACCTGGTTCAGGTATCGGCGGGCACATGGCCGACATGGACGCTCATGAGCGCCAGCGGCTCCTCCACGAGCAGCCTGTTGAACGGCTTCATGGTCGCCTCCACCACCCTGAATTACCGGGGGACGCTTTCCAACCTGAAAACGGTGTCGGCGCCCGACATTATTCCCGGCGCCACCACCCTCCGCAACATGGATTTTGTGTTCGACGACGCCACCGGCAACCTGACTTCGCGCACGGGGATGCTTCCCCAGAAGGAAACGTTCTATTACGACAACCTTGACCGGCTGACCGCCGTCAAGCACGGTTCTCCCGAAACACCCGCCATGTCGGTCGGCTATTCGAATAAAGGCAATATCTCCTCCAAAACAGGTATAGGGACTTATCGCTACAACGCTTCGAAAGTGCATGCCCTTGAGGAGGTAGACAATACCGACGGGTTGGTGCCTGAGGGGGATCAGGCTATTACGTACAATGCCTTCAATAAGGTGTCGCAGATTACGGAGACCGCGGGCGACGAAACCCGCCAGTTAGATATTACCTACGGCCCTGACGGGCAGCGGTGGAAAACCGAACTGCGGAAGAACGGCAACGTTGTCAAAACGGTTATTTTTGCGGGTGATTACGAGCGGGTCATCAAAAATGACACGACCACGCATCTGTATTACATGGAGGGCGGCGGCATCCATGTCAAGCAGGTCAAAGGTAGTACCACCCTTCTGAGAGAAGGGCGGTACTATGTACATCCCGATCACCTGGGCAGCCTGACGCTCATCACCGACGCGACAGGCGGGACGGTACAGAAGTGCTCCTTTGACGCCTGGGGCAAGCGAACGTTTATCACGAAGACCCCGTCCCTGGTGTTCGACCGCGGATTTACGGGTCATGAACACTTAGACGAGTTCGGGCTGATCAACATGAACGGAAGGATGTACGACCCTGTGGTGGGAAGATTCCTTTCGCCCGATCCATTTGTTCAGGCGCCGGAGTTCTCACAGTCCTACAATAGATACTCATACGCACTCAACAATCCGCTAAGATATACCGACCCGACAGGTGAGTTCTTCTTTGCAGCGGTGGGAATAGGTATTTTGCTCAATGCAGCCTGCTGGGGCGCTGCGATTAGCGCTGTAACATATACCGCAAGTGTCGGTTTTAGCGATGGCGGTTTTAATAACTGGAACTGGGGGCAATTTGGCAAGTCGGTCGGTATCGGCGCCATATCCGGTTTTGTATCTGCGGGAATAGGTCAAATGTTCGGGCCTGTTGGAAGTATGGGTTTTGGCGGTGAAATTGCAAGAGCTTCTACTCATGGATTTGCACAGGGCATGATTTCCCAGTTCACAGGCGGCGATTTCATGCAGGGTTTTGCTGCAGGCGGATTGGGTTCTTTGGCAGGCTCGGCATTTATGATGTACGGGGGCAACTTTGGCAGAAGTATTGCCGGTAATTATGCTTTTTCGGGATTGTCCGGCGGAATTGGCGCAGAATTGTCAGGTGGCAACTTTTGGGAAGGCGCGGCAACCGGTTTAATCGTTGCCGGAATGAACCACTTGCAGCAAGGATTGGCTATGCCAAAACGGTTAGAGGAAAAAATGGATGAGGCTTGGGCGCAGGAAAGAGCAAGACAGGCAAGAGCAGATGCTCCTCGAAATCCATACGATGTAGAGGCTAAGACTCAATACATTCCTGGTGTTGATTTTGAAATAGGCAGACCATATGGAAATTTTGAAGGACGGGATTATGTTTACGAAACAACAATTGATGGTGTAAAGGTTCGGGCGAACGTTAATTATTCAACCTCAACAGAAGATAAAACTGTTCGCTTACTGAAATATGACAGTAAAATCACTCCTGATAGAACAGGAGGTTATTATCGTAAAGGAGGATATGTTGTAGAATTTAAGCCAATGACAGGTTGGAACATCAGCACTATGACCTTCCAGTCAGTGAATCACTATCAACTATATCTGCGTTCAAGATTATACTGATAAATATACGATGATGAAAAAATGGATGATTGTTGTTTTTGTCATGGTCATGGCAGTATTGGTTGCCATGGTGTCATGGTTTGTATATCCGAGATACAAGTTGTATGAGTATTTGAAAGAAAACAATGATTTTAATAGTTTTCAAGGACTTTGTGAAATAATAACGAGGGATTTTTTAGACTATTTTTATAGATTTTATCAATATCCTGAATCGTCGGAAGACAGTGTTTTTAGAGCGCCATATTACGAAAATGTCGGGTATCTTCCTGATATATACGTTGTTTATTCCGTTTTTGTGCAGAAAGATACCTTTTTAATCAATGACAGTATTGAGAATGTGTATAAATTGTATCTGAAAGTACCAGATCACAATAAAAAACATGCAGGTCAAATCATTAACTCTATTGATTACGAAAATGAAACTATCACTCCTGTTAATATGCCTTTTTATAAATTTCTTTTCAGTAAAGGTGACATATTAGTCGGTATAATACCTGAATATAATCCATGTAACTATTATTACCCAAATTTTGCCTATAAAGAAAATTTGAATGTCCATGATACGATTGTGCACGATTCTTTCAGACGTACTATCTCCATTCCCTATAAACAAAAATATGGAATGTTCCCTGTCTATGTACGTGATTTTAGTGATTATTTTGGTTTAATTTGTTATGAAGCCAATTTATATTCGGACACATTGATTTTGACCCAAGTTTGTGAGCCTTTCAATGGTGAATATGACACAACGCCTATGGTGGATGTTATCAACAAGCCATTATACACGTGGGCTAAGGACATAGGACTTCATCAATTCTTTTTTTCGATTGAGGTGAGACCGTCCTTTTTTGAAAAAAAGACAGAATGGATGAAAAATGCAGGTAATTCGGCCAAGGGCAATACTTCCTCCCCGATGAGCGATATGCAGCGTTGAGCGGTCATTTGTGATGCCACTCTTCAACTACAGGCAATTTGTAATTGCCTGTAGTCATGGACAGGGTGTGACTGACCGCGGCGAAGCCGTGAAAAGGAGATAACAAATGGAAGATATAAGGAAATGATATGATGTCAGTTGACATAATTTGAGATTACTTATTCACATATTACCGTTGATGTTGCTTTTTGGCAATATGCTTGCCGGCCATGGGCATGGGCATGCAGGGATTACCATGCCCGTTCTTACCGAATATACGTGCGGCACGTCGGGGTACGACCTGCTGCGCCTGACCCAAATGAAAACCGGCAACAACCATATCGCCTGGACCTACGACTCATACGGTCGTCCGCTGACCGAAAAACGGAACGTAGACGGGGCCGGCCTGCTGGAATTTTCCTTTACATACGGCAGCAACGGGCAATTAGAGACCACCGTCTGTCCCGAAGGTCTCCGGATAAGCAACGAGTATGACCCGTACGGCAACCTGATTCAGGTCTCGGCAGACGCGCGGTCGGTATGGATGCTCCTGAGCGCAAGCGGCTCCACCACGAGCAGCCTGTTGAACGGCTTCATGGTCGCCACCGCCACCCAGAATTCCCGGGGAATGCTTTCCAACCTGAAAACGATGTCGGCGCCCGACATTATTCCCGGCGCCACCACCGTCCGCAACATGGATTTTGTGTTCAACGAAACCACCGGCAACCTGACTTCACGCACGGGAATGATTCCCCGGAAGGAAACGTTCTATTACGACAACCTTGACCGGCTGACTGACGTCAAGCACGGTTCTCCCGAAACATCAGCCATGTCGGTCGGCTATGCTGCCAACGGTAACATTACCTCCAAAACCGGTTTAGGCATTTATAGCTATAATGCGTCTAAAGTGCATGCCCTTGAGGAGGTAGACAATACCGACGGTTTGGTGCCTGAGGGAGATCAGGCCATTACGTACAATGCGTTTAACAGGGTATCGCAGATTACGGAAACAGTGGACGGCGAACTCCGTCAACTGAACATTACCTACGGGCCTGACGGGCAGCGGTGGAAAACCGAACTGCGAAAGAACGGCAATCTTGTCAAGACGGTGATTTTTGCGGGTGATTACGAGCGGGTCATCAAAAGCGACACGACCACGCATCTGTATTACATGGAGGGCGGCGGCATCCATGTCAAACAGGTCAAGGGCGCTTCCACCCTCCTGCGGGAAGGGCGGTACTACATACATCCCGACCACCTGGGCAGCCTGACGCTCATCACCGACGCGACAGGCGGGACGGTACAGAAGTGCTCCTTTGACGCCTGGGGCAAACGAACCTTCATCACGAAGACCCCGTCCTTAGTGTTCGACCGCGGATTTACGGGTCATGAACACTTAGACGAGTTCGGACTGATCAATATGAACGGAAGAATGTACGATCCGGTGGTGGGGAGGTTTTTAAGCCCTGACCCGTATGTACAGGATCCGGAATTCTCGCAGAGTTTTAACCGGTACAGCTACTGCTGGAATAATCCGTTGATATACACTGATCCGACCGGGGAAGTCTTTGGGATTGATGACGCTATTTTTATAGTGGCGATGGCCTATTTTTCCGGGATGCAGGCTAATTTCTGGCACGCGGCAAATAATGGAGGTAACCCGTTCAATCCGGGCGACTGGAACTGGAAAAGCCCATGGACCTATACCAGTATTGCCGCAGGCGCATTTTCGGCATATGCGCAGACGCTCCAGCACTGCGAATACATGATTGATCTCGGTACCGGGGAGAAGTTCTTTTACTCCCATAATGGGGATGGCGTAGTTAATATCCTGAATTATGGTCACTGGGTTGACAACCACACAGCCTTCAAGGTGAGCCAGACCGTGATCAGGGATGTTGCCCTGGGAGGTGTGGATAATATTCAAAAAATAGCCACATCCGCCCATGTTGCCCACCAGGGAAGCAATATTATCGCGGCCCGGCAGCATCAAAGCAGGCATGAGCAAATCATGTCCAACCCGACTGTACAAAAGATGCATGGAAAACAGGCCGAGTTTTTGTACGGCGAGGCAGCAATGTTCGTGTATTCGTTCCTTCCTGTTGGCGGAGCTGCGGCAAAGGCACTTGGCGGGATTTCTAAAATAGCGAAGCCGGTAGCGAAAGTCGCGACTAAGGGGAGAGGAAGAGTTTTTTGGTCTGGCGAAGGAGCATTGAATACTGCAATGAACTATGCTAAATCTACAGGGGGGACAACTTTAGAAATGACCACAAAAGGTGGGATTATGAATACCCTAAATCCTATTTTACCTCGTTCAATTTCAAATCCTATTTGGAGAAATCTTTCAACAAATTTTGCGAAAGGGGCTATTGGAGAAGCACATTTCTTTACTTCACATTTAGGACCACGTCCTGGCAGTATATGGCTTAATATTGAAAAACCAATTTTAGAACAAAATGGGATTCGAATAATAACACACTAGTATGAATATATTTAAATTACTCTATTCGAAACATTCAATGAAAAGAAAAATCATCGACATAGAAGATGATATAAAAAAAATCATTGTATTCGTTTGTGATGAAAAGTTTTGGATAAGCTGGTATGGTGCATATGATATAGATCCTAAACATTTGGTTTTTTGGATTTGCGTTGAAACAGATGAGATGAAGTTAAAATTGCAATCGAATATAACTTTAATAAACAAGTTGAGAAATCTACTTATTAAACATAATTATCCTGAACAAGCGAGACCATTTGTATATATAGATTTTGAGTCTCAAGAAACGGTTGATAGAGAATCAAGGGGTAATTGGTATCATCATTTTAAATAATATGATGAAAGAAGTAAAAATAGAAAACATCACTCTTAGCTTATCAAGCGAGGGTGGTAACGTACGAGTTAAATCAACTAAAGAAGATTATTCTTTCTAACCAAATTGTTGATACCGCATCTGAATTAATCAAACACAATTTTAATGTAGTAAACACCCATTATAGAATGATGGTTGAAAAAGCAAAAGGGAAATTTGATTATAGTGATATAACTCTTATCAGTATCACTATTGTTTTGCATTGTCTCTATCTGTACAATTCATGGAAAAGCATGTATAAGAAGCAAGAAAATAGAGATTTACAGTTTAATGAGAAAGATTTTAGCCATCCATCTACTCATGATAAAGTGTTTAATTATTTCAAAATAAAATATCCAAATGATTGGGAAGAGAAATGTGCCGTCTTATTAGGAATGAAATTGAGTGAACTGAAAGTTTATTATAAAACAAGAGAGAATTTTCAAAACAAATAAAAATGAAATTGTTAATAAAGATATTATTCCTTATTTTCACAATATTCATTGTCACAGTGAAGGAGGTCAAATCTTCCACTGTGGTAAATGTTTTACAGAAAGACGTTTCGTATTCGGTTCACTTGGACGAGTTCGGGCTGACCAATATGAACGGACGGATGTACGCCCCACGATGAGCGGCATATGCAACACTGATGAGTGGTCATTTGTAATGTCGTTTGAAATAAACCATCCGGTTGGTTGTAAAAAAATCGGAGACATCAAAAGAAAAGCCGGGTTTTATCCGGTAGCCATGGACAGGATGTGACTGACCGCGGCGAAGCCGTGAAAAGGAGATAACAAATGAAAGATGTAAGGAAATGATATGAGGGCAGTTGACATAATTTGAGATTACTTATCCACATATTACCGTTGATGTTGCTTTTTGGCAATATACTTGCCGGCCATGGGCATGCAGGGATTATCATGCCCGTTCTTACCGAATATACGTACGGCACGTCGGGGTATGACCTGCAGCGCCTGACCCAAATGAAAACCGGCAACAACCATATCGCCTGGACCTACGACCAATACGGGCGGATGTTGACCGAAAAACGGAACGTGGAGGGCGCCGGCCTGCTGGAATTTTCCTTTGCATACGACAGCAACGGGCAATTAGAGACCACCACCACTCCCGAAGGTCTTCAGGTGAACAGCGAGTATGACCCGTACGGCAACCTGATTCAGGTATCGGCAGGCACATGGCCGACATGGACGCTCATGAGCGCCAGCGGCTCCTCCACGAGCAGCCTGTTGAACGGCTTCATGGTTGCCACCGCCACACACAATTCCCGGGGAATGCTTACCAACCTGAAAACGGTGTCGGCGCCCGACATCCTCCCCGGCGCCACCACCCTCCGCAACATGGATTTTGTGTTCAACGACGCCACCGGCAACCTGACTTCGCGCACGGGGATGCTTCCCCTAAAGGAGACCTTCTATTACGATAACCTTGACCGGCTAACCGCCGTCAAGCACGGTTCTCCCGAAACACCGGCCATGACTATGGGTTATTCAGCGGAGGGCAATATCTCCTCCAAAACCGGTATAGGGGCTTATCGCTACAACGCATCGAAGGTACATGCCCTTGAGGAGGTGGACAATACCGGCGGATTGATCCCTGAGGGAGATCAGGACATTACGTACAATGCGTTCAACAGGGTATCGCAGATTACGGAGACGGCGGGAGACGAAACCCGTCAGCTGAACATTACCTACGGCCCTGACGGGCAGCGCTGAAAAACCGAACTGCGAAAGAACGGCAACGTTGTCAAGACGGTCATTTTTGCAGGAAACTACGAGCGGGTCATTAAAAACGATACGACCACGCATCTGTATTACATGGCAGGCGGCGGCATCCATGTCAGGCAGCTCAAGGGCGCTTCCACCCTTTTGCAAAACAGGATGTTTTACGCGCATCCCGATCACCTGGGCAGCCTGACGCTCATCACCGACGCGGCAGGAAACGTCAGGCAAAAATGTACGTTTGACGCCTGGGGCAAGCGAACATTCGTAACCAAAGACAATACTTTAGTATTCGACCGCGGCTTCACGGGTCATGAACACTTAGACGAGTTCGGGCTGATCAATATGAACGGGAGAATGTACGATCCGGTAGTGGGACGGTTTTTAAGCCCGGATCTATTTGTAGCCGATAGAATCTGGGCAGCCTGGCAGGTTGATATATGCTTGCATGACATGGTCGAGGCCGATCCGGTGAAAATAATGTAAAAAAATATCCAAATCCCATGCAGCGTTTTGGATGGTGTTGCATCTTATTTTTTGGTGATTTGTTTGTTATATTTGCAGTCGATTTATTTTAAAAAATCCGAAAGGATGGAACTGGCCAAGAAATAGAAAAATTAAAAAACAGGAAGATAAGATCATGAAACGAAAAACAAGTTAAACAATGAAGCAGAAAGTTACGAAGAAGTTGGATTTCTTCGGAAGTCGAATCAGGCTGAGCCGATCTCAAGAGCTTTACGAAATGAATCATCATCAAAAATCAAAATCAAATGACCCTCGCAGTAATTGGTAGTGGAAGTTGGGCTACGGCCCTGGTGAAAGTGCTTTGCAACAATGTGAAGCAGCTCAACTGGTATATCCGTGAACCGGAAATCCGTGAATCTGTGACATTGTATCAGACCAACCGTTCGTATATGAGTTCCATACAGCTCGATACCACTAAAATACGGATTTTCGATGATGCCGACGAAGCGGTTCGGCAATCGGACATCTTGTTATTCGTCGTTCCGGCCGCCTTTCTGAAAGTCACCACCGAAAGCATGTCTGTCAAGTTTACGGATAAGATGGTTTTTTCTGCCATTAAGGGGATTGTCCCCGGCGAAAATATTACCGTTGGCGAATACTTCAACCGGCGTTTCGACTTGCCGTTCGATCGTTTTGGCGTGGTGTCGGGGCCAACGCATGCCGAAGAAGTTGCTTTGGAACGCCTCTCATACCTCACTGTGGCCTGCAAAGAACGCGGAATGGCCGAACTGATGGCGGAACAACTCAAATGTCGTTATATCAGGACGATCATTTCAACAGATGTTTACGGTATCGAGTATGGCGGAATTATCAAGAATATTATAGCGCTGTGCGCCGGCGTAGCACACGGATTAGGTTATGGCGACAATTTTACTGCAGTACTGGTATCCAACGGTTTTGCCGAAATTAAACGTTTCATAGAACAAAGCTGCCCGGCCGAACGTACCGCTGAACAATCGGTTTACCTGGGCGATTTGCTGGTAACCTGTTATTCGCAATTCAGCCGTAACCGCACCTTTGGTACCATGATCGGCAAAGGATATTCCGTTAAATCCGCCCAATTGGAAATGAATATGGTGGCCGAAGGATATTATGCCGCCGCTTGTATGCATGAAATTAACAAACGTTACCAAATCGACCTGCTGATTGTGGACGCAGTGTATAACATGTTGTATGAAAAAATTTCGCCTGCCGTGGAGATCAGGCTATTGAGCGAAAGATTCAAATAATTTCGCCATATCGCTTTCGGCTGCCGGCGCAACGCTGCATGTAAGCGGATTGACCTCCGGTTTGGCATGGCGTGTGTACAGTATCTCCGGCATAACATCCGGCGGCAAAAACGTTAAAGTAGAGTAGCATACTGACGCTTGCGATTGATGCTGTTGATAACCCTGTGTCAATCATTGATCATCAATTACGGCTTTTCATCATTTTGCTTGCGATCTGTATCTCCCTGATGTTGTCGCGCTTGAATATGAAAGTAAATGTGCAGCCGGTAGCGGGCGATTCAATCGTCAAGCTATCGGATTCGTCGTAAACCCAGTCGGTGAATTTCCAGAAGAATTCCTTACGGCTCAGTCCTGCTCTGATTCCGTTGCGAAGTTCCACCTCCGGCGTGCGAATCGTACCACCCATGATCCTGGCTTCGAGATGCATGGGCTTGTAAAAAAGAATTTTGGTTTTTCTCCTGTAATAATGGTAAATGGTATCGGTTTGGGCGCTGTTAATGACATTTTCGATAAAATACCGCCGCCGTTTGAGCGCCTTCCTGTAATAACGGTTTTCGAAATCAGGGAGCGTCAAATCGAACCCAAACGGGTTTGCGGCAAACTGTTCCTTACTGATCGCAATGGTTTTGGCACGGGTCAGTTCGCTTTTGGATACACCGGCACAAGAGACCAGAAGTATTAAAAGAAACCCCACCCCTGCGCTACCCCATATGGCGAAAGGATTATATCTCTTTGAAAGGGCTGAAAAAACAGGAAAATTCAATCGCATTGTACTTTTTACAATAATAATTAACCGGTACAAAATTAAGCAATTATTTCGGAAACCCCACCCGGGAAGCCCCGACCCAACCCTCCCCCCCGAAGGGGACAGTCAAAGATTGTGGAGATCAGGCCCGGTTTATGATTACTGAGTACTTCCCGATACATGATCGCCGTTTTGATGATCTTTGCGGCATGAGACAGATCCATTACAATTTTCCAACAACTTTCAAGCACGAACGTGAAGCATTTTTCTTTAAAATATTTTCACGCTACTTGTTTTTGTAAAAAAAAGCCGTACCTTTGCGAACCATTTTTAAAAGTAGTTTTGAATCAGAGATAAATAGACTTTATGCCTACAATTCAGCAATTAGTAAGAAAAGGTCGGACGAAACTTGTTGACAAAAGCAAGGCGCCGGCTTTGGATTCTTGCCCGCAACGGCGCGGTGTTTGTGTGCGCGTGTACACCACCACCCCTAAAAAACCCAACTCGGCCATGCGTAAGGTAGCGCGTGTGAAGCTGGTAAACCAGAAAGAAGTCAACGCTTATATTCCCGGCGAAGGACACAACCTGCAGGAACACTCCATTGTACTCATTCGCGGCGGTCGCGTCAAAGACCTCCCCGGCGTACGTTACCACATTATCCGCGGCGCGTTGGATGCATCGGGTGTTGAAGGCCGTTTGGCAAGCCGTTCGCTGTATGGCGCCAAGAGACCGAAAAAAGGCGCTGCTGCCCCGGCAAAAGGTAAAAAGAAATAATACATTATATATATAGTATACTTCAATGCGTAAGACAAAACCCAAAAAACGGATTCTTTTACCCGATCCTGCGTACGGTGACAAGGAAGTAACCCGGTTTGTGAACAATCTGATGTTCGACGGCAAGAAAACCATTGCCTTCACGATCTTCTACAATGCCATGAAGACCGTAGAGAACAAGGCTAAGGACGACGGTAAAGGCCCGCTGGATATTTGGCGTAAAGCCCTTGAAAATGTCACTCCCATGGTAGAAGTGAAGAGTCGCCGTGTGGGTGGCGCTACTTTTCAGGTGCCTATGGAAGTACGTCCCGACCGTAAAGTGTCGTTAAGCATGAAAAACATGATCCTCTATGCACGGAAACGCAGCGGGAAGTCGATGAGCGAAAAACTTGCAGCCGAAATCCTCGCAGCCTACAACGAAGAAGGCGGCGCTTTCAAAAGGAAAGAGGACATGCACAAAATGGCAGAAGCAAACCGCGCCTTCTCTCATTTCCGTTTTTAACCGCTCGTTTCAATCATTCAAGCATTGACGGTAAGTCTATCTTGACAAGATTTAGCGCCGGCAGTTTTCAGGTTTTAAGGAGTTCATACATTCAAACGAGGGCATGAATCCTCATCATCCTGAAAATCATGGGTCGGAAATCATGTGAATCGTGTTAATTGTGGTCGAAAAGAAGAGGAGAAGATAATAAATTAGATGAGTAGAGATTTAAAGTATACCAGGAACATTGGTATCATGGCGCACATTGATGCCGGAAAAACAACCACTTCCGAGAGGATTTTGTTCTACACAGGAGTCAATTATAAGCTGGGAGAAGTTCATGAAGGCGCCGCAACCATGGACTGGATGGTGCAGGAACAGGAACGGGGTATAACGATTACCTCCGCTGCCACCACGTGTAAATGGACATATAACAATCAAGAATATTATATCAACCTGATAGACACCCCGGGACACGTTGACTTTACGGTCGAAGTGGAACGTTCGTTGCGTATCCTCGACGGTACTGTAGCGTTGTTCTGTGCCGTGGGCGGGGTTGAGCCCCAATCGGAAACCGTATGGCGCCAAGCCGAAAAGTACGGTGTTCCGCGTATCGGTTTTGTCAACAAAATGGACCGGAAAGGCGCCGATTTCATTAGCGTTGTCAACCAGATCCGCGAGCGGTTGAAATCGAATCCCGTTCCGCTCGTGATTCCCATCGGCGCCGAAGACGATTTCGAAGGAATCATTGACCTGATTACGTTTAAAGCCGAATATTGGCGCGACGACAAAGGGAAACAGATAGACATACTGGACATTCCGGCTGACATGCTGGAAGAAGCTACCGAAATGCGCAACAAATTGCTCGAATCGGTGGTGGAAACCGATGATGTCCTTATGGAGAAGTTCTTTGAAGACCCGGATTCCATCACTGTTGAGGAATTGAAGACCGGGATTCGCAAAGCCGTACTGGCACAAACCATCGTGCCGATGATGTGCGGTTCGTCGTTCAAGAACAAAGGGGTACAATACCTGTTGGATGCCGTTTCCGCCTATCTGCCCAGCCCGCTGGACAAAGGCAGCCTCACCGGTATCGACCCCGACACCGAAAAAGAAGTCATACGCAAACCCGACCTGAACGAACCTTTGGCAGCCCTGGCATTCAAGGTAGCTACCGACCCGTATGTAGGCCGTTTGGTGTTTATCCGCGTATATTCAGGTAAACTCGAAAGCGGTTCGTACGTGCTCAACACGCGTTCGGACAAGAAGGAACGCATCTCGCGTTTGTTCCAGATGCATTCCAACAAGCAAAACCCCATTGATGTTTGCGGAGCTGGCGATATTTGTGCGGCTGTCGGTTTGAAAGACCTCCGCACGGGCGATACGTTGTGTTCTCCCGAAAAACCGATCGTCTTGGAATCGATGACGTTCCCCGATCCCGTAATCGGTGTCGCCGTGGAACCCAAAACCCAGGCCGACATCGACAAGCTGGGTACTGCCCTGTCGAAGCTGGCCGAAGAAGATCCCACCTTTCAGGTGCGCACCGATCCGGATTCCGGTCAAACCGTGATCAACGGCATGGGCGAGCTTCATCTGGAAATCATTATGGACAGGTTACGCCGCGAATTCAAGGTGGAATGTAACCAGGGCAATCCGCAGGTGGCATACAAGGAAGCGATCACAGCTCCGTTCCAGCACCGCGAACTGTTCAAGAAACAATCGGGCGGCCGCGGCAAGTTTGCCGACATCATTGTCCGCATAGAACCTGCCGACGAAGATTTCGCAGGCTTGCAGTTCGTCGACGAAGTGAAGGGCGGTAACGTTCCCAAGGAATACATCCCGTCGGTAGAAAAAGGGTTCAAGGAAGCGATGGCAAACGGTGTGTTGGCCGGTTTCCCGATGAACAGCATGAAAGTGACCCTGCTCGACGGTTCGTTCCATGCAGTGGACTCCGATTCGCTGTCATTCGAGATCTGCGCCAAGCAAGCATTCCGTACGGCATGCAAAAGTGCAAAACCCATCCTGCTGGAGCCGATCATGTCCGTAGAAGTGGTAACGCCCGAAGAATATATGGGCGACGTGATCGGCGACTTCAACAAGCGTCGCGGTCATATCAACGGTATGGAAGAACGTGGCGGCGCACGTGTCATCAAGGCTAAGGTACCCCTTTCGGAAATGTTCGGTTATGTAACCGTGTTGCGTACCATCACCTCGGGACGTGCAACGTCTACCATGGAGTTCTCGCACTACAGCCCGTTGTCCGACAATATGGCCAAAGATGTGATTGCCCGTGTTAAAGGCGAATCCAAATAAATAAGATCAGCAAATTTCATTATTATATTCAATATGAGCCAGAAGATTAGAATTAAACTTAAATCTTACGACCACAACCTCGTGGATAAATCGGCTGAAAAAATCGTGAAAACGGTGAAGATGACAGGCGCTTCGGTAAGCGGACCGATTCCACTGCCCACGCACAAGCGTATTTTTACGGTCAACCGTTCAACCTTCGTCAACAAGAAGGCAAGGGAACAGTTCGAACTTGGTTCGTTCCAGCGTTTGATGGACATCTACAGTTCGACCCCCAAAACCATCGATGCGCTGATGAAGCTGGAATTGCCCAGCGGCGTGGAAGTGGAAATCAAAGTGTGATGGATAATTCCTGATTTCATCATTGCTTCGCGATGGAATCATCACGAAGTTTGGAATCAGGGATCTTTGAATATAAAAACGCCAAAATGCAAATATCAAATGATATTTGTATTTTGGCGTTTCCGTAAATCAAGGCTGGTATGCCAGCTTGGATCTTGATTTGAAGGAATGTATTTGTTTCGTTCATTCTCAAAAACTTACATTATGAAGAAATATTTTGAAAATATTTTGTAACCTTTGTCAACTTTTTTCGTATACGCAATATATTATATATATTATATATGTTATAATGCTTTTTAAATACCTTAATACAATTTTAAACGAATAAACCATGGCAATTAATTTGACAAAAGGACAGCGAATAGAAATCGGCTTATCAAAAGTTGGCGTCGGACTGGGATGGGATCCCAATCAAAGTACAGGATTTGACTTTGACTTGGATGCATCAGCATTTATGTTGGGCGAAAATAAGAAAATACCCCGGGATGAGTTTTTTGTATTTTACAACAATCCCAAATCTCCGGATGGCGCTGTGGAATCATCGGGAGATGACACAACCGGAGGCAGCAGTGATGGTGATGATGAAACATTGACCGTTAATTTATCTGCCATTGATCCTAAAATACAGGAAATCATATTTACAGTAACCATTCATGATTACGAAACCCGTAAACAGAATTTCGGGCAAGTACGCAACTCATTTATACGCATATACAATGCTCAAACCAATGAGGAAATAGCCAAATATGAACTTGATGAAGACTTCTCGATAGAAACAGCCGTTGAGTTCGGGCGATTGTACAAAAAAGGGGACGAATGGAAGTTTGAAGCCATGGGTATCGGATACAAGGGCGGACTACAGTATTTTGTAGATAAATATGCATAAAAAGAACTGCGATGGCTATCAATTTGAATAAAATTACCCTTGAGAAATCGGGTGATACTCATAAGATCAATCTCTCGAAAGACGGGATAGATAAGAACAAGGAAATAGTTATTAACCTGAATTGGGGACAGGAGCAAAAGAAGGGCTTCTTTGCAAAATTATTTGCACCCGGTGAAGTCGACTTGGATTTGGGTTGTTTCTTCGAACTGAATGATGGACAGAAATCCGTCATCGACGGTTTGCAGTTTGCTCATGGACAGGGCGGTACAAAAGACAAGCTGACCCGGCAAGGTTGCTATACCGGTATTCCATGGATCTGGCATACCGGAGACGACCGTTCCGGAGCCGGTTCCGGGGAGAATATTTTGGTTAACCCGCAGGGAATATCGGAGTTGAAGCGAATCGTAGTATATTGTTTTATTTACGAGGGGGCTGCCCGTTGGGCCGAAACCAATGGCGTAGTCACTATAAAAGTTCCCGATAATCCGGACATCGTTGTGGAAATGGGTAAACAGTACAGCGATAAGAAGTTCTGCGCTATTGCCGAAATTATTTTCGGACAGGATCATTCCATGACAGTCAAAAAACTGATTTCGTTCCATCCCGACCACGGTTCCTGTGACAAAGCATACAATTGGGGAATGAAATGGTCTGCGGGCAGTAAATAATATAATGAGTTAAGGATTTTTACCCTCGATCCTTAAAGGGCGTTGGCCGGAAAGGAGGGCTGGGGATGATCCGAATAAATATAATTAATTTAACAAAACAAGGAAATCATGGCAATAAGTTTGAGCAAAGGTCAGAAAATAGACCTTCGGAAAGACACCGGGGAAAAATTAACAAACTTCTGTGTAGGCGTAAACTGGGGAGCAATCGTAACCGTCAAGAAAGGCCTGTTCGGCAGCAAAAAGGTTGTTGAAGATGTCGATTTGGATTTGAGTTGTATCATGACCGATAGCGTTGGGAATAAGGTTGACTACATCTATTCGCCCGATTATAACGGATTCCTGCAACAGAACAATCTGCCGCTTGGCAAGTTGCAAACGAAGGATGGCGCATTAAGGCATAGCGGCGACGACCGGAAAGGCGATCAGGGTGGCGACGATGGTCTGGACAATGAAATCATTTCCGTCAATCTGGACAAATTAGACAGTTCGGTTGAAAAAATATTTTTCTTTATCAACATCTATCTGAATCAGGGGCAAAATTTTGACTTTTCGCAGGTTCCGTATGCCAAAATCAGGATGTACGAAGGAACTCCCACAAAGGTAAACAAGGTATTCTCTCAATTTGATATAGCGACTGATGCTACTTTTGCCAACAAAAGAGCGCTCATTTTGGGAAAATTATATAAAAGGAACGGCGACTGGAAATTCGACGCGATCGGGGATCCTACGGACGACAAGGTTTTTCTGCAAACCATCCAAACCATCTTAAATAATTATGCAAAATGAGAAGATTACCTGTATACTTAGTATTGGACACATCCGGATCAATGACCGGCGAGCCTATTGAAGCAGTAAAAAATGGAGTGCAGGTACTGGTCTCAAGCCTCCGGCAAGATCCCTACGCCCTTGAAACTGCGTTTTTAAGCGTGATCACATTCAACAGTGCGGCCAATCAAATTGTTCCGTTAACAGAACTGTCGATGTTCCAGATGCCCGACATCCAAGCATCCGGAACCACTTCTTTAGGCGATGCATTATCGCTTCTATCCCGGAAAATGGACACGGAAGTAACCAAAACCACCGCCGAACAGAAAGGCGACTGGAAACCGCTGGTGTTTATCATGACCGACGGCGAACCTACCGATGACTGGAAAAAAGGATTAACCGAGTTTCAAAAACGCAAATTTGGAATGGTGGTTGCCTGTGCCGCCGGACAAGGCGCCAATACCGGTATCTTGAAACAGATAACCGAAGTGGTTGTACAGTTGGATACGGCTGACAGTGCAACCATCAAGGCGTTCTTCAAATGGGTTTCCGCATCGGTAAGTACCGGAAGTCAGAAGATAGAAGCAAGCGGCAAAGAAGTGTCCGGGTTGAACGAATTGCCTCCTCCACCCCCCGAAGTGAACATAGTTGTATAAATGAGACGGTTACCTGTATATATCCTGATACAAACCTCCGGCGCCATGCGTGGCGAACCCATCGAAGCGATCAAGGTAGGCTTGGAATCGATGATTGCAAGTCTCCGACAGGACCCGTTCGCATTGGAATCCGTCTACATGAGCATCATAACTTTTAATCTCCACCCCAAACAGTTGTTGCACCTGACGGAACTGGAAAACATGCAGATTCCCGAAATACAGCAACCCGAAGCCGGAGGAACGCATTTTGGCGAGGCCCTCGAATTTCTGTGTAAAAGAGTGGACTCGGAGATTCATCTGAGTACCCCGGAACAGAAAGGCGATTGGATGCCCCTGCTGTTCATTATGGCAGACGGCAGGGCTTCCGACACTCAATTGTTCCATCAGGCTGTCCCTGAAATCAAACGCCGGCATTTTGGAAGTATCATAGCTTGTAGCGTAGGAGCCAAAACGTGTGTGGAAAATCTGAAACAGATCGCAAACCATGTAGTAAGCCTTGATACTGCGGACAGCGCTACTTTCAAACAGTTTTTCAAGTGGGTATCGGCCTCGGTAAGTGTAGGCAACCGGAGCATCGGCGCAAGCGACGAAGTTTTATTGCCGCCGCCTCCGGCAGAAGTTCATACCGTAATTTAAGGCATGAAACTGATACTTTATCTCGGAATCAATTTATTGATCATCGCTCTTTTCGTATACATCAGGCTTATAGCATACAAAGACAGGTTAAGGGGCGGATACCTGAAAACTTTTATCTTTTTCGATAAGATATTCAATCCGGCGCTTCATCTGTTACGGAAATTTTTTAAACCCTTGCAGGTCGGTAATGGTATTGCCGTGGATATGGCGCAAATAGTACTGTTGATATTACTTTTATTAATCCTGAAATATACATTATGAGACGTTTACCCATATATTTCCTGATCGACGTTTCCGAATCGATGGTTGGCGAACCGATCGAACAGGTACAGGACGGAATGGCCGCCATCGTAAAGGAATTACGTACAGATCCTTATGCATTGGAAACAGCTTACCTGTCCATTATCGTCTTTGCCGGGAAAGCCCGGAAACTGACGCCATTGGTAGAATTATTCAATTTCTATCCGCCCAGATTGCCCATTGGCGGAGGAACATCGTTGGGAAGCGCGCTTGACTTCCTGATGAACGACATAGATTCGTCCATACAGAAAACTACGCTGGAAGAAAAAGGCGACTGGAAACCAATCATATTCCTGTTTACCGATGGCAACCCGACGGATGATTTCGACAGCATATTCGAACGGTGGAATCAGAAATACCGTAAAAGCACGAATCTGGTGATCATCTCACTGGGCGACCATACCGACACATCCATACTGGGGCGTATTACCGAAAACGTGCTTTTATTAAAAGATACCGATCCCGAATCGTTCAGGAAATTTTTCAAGTGGGTGACCGCATCCATCAAAACAAGCAGTGTAAGCGTCAGTGAAAACAACGATGATCAATTACAGTTAGCTCCCATTACCAATGGTTACCTGTCAAAAATTGATCTGGAAAAATTCAAACCCGCTAAAGTCGACGAAAATTTTGCTGTGATTCTGGCCAAATGCCAGACAACCCAGCGTCCATATCTGATCAAATACCAGAAAAGGGTGGTTCCATCACAGGTGAGCGAATTGTCGATGAATGTGCTTGAATATAAACTTGTTGGAGCATATCCCGTGGATCAAACCTATTTTGACCTGACCGATCAAAATAAAAACGACAAAACAATCGACAGTTCGTCTCTGGTGGGTTTCCCTTCGTGTCCGTGCTGTGGCAACCAGTACGGGTTTAGCCATTGCGCCTGCGGGAAGATCCTCTGTACAGGCGACGAAGATGTAACCAAATGCCCGTGGTGCGGCGTTGAAGCGCATTTCGGGTTCGGCGGCGGAAACATAAACATAACAAGGGCAAGAGGCTGATATGGATTTAAAGAAAATAATTGTCGACGCCAGTGAAGATCAGATCGAAGACTTCCGTTCAAAAAATCAGCGCCGGATTGAAACATTCATTCTGGATTTATGGGAAAAATATCAGCAAAACCCCGATCCGGTTGAAATTGATCAGGCTCAGGTTATTGATCTTGCCGACGATGGCGACGACAGGCAGTGCGGCGAATATCAGCCGAATGATCCGGGAAATCCGGATGAATTGGGAAATCCGGATGAAATTAACGTAAACGAAACGGAAATGCAAAAACAAGGCGCTTCAGAACGGCCACAATATGATGCAATTGATCTTCAGATAAAAAGCAGGCATATTGCGCTCCCGAACGGCAAAGTCAATCAGAATTATGACATTCATTTCGATATTGAAAAAATAATTCCGGAAATCAGCGGAATAAAATTTGAAGGGCTGGATCAGGCGGGATTGCAATTCGTCCCGGAAACAAAAAAAATTACAGGAATGCCTCGGGCTGCGGGCGACTATAAAATAAAAATGTATTGCAGACGGCATGACTGGGAAGAGGGAAAACCGACGATCGAACGTGAAATCACGCTCATTATCAATCCCGATCCCCGTTCCCTGTGGGTCGATCTCCCAACGCCCGAAAATATCGAATATTACAAACCGGATTGCAACAGGGAATTTATCAAGGTTGAAGCGAGTGAAACTGTGGCCGCAAAAGACATGGTTGCAGCCAGTAAGCGCGGACGTTCGCATGCACACGAAGGAAAACCCCGCGATGATGATTTCATGCTCCATTTCGACGACGGATCGGGATGGTACGTCATGGCTGTTGCCGACGGGGCGGGATCGGCGCGGTATTCGAGGGAAGGATCGCGCATAGCCTGCCGTACCGCCGTTGATACCTGTATCACGGAAATTACGAACCGCAGAGAAACATTTGAAAAGCAAATCCGGACATTCAGTAACGTCAGGTCGGAAGAAAACCGCAAACAGGCGGGCGACACGCTCTACCACATTATCGGGACTGCGGCTTTCAAATCGCATAAAGACATCGAAAAGGAAGCTGTGGACAAAGGCAATCCCGTAAAGGATTATGCAACAACCCTGATCCTTTCGATATGCAAAAAGTTCGATTTTGGCTGGTTTGTCGGGGCATTCTGGGTCGGCGATGGCGGAATAGGCATCTACATCAAGGAACCTCCTTTCCTTAAAGTGCTGGGTGAAGCGGATGGCGGCGAGTTTGCAGGGCAAACGCGCTTCCTCACCATGACCGAGATCGTACAGCCCATGGAACTGTACAGGCGTCTGCGGTTCGACATTGTTGATGATTTTACGGCGTTGATCCTGATGACCGACGGTGTTACCGACCCCAAGTTTGAGACGGACGCTAATTTGAACAGGATTGAAAAATGGCATGATTTCTGGAGTAACCTGTCTCAAGAAGTTGATTTCTCGGATGATAACGAAAACTCAGCCGAACAGCTTTTGAAATGGCTGGACTTCTGGTCGCCCGGAAATCATGACGACCGCACAATTGCAATATTGTTTTGATATGGCGAATATTATACGTATTACGGCCACAGACGGGTCTCCGGTTGAGTTTATTGATGAAATCATAGGTTCGGGAGGCATGAAAGATGTATATTTCAGCCCCGACAAATCGTATGTTGTGGCGTTCTTCAGGGATAAACAGGATTTTAACGCCAAAGACCGCTTACAAAACATCACCGGGAATTATCGCGAAAAAATCTTCAACTCTGCCGGCGGGGAATATTGGAAAGACCTGTACTGCTGGCCGAATAAGATCGTAGAGCACAATGGGAGGCTGGGTTTGGTTTGCCCCACGTACCAAAAACAGTTTTTCTTCGCCATCGGTTCCATTAACAATGATTTTCTGGGCATAAAAGGTAAGGAAAAGGAAGGGAAATGGTACGCTTCGGCTAAAAACCAGAACAAATTCCTGGCGCCCGAAGAAAAAGGCGACTGGTTTAAATATTTTCAAATCTGCATACGCATCAGTCGGGCTGTGAAACGGCTGCACGCCGCAGGATTGGCCCATTCCGACCTGTCGTATAAAAACGTATTGATCGATCCTACCAGCGGGAAGGCAGCCATCATTGATATTGACGGGCTGGTCGTTCCGGGAAAGTTCTCCCCGGATGTCTTGGGAACGCCCGATTTCATAGCTCCGGAGGTAATAGCCACCAAGCATCTGCCGATGTCCGATCCGAACCGGAAACTGCCGAGCATTGCCACCGACCGGCATGCTTTAGCCGTAATGATCTACATGTACCTTCTCTACCGGCATCCCTTGCGGGGCGGAAAGGTTCATGATCTGGACTCCAACAAAGACGAAGAGCTGTCTATGGGTTTGAAAGCGCTCTTCACCGAACATCCCACAGATAAAACCAACCGGGTAAAAGTAAACCAGTTGCATCCGGCACAGCTACCGCAAGGAGATCCGGACAAGTCGCCATACACAATTTTAGGGCCATACCTGGCAGACCTGTTTAACCGGGCTTTTATAGACGGTTTGCATCAGCCGAACCTGCGCCCTACGGCCAATGAGTGGGAGGACGCCCTGTTAAAAACGGTTGATTTGATGCAGCCCTGTCAAAATCCGAAATGCTGGCATAAATGGTTTGTTTTCGACAACACCACCAAGCCCAGATGTTCCTTTTGCGGAACCGAATATAAAGGACAGTTACCGGTATTGAACCTGTATTACTCGCCTAAACCCACGGTGTTCAAGCCCGAAAATTACCGGCTGATGGTTTATGACAAGCAACTGCTGTACATGTGGCATGTCAACCGTTTCGTCAGCGCCAACGAGAAAACGCCCGAAGATCAGCGGAAACCCGTAGGGGATTTTCATTTCCATAACGGGAAATGGATACTGATCAATCGCCGGCTGCCAAGTATGTATGATAAGGATATTGACAAAAAAATAGAAACAGGACAGGCCGTAGAACTCACCGAAGGGAAAAAGATACTTCTTTCAACGGAAGATGGCGGCCGGCTGATCATCGTACAATTAGTTAATAACAAATAATAATCATCATAATCATAATTAAAAAAGCGTAAAAATGAGTACCTTAAATGAACTGAAAAAATCAATTCTTGCCGACGGAGTGATTGACGCCGGTGAAGTAAAACAATTGGAAGAGGCATTATATGCCGATGGAAAAATAGACAGCGAAGAAGCCGAATTTCTGTTTGACCTCAACGATGCTGTTTCGGGCAAAGACAATTGTAAGGAATGGAAAGAGCTGTTTGTAAACGCTATATCGAGTTTCTTGCTGGACGACGAAAATTCTCCCGGCGAAATTGACGAAGATGAAGCCAAGTGGTTGTTAACCAAAATTCAGGGCGATGGAAACATCGATGAATTGGAGAAAGCGCTTCTTCAAAACCTGAAAAACAAAGCCAAATCATTTCCGGCAATACTTAATCTGTAATATAATGACTTCCAAAAAGCATTTTGAAGGACTGTCCGATGCGCAAGTATTGGACAGTCGTCGTAAATACGGGGAAAACATATTAACGCCCCCGCCAAAAACACCTTTGTGGAAACTCTTTTTGGAAAAATTTGAAGATCCGATTATCCGGATACTTCTCATTGCAGCGTTCCTGTCCCTGGGTATCGCCATCATCAATCATGTCAATACCGGAACTGGCGAATACGCCGAAACCATTGGCATATTCTGCGCCATCTTTCTGTCGATCGGCGTTGCCTTCTGGTTCGAATTAGACGCCAACCGGAAGTTCGACATCCTGAATCTTGTAAACGACGACACGCTGGTAAAAGGAATCAGGAATGGCAACGTTTGCGAAATACCCAAAAAAGAGGTTGTGGTTGGCGACATCATCATGCTCGAAACCGGAGAAGAAATACCCGCTGACGGGGAACTGCTCGAAGCCATATCCATGCAGGTGGACGAATCCTGCCTCACAGGCGAACCCATGATCGATAAAACCATACAGCCCGAAGATTTTGATCAGGAATCGACCTATCCTTCCAACTGGGTGATGCGGGGAACCAAAGTAATGGACGGGCATGGAATCATTGAGGTGAGAAGGGTTGGCGACAGCACCGAATATGGCAGGGTAGCCGAAAAAGCGACCGAAATGAGCGGAGAAGAAACGCCGCTGAACAAACAGCTGGATGTGTTGGCCAAATTCATTGGCGTTGCAGGTATGGCTTTGGCTGCGTTGACTTTCACTGTGTTATTTGCAAAAGACATCTTTTTCGGAAGCGACGCCTACTCGCTTGGTCAGTTGGGCCTGCTTGCCGCTGTGATCGCAGGAGCGGTGGTTGCATTGACAAAAGTATGGCTGCCGATCATCTACGATGCTTTTGAACTGTGTGGAAAAGAAAAGGAATTGCCCAAAAGTGTTGACGAAGGCGGCTGGTTGCGGTGGATCATGCTGGGTATCCTGTCATTTGCAGTGATTGCCTGCATCGGTTTTGTATTCAAAGTAAACCCGTTTCAAACGGAATCATGGGTATCCATGGAAACGGCGCGGCATATCCTGCAATATTTCATGGTAGCCGTTACCCTGGTGGTAGTGGCCGTTCCCGAAGGGTTGCCGATGAGCGTTACCCTTAGTCTGGCTTTGAGCATGCGCAGGATGTTGAAAACAAACAACCTTGTCAGGAAAATGCATGCATGCGAAACCATGGGGGCGACAACGGTTATCTGCACCGACAAGACAGGTACGCTTACCCGGAATCAGATGCAGGTTTATCAAACCGATTTTTCCGGGCTTGACCATCAGGAGTTATCCGACGACGAGGCCGGAAAACTTGTTCGTGAAAGTATTGCCATCAACTCAACCGCTTTCCTTGATTTTTCCAATCCTGAAAAAATGAAAGCTCTTGGCAATCCCACTGAAGGCGCACTGTTGCTCTGGCTGCATACATGCAGCGTCAATTATCTGCCCATCAGGGAAGAAGCCGTGATTACCGAACAGCTCACTTTTTCGACCGAACGGAAATACATGGCGACACTGGCCGAGTCTCCATCTTTGGGAAAGAAAATACTGTATGTAAAAGGCGCTCCTGAAATAGTGCTTGCCAAAAGCGACACCATATACGCATCGGGAAAGGTTGAGGACATCGCAGGTAAAAAAGAGTCTATTGAGGCGCAATTGCTCCGGTATCAAAATCAGGCCATGCGAACACTGGGCTTTGCATACCAAATAGTTGACGGGGACATTGACATTCAAAACATTTCCGGATTAACCTTTTTAGGGATCGCAGCCATCTCCGACCCCGTACGTACCGATGTTCCGGCCGCGGTCAACAAATGCCTGAATGCCGGGATCAAAGTGAAGATTGTTACGGGAGATACTCCCGGTACGGCAATGGAAATCGGCAGGCAGATCGGTATCTGGAACGAAAGCGATCAATTGCATCATATCATTACCGGGCCGGAATTTGGACGATTGACTGACGAAGAGGCCGAACAGCGGGTCAAAAGCCTCAAAATCATGTGTCGCGCCCGTCCAACCGATAAACAGCGGCTTGTCCAGCTGCTGCAAAAGACAGGCGCCGTTGTAGCCGTAACCGGCGATGGCACAAACGATGCCCCGGCATTGAACTATGCGCATGTCGGATTATCCATGGGGTCGGGAACATCCGTCGCCAAGGAAGCCAGCGACATCACCCTGCTCGACGACTCATTCAACAGTATCGGTACGGCTGTAATGTGGGGACGGTCGCTGTACCAGAACATCCAGAGGTTTATCCTGTTCCAGTTAACCATCAATGTCGCAGCGCTCATCATTGTATTTTTCGGAACATTATTGGGATTTGGGCTGCCATTAACCGTAACGCAAATGCTTTGGGTGAACCTGATCATGGATACTTTCGCGGCTGGCGCCCTGGCTTCATTGCCTCCCAATGAAAATGTGATGAACAGTAAACCCCGCCGGAACAGCGATTTCATCATCTCGCCCGCTATGCGGTTCAACATCCTTTTTGTAGGTCTTGCTTTTGTAGCCCTGCTGTTAGGTTTACTGTACTGGTTCTCAAATGATGGCGCTGTTTCTGCATACGACCTGTCACGATTCTTTACCATCTTCGTGATGCTTCAATTTTGGAATATGTTCAATGCGAAAGCTTTTCTTACCGGAAAATCTGCGTTTGCCGGATTAAGCAAAAGTATAGGTTTTATCATTGTTGCCGCTGTCATACTGACAGGGCAAATCCTGATCGTTGAGTTTGGAGGCGAGGTGTTCCGCACCATACCTCTATCCTTAAGGGATTGGCTTATCATTGCAGGGGCTACGTCGCTTGTATTTTGGATTGGCGAAATTGTAAGATTGATCAGGAAGTAGTCGCGTAACATGCTTTTTGTCCTGACAGGCCGTCGATGTAAGCATCCGCCTGTCAGGTTCTATTCCTGGTATAAGTCTTGGTTAAGTCTTATTGGGAAAAAGACAAACTCATATTCACCCTTATCAGTGTGAGTTAAAGCGATTAATTTTTGTGAGGAAGCCTCGTACGTAATACACTCTGCCGGTCTGTCAAGGTTCATTTTTTGGACTGGAACTCCGTCCCAGGTAAATACGTACACAGAAGATAAAGACCAGTCTCTATCATTAATTTTCCTGTTTTCTTCACATAAAATGAAGCAATACTGGTCACTGCCCGTCATGGATAAAACTCCACGTAAAGCATCATTCTCCCATTGAATGGAAAAACTTTCATTTTCGGGTTTAGAATCAGGGATATATTTGGGTATTCCAAAAATATATTCTTTTTGCTTTTTTGTGGAGCGATCTGATAACTCCATGAATTTCAATATTAAACCATAAGAAGATCCATAAACAAACTTATTGCCGTTCGGATTTCCGTGCAATTTTCCTTGATAAGCAAGGGCTATTTCCCGTTTTAGACCGGATACGCGATCATCTGGAAAATTCGCGCGGGATGTTGCGCATTACCCGTCAGGGCATTCATATCCATAGAACAGAAGATCAAACGGTCAAAAGCGTGTAGCAAGAGTCAATATCAACGATTTTTTATTTATTTCATTATATATTCATTATTATAAGTATTATCAATCTTCAAATTTTTCAAAAGTAAACCTTGAGCAGCACGTCTCCCTCCCCTTTGGGGAGGGTTGGGGTGGGGCTTCTTAAAAATTGTTATCATGATCAAAACTGAAAACCTTCAAAAGATCTTCCGTACGGAAGAAGTGGAAACATGGGCGTTGAACAACGTCAGTCTGGAAATAGCCGCAGGCGAGTTTGTCGGCATTATGGGGCCGTCGGGATGCGGCAAGTCTACGCTGCTTAATATCCTCGGGTTGCTGGACAACCCCACCGGCGGCAAGTACATCCTGAACGGGATGGATGTAAGTACCTATCCCGAACGGCTACGGACACGGCTGCGCAAGGGCGTTATCGGGTTCGTCTTCCAGAGTTTCAACCTGATCGAGGAGTTGAACGTGTTCGAGAACATCGAACTGCCGCTGCTCTACATGGGTACGTCGGCGACCGACCGCAAGAAGAAAGTGCAGGCAGCCATGGACCGGATGCAGATCACGCATCGCGCCAAGCATTTCCCGCAGCAGTTATCGGGCGGGCAGCAGCAGCGCGTAGCCATCGCCCGCGCCGTGGTAGCCAGCCCCAAGATCATCCTGGCCGACGAACCTACGGGTAACCTCGACTCGAAAAACGGTAAGGAGGTGATGGGACTGCTCACCGACCTCAACAAGGAAGGCGCTACCATCATCATGGTGACCCACAGCCAGCACGACGCCGGATATGCCGCAAGGGTGCTGAACCTGTTCGACGGGCAGCTGATGTCGGAAGTGAGGATGTAGCGCACCCTGACAGTGGTCGACAGACCCTGTCAGTGGCGGTAGAAGAAACGGTTCCAACCCTGTCGGCAGCTTCGCAGCCTGACAGGTTGGGATACGTAAGCTTACGTAAAACGACCTGACAGGGTCGGCAGACCTGTCAGGGTCAACAAGAATAAAGAATAAAGAATAATTGATTATGGAAGCTTCCAATCAGGCGGATTCCCGCAGTCATGGGCGTAGCGCCGCACTCCCTCCCCTTCGGGGAGGGCTGGGGTGGGGCTGGTGGGGTCACTGCCTCAAAATCGCGTTCCGCAACCTCCGGAAACACAAAACGCAGTCGTTCACCGGCATTTTCGGGCTGGCGTTCGGCATTGCCTGTTTCATTCCTGCGCTTTACTGGATGCGCTACGAAACCTCATACGACGGTTTTTACCCCGATGCCGGGAACATTTACCGTATCTATGCCGTGGAAAAGCAATCGGGCAAGGTGAACGAACGGGTTCCGGGGATTCTGGAAAAGAAGCTGCACGAACATTTTCCGGCAACGGAAAACTCCGCCGGCTTTGTGCTTTCATACGAAAATTACAGTACGGAAGGAACGCCGCACATCCGGTTGCGAACACTGTATACCGACAGCGCTTTCTTCCGGGTCTTTCCGCAGGTATTCGCCGGCGGCGCCCGACAGCCCTTGCAGACCGTGCGCGACATCATCCTTACGGAAAGTACCGCCATCCGTCTGTTCGGCGATGCGGAGAAAGCCGTCGGGCAGCAGGTTAAAAGCACTTTATACGGATTTCCGCCCTATACGGTGACGGCAGTGGTGAAGGATCCGCCGCCCAATACCAACCTGTCTTTCGACGCCATCCACTTCCCCGAGATACAGGCGCAAATGACGGACTATATGCCCGAAGAAGCGCAATGGACTTATTTCAACAAACAGCTTTATGTGAAGTTCCATGCCCGGGCGGATGCGGAAAACCTTGCCGGGCGACTGCGCGACTTCACCTCGCAGCGTGGCGTCAATAACAAAACAGAGCTGCACCTCCTGCCGATAGGCGATGTCCGTCACCGGTTAAATGCCGACTTGCCGTTTACGCTTCCCTTCATACGGCTGTTCGTTGCGTCCGGACTGTTGCTACTGTTCAGCGCGTTTTTCAATTTCCTGAACCTTTACCTTGGCCTTTTCCGCCGGCGTATCCGCGAGTTTCGCCTGCGCGCGGTGAACGGAGCCACAGGCGCGCAACTGATGATGCAGATGATGACCGAGCTGGCATTCACTGTTCTTGTAGCTTTATTGCTGGCGGCCTGTCTCATCGCGCTCATCTGCCCTGCGTTTTCCGGCTTGTTGGGTATCGTGGCGGAAACATCCCGTTTGATGAATCAGTTCGCTGTCTGCGGAATACTGACGATGGCGCTGATACTGTTAACCGGGATGGCGCCGCTGCGACAGTTATGCCGACCGGTTTCGCACGACCCGGCAAGGGGACGTCCGGCAGGGCGGACGGCCTTACGGCGTGCGGCAATGGTACTGCAATTAGCCGTCAGCATGATGTTTATTGTTGCAACCCTGACGGTGATGCTGCAATTACGTTATGTCAGCCGTAAGGATTTGGGATTCGACCGGCATGGCGTCATACAGCTTTCGGGTATGGAATGGACAGGCGATGAAAACCGGACAGCCATCAAAGATCAGCTGTCGGCCATGCCGCAGATTACGGGCTTTACCGAAACCTCTTTTGCACCGCAGCATGAGGATCATGCGATGATTACCGAAGTGGAATGGCCGGGTAAGCCGCCGCACGATCAGCCGGCCTTTCAATCCATCGGCGTCGACGGTCGTTTTGCCGAAACATTGAAGCTCAACCTGCGTCAGGGACGATGGTGGAACGAAGGCGACCGGCAGAAGGTCATTCTCAACGGGGAAGCGGTACGGGTGATGGGACTGAGCGATCCGGTGGGAACAGTCATCCGCATGTTTCCCGAATATGTCTCCGGCAACGGCAACAACCCCATGCTGGATTATGAGGTCGTGGGCGTAACGGACGATTTCCATACCCTGTCGCTCCGCAGTCGTATCCATCCCGTCATCTTCAGAAATTCGGAATGGGACGCCCATATCTATATCCGCGTGACGCCCGGCCTGGAATCGGAAACGATACAGCGCTTAACCGATGCGTTACCGAAGATTGACGCGCGCCTGGCCGATGCCCGCCTGACCTTGCTCGACGAGCTGTACGGCCGTCTCAACCGTTCGGAAATGGCCGGCTTGAAGATGTTTACGGTACTGTCCGCGGTTTGCCTGCTGATTTCGCTGTCCGGCATCTATGCCGTAGCCACAGCCTCCACCCGTCGCCGCCGAAGGGAGATCGCCATCCGCAAAGTATCCGGCGCCGAGTCCGGGGATATGGTACGCATGTTCTTCCGCGAATATACCCTGCATGTGGTCATTGCCGGCGTCGTTGCGCTGCCTCCGGCTTTTCTTGCCATGAACCGCTGGCTGCAAGGATACGCCTACCATACGGATATTCCGTGGTGGTTGCCGGCAGGAGTGATGGTTGCCGTTACGCTGCTGGTTTTGCTCACCGTGTGGAGGCAGGTACTGAAAGCGGCCAACAGCAATCCGGCGGAGGTGGTAAAATATGAATAAAACTCTAAAATGCTTTTCTAATGAACTTGTTTTTACGAAAAATATGGTTGTAATAAAATGAGATACTGATGCTTTCGATGATTTTTTTGCATAAAGTTCAAATGAAATTCGGTTGATGCAATAATTATACGTTACCTTTGTCGTTCTGTTTCATCCATTAATAAAAATTATGGCACGTTATTTAGACCCCAAAACCGACCTGACCTTCAAGCGGATTTTTGGAGAGCACAAACATTTATGTATCAGTCTG
>JAISCQ010000130.1 GCA_031265445.1 Bacteroidales bacterium
GCCAACTATACCTCCCACAATCAAAAGTAAGGCAAAAATGGTGCTTCAAAATGAAACATGCCGCATGAGGCACTTCCAATAGAAAAAGAGGATGTGCCACTTTTGACACACCCTCTACAACAATCGCGGCCGGCGACACCCTGTGCCCCGTTGAGCCGAATTTGCAATTCGGCTCGGAACATCAGGCAATTTGCAATTGCCTGCGACAGGACCGCTTCGCCAAGTTGCCGCCAGCCGCGCCGCACGTTCCGCTCGTCGCGGAGGTTTCCCGTGATGAATCTCCGATGGAGATTTGTTGATATTTTTCGCATTGATTCTATTGATATGAATGCCCTGACGGGCAAAACGCATACGAAATGTTTCGACCGTTTGTCCGGGCGTTTGCGCGACATTCATTCCGCAAGGCGTTGCCGGCGTTGCCCTGCGCTCAATATTAATGTCTTATATGTTATATTTTTTATCCCTTAATAAACCTTAATAATTTCAACCTTAATAAATTCAAACAAATGAAAAAGTTAGTATCCCTGCTCGTTTTTTCGAGCCTGTTGCTGTGTGCCTGCAAAGATGCGGACACAACGGAAGAGTACATTCCGACAATCAGTTTGCTGACGCCCCACGAAAACGACGCTTTTAACCTGGACGAGGTGGACAAACTGTCCTTTACCTGGACGGCGGAAGGCATTACCGCTTTCAAAATCCTGTTGAGCCTGACAGGAGATTTGGCTTCTCCGCAAATCACTGTGGCCGGCAATTATACGAAAGAGTTAACCGCCGAAGAGCTGGACGTTCAACTCACCGCCCTGGGCGTGAGCAAAGGCGAAGAAGCCAAAGTATACTGGTCGGTACATCCGGCAGGCGCGCTGGTCAAAGCGGAAACGCAGGTGAGAAGCGTCCGGATTACGCGAAAATCCGAACCCGTACCTCCTCCGCCCCCGCCGCCGGTCATCGCTTTGTCAACGCCGGCAGATAACGCGCAGTTCAATGCCAATACAGTCGCGTACCCGTTTGAGTTTGTATGGGCACCGGATCCGGAAGTAAGCGAATACGTGCTTAAAGTTTCTCCCGACGGCGATTTCAACACCGCAGGCCATTTCGTCGATTTGTACGACGGAACCGGCTACACCTTTTCTTTGGATGAAACCGAACTGGATGACCTGCTGGCAAGCGCCAGCGTAGCCCACGACGCACAAATTACGCTTCACTGGACCGTTACGCCCAAAGACGGCAATCCGGACGTGGTTACGCAAACCCGTACATTCACCATCGTGCGGAAAGCCGCCCCCGATATGCTGGCGCTGATTTCGCCCGCCGCAGACGGCCGGCTTTGCATCAATGAATTGAGCGCGAGCGTTCTTTACGAATTTAGCTGGACAACTATTGCTGCGGAAACGCAGGGCTATAACATCAAGTTTTCTGCCGACAATTTCAGCACCGCAATCACCCGCGACGCCGGAAATAACGGATCGTTCTCTTTAACGAGAGCGGCGGCGGAAGAGCTGTTTTCGGATTTGGGCGTGAGCAATCCCGCGCAAATCAAATGGACGGTAGAACCGAAAAGCGCTTCCGTTCCCGCAGTCGAACAACGGCCGCTTACCTTTTATAAATGGGGACTCTCGGTTGGCTCCGGGGTCAGCCAGGCTACGCTGGATACCTATACAAACCTGATCGACGGCGATCCGAACTCACTTGTGATTGTAAGTGGAAATGGTTTCCCCGCAGATTACTATATAGAAATCGACTTGCTTTATACACGAAGTGTCAACAGGATTACCGTTCCCGTCAATGCACCGGGACGCTGGGCTATTTCTTTGCTCAATGAAAGTAAAGAAGAAGTTTCCACCACAGGCGGCCTTCAAAGCTGGGGTGAGCCTGAAAATAACGAAAAAACATTAGTCACCGGCGACGTTTCGGGGCGTTACATTCGGATCGCCGTATGGGAAACATACCAGTCACCGGGCGATGGCGCCGGTTTTAACGAAGTAATCGTTACATTCAATGATTGAAAACGGATGATGTAAGGCAAAATAGTATAACAACAAGGGGGGCATCTCCCCCCTTGTTTTAACTAATAAATTTTGAGGATCATGAAAAAAATTCTTTTACCGGTTATGCTTTTCGCTTTTGTGGCGAATGTGTCGGCGCAGCTTAAATAAGGTAATGAGGTTAATAATGAGGATGATAACTTATTAGCCCTACTGAGGTTGTTTTGTTATTTAAATTAGGTAGAAATAAGGTCTTTTTTGAGGAAATAACCTCATTCTCACCTTATTTTTAAACAAAACAACCTCAGTAGTAAAATATAAATTAAAACAGTATTATTGTCGTATGAAAAAAACAGTATTAATATTTCTGTTACCGGCATTATTCGCATTTGAAAACGCCGAAGCGAAAAAAATCCTGTCGATCACCGATTTCGGCGCGGAAACGAATAGCCGGAAAAATGTCGTTCCGTCTATCCGGAAAACCCTGCAAGCCTGCAAAGGGCAAACAGAAGAAATCGTTATCGATTTTCCTGCCGGAAGGTATGATTTTTGGCCGGCGTATTGTGAAACGGAGCAAGCGCCTGCTACCGGCATGGAATTAAAACGGTTGAAAAATATCACGATAAATGGAAACGGATCCGAATTTATTTTCCACGGGAACATGCGGATTGCAGTGCTCGATTCCTGCGAAAATATTTCATTAGTCAATTTTTCGGTCGACTGGGACAGGCCGTATATCTCGCAGGGCGAAATCGTCCGGGCTACCGGTGAATATGTGGATGTAAGCATTGATAAAACACAATACCCGTACATCATTGAGGACGGAAAAATCATGTTTACCGGCGAAGGATGGAAATCGCCCGTTTTGCGTACGTACAACAACCTGTATGATAAAGACCGCAAGGAAATTTTGCCGCAAACCTGGGACGATATGCTGGGTGATGTTTTTGAACAAAAAGCCGAAGAAACAGGCGGAAATGTCGTCCGATTCCATGGGAAACCTTTACGCATCAATCCCGAGAAAATAGAAAAGGGAACTTTTGTAAGCCTGTATCATGCCCGTTACCTGACTACCGGCATTGATATCCTGCACAGTAAAAATACCGTACTCAAAGATTTGACGGTTTATCATGCCTTGAGCCACGGCGTGTATGGGGAATTGAGCGAGAACATTACGATGGACAACGCCAGCATGACGGTTAACGAGGCCAAAGGGCGCGTATTCAGCATTGTCGCCGACGCCTCGCATTTCCTGAACTGCAAGGGCTTGATTAAAATAGAAAATTGCGCCCATACCGGACAAGGTGATGATTTTATCAATGTACACGGACGCAATGTGGTGATACAGGAAACCATTGATGCCAAAACGGTGGAAGTGAAAACCGACGGACGCTACAGCTTTTCCGGAGACGAAGTCTGGTTTCTCAACCGCGAATCGGCGCAGCGCGGGGAAGTCAGGACAATCGAATCCGTCACGCCTGTTTACCGGGAAAACAAATTGGCCGGCTTCCGGATTGCCTTTACGGAAGCTCTGCCCCGGGGTACGAAAACCGGCGATTTCATAGAAAGCAAAACGTGGACGGCCTCGCTCGAACTGCGGCATTGCCGCATCCTGAAGAAACACCGGGCACGCGGCATCCTGGTGACGACGCCCGGCGACGTCATCATCGAAAACAACTATTTCCGCACGGCAGGCACGGCCATCCTGCTCGAAGGCGACACAAACTACTGGTTCGAATCCGGGGCAAACACAAACGTCCGGATACGCAACAACGTATTCGAAGACTGCCTTACTTCGGGCAACAGAGACGGGAATCGCTGGCAATGGGGCGACGCGGTGATTACGATTACGCCGTCGCACCGGCCGTCAAGCGAAAATACCGAACCGTATCACAGGAATATTGTGATTAGCAACAACGTATTCAAAGTCTTCGACGCCCCTCTGGTACGGGCGCGCTCGGTCAACGGATTGCAGTTTACGGAGAATGAAATCATTAAAACGTTCAATTATTCGCCGTATACCTGGCAAAAATCGGCGTTTTTGTTAGATGGCTGCCGGAAAGTATTCGTTAAAAATAACACCATCGATCCGCAATATACAACCCGTTCCCTGCTTGTCGAACACATGAAAAAAAGCGATGTCAAAGGAGATAAAACTTTCCCGGTTGATTTTGTACCCAAAGGGATGAAAACTTATTTGGAATAATAGATAATGTGGTGTTTAATAATGACGAATAAACAGGATATAAGAGTTTTGAAGAGAACGCCACGGTCTTATCGTCTCTCTATGGGAGGGCTGAAAGCCTGCAAGCCATTAGCGCAGGGCGTTGTCGGCCGCGATTGTTGTAGAGACGCGATGTATCGCATCTCTACGGCGGGTACAGCCTGCGCTAATGATTACGCCCCTGACGGGGCTTGGCGTTCGCGGGGCATTCATTCCGCAGGGTTATAGTGTAATCATATATCATTTTGTAATTAATTAGGCGCTTGAATAAAAAAAGTAATAAAAATAAAAAAAATAAAACCATGAAACGGAAAATCATCATTAGCTTGACGCTGATAGCGGCGCTGTTCATCGCCTGCAAGAACGAGCCTGCGGCGGAATATGTTGTCGAACCGTATGCTTCGGCGGTAAAACCGGAGGAAATGACGCTGATAAACCGCTGGCTCGGCTTTTTGACCAAAAACGGAGCCGAAGCGGACGCTGCACGATACGCGCCGGCCATACCGTTCAGCTTTGTTTGCGGCGAACGTTCCAGTACGGAATGGATCAAACCGGACAACGCCAAAATCGAAAGTGGCGGCTGGATAAACCATACAAGAATCCACACGCTTCGCTGGAAGGACGGACAGACAAAATTATCATGCGAAATGCAATTGACGGAATACCGTGACTTTCCCGCGATGAGCTGGACGGTTTTCCTGAAAAACGAAGGGATTACCGATACACCTCCGGTTCACGATTTCAAGGCGCTCGATACATACTGGAAACGCGCAGACGAATCCATGCCGGTGTTGTACCGTTCGCAGGGCTCGGACAGCCGGACCGACGACTTTGTGTATACCGGCGAAGAAATGCGGAAATCCTTGTGGGTAAATTCCCGGACCGTTCGCATGGATTCCAAAACCAATGCGGACTTCCGGCGCGCTCTGAATAGCTCCCTGTTCGATTCCGATACCCGTCCGTCGGCTACATGGCTGCCGTTTTTTAATCTTCAAACAGGCGCCGACGGTTTGATCGTCAGTATCGGCTGGAACGGCTTATGGTTTGCGGAAATCGGTCACGACGGCAACGGCGCCTGTCCGCTATCCGCCGGCATGGAACACCTGAACACCAAACTGCTGCCCGGCGAATCCATTCGTTCGCCGTTGATGCTGGTGGTTTACTGGTCGGGCGAGTCCATGCACGGTCAAAATGTGTTCCGCCAATTAGTTTTGAATCATTTCCATCCGCAAAAAGACGGCAAACCGCTTCAAATGCCGATTTGTTGCAGCACATGGGGCGGCTGGCCCAATCAGACTCACCTGGAATTTATCCAAACGATTGCCGAAAAGAAACTGCCGTATGATTATTACTGGATTGACGCCGGCTGGTACGGAAAAAGTGAAACAGACTGCCCGAATGTTTTCAATGGCGACTGGGGAACGGTCGGCGACTGGATCGTGAACAAATACCGGCATCCCGAGACGCTTAAACCCATCAGTGATGCGGTTCATAAGGCAAACATGAAATTCCTCCTCTGGTTTGAACCCGTTCGAACCACGCGCGGAACCGATACCGCAACAGCGCATCCCGAATGGTTTGTTGATCCGCAAATAGACATCCACATGGGAAACGGTAATCTGTTGCTTGATCTGGGTAAACCGGAAGCGAAAAAATACATCACCGAAACGGTTTCGGGATTAATTACAGAAAACGGGATTGACTGTTACCGTGAGGATTTTAACTTTGACCCGTTTCCCTACTGGACGTATCAGGAAGCGCCGGATCGCGCCGGAATGAGGGAAATGCGTTTTGTGGAAGGCGTTTATGCCTGGTGGGATGAATTGCTTCGGCGTCATCCGGGTCTGGTGATTGACAACTGCGCCAGCGGCGGACGCCGTATTGAACTGGAAACCATGAAGCGAAGCATGCCGCTTTGGAGAACCGATTATAACTGCTTTCCGCATCTACTGACCGAAGCGACGCAGGCTCATACATTCGGGATGGCGCACTGGCTTCCGGCCAATTCAACCAGTCCGTTTGTGGGAAAGCCGGACACGTATCAATTCCGTTCGGCGCTCTCATCCGGCGTGGTGGCGAGCCTTGACGATCTCGGCGTTCGGCCCATAGCCGAAAGAACCGATGAAGAATGGGACTGGTGGCGAATCCGAATCGAAGAAGCGCAGCGGGCAAAGCCGTTTTTCTACGGCGATTTCTATCCGTTGACCAACGGCAATTACTCCCTGGAAAATTGGCTGGCGTATCATTTTTATCTTCCCGAGCAAAAATCGGGATTGATTGTCGCGTTCAGGCGTCCGAAATCGGATGTGGTGTCGATGACCTTTGACTTGACCACCATCCGG
>JAISCQ010000028.1 GCA_031265445.1 Bacteroidales bacterium
TCCTGCCTTTCAGGCAGCGGCCGCGAGACATCTCCTTTCCGCAGGTCGCGACCTGCGGTTATGAAAATCCGGCTTTTCAAGCCGCCGAAACGTAACGTCTATTTCTTGACAGTTCCTAACGAACGCAAACCTTCCGCTAACGAACGCAAACCTTCCGCTAACGAGCGCAAACTTTCCGCTAACGAGCAGAAATCTTCCGCTAACGAATTAACAATATAATGACATCCGCCGGTGGAAAAACGGCAGAAACCGTCATGAATACCGGTATCGCGACAACCCCGGTCTTTTGCCGGACCATCCGGAATGGATTAATTTAAATAGAATCTGCCGAAATTTAATTGAAAAATAAAAGCGACATTGTATCTTTACGGTGTCGTTTTTATAAAAACTTATATGGATATGAATCCTTTTAAACTTTCCGCTCTTGCAATTGCAGGTTTAATGCCATCTCACCTGCACGCCCGGGAAACGCCCAATGTCGTCATCATCCTGCTCGATGACATGGGCTATGGCGACCTTTCGGTTACCGGCGCTCATGGATATAAAACCCCCAATATCGACCGTTTGTGTGTCGAAGGCATGCGGTTTACGCACTATTACAGTCCGCAGGCCGTAAGTAGCGCATCCCGTGCGGGTTTGCTCACAGGTTGCTATCCCAACCGCATCGGTTTTTCGGGAGCGTTGGGTCCCGGTTCGAAGGTCGGAATCGCGCAAAGCGAAGAAACCATTGCCGAAGTACTCAAAAAGAAAAATTACGTCTGCGGCGCTTTCGGCAAGTGGCACCTGGGCGATCGGCCGCAGTTCCTCCCCGTTCATCACGGGTTCGATGAGTATTACGGATTGCCGTATTCCAACGACATGTGGCCTTTCCATCCGCAGAATCCCAAAGGTTATCCGCCGCTGCCGATGATCGAAGGCGACCGTATCGTCGACCCGGAAATAACGGCCGAAAAACAGGCGAAACTCACCACACAGTATACCGAACGTGCCGTACGGTTTATCGAGAAAAACAGGGACAGTGCGTTTTTCCTGTACCTGGCACATTCCATGCCGCATGTGCCGCTGTTTGTTTCGGATAAATTCAAGGGCAAAAGCGGGCAGGGCCTGTATGGCGATGTAATGATGGAGATTGACTGGAGCGTGGGCGAAGTACTGAAAGCCCTGGAGAAAAACGGTCTGGACAAAAACACGCTGGTGATCCTTACTTCCGACAACGGCCCCTGGATCAATTACGGTAATCATGCCGGTTCCACAGGCGGACTGCGCGAAGCCAAAGGCGCCGTTTTCGAAGGCGGACAACGGGTGCCGTGCATCATGCGCTGGCCGGCCAAAATTCCCGCCGGGACGGTATGCAACCGGCTGGCTTCATCCATTGACCTGCTGCCCACTGTTGCCAGCCTTTGCGACGCACCGCTGCCTGCATTGAAGATCGACGGTTTGGATATCAGCGCCGTGATGTTTGGTGACGGGAATGCGCGGCCACGCAGTTATTTCCTGTATTACTACCACAGGAACAGCCTCGAAGCGGTGCGCAACGACAGGTTCAAACTTGTATTGCCGCACCTGGGTCGCACCTATGCGGGATTTCTTCCCGGAAACGACGGACAGCCCGGTCAGGTAAACGAACGCCACCAGGAGAACCTTGCATTGTATGACCTTCGTCGTGATCCCGGCGAACGTTACGATGTGAAAAGTCAATACCCCGAAGTGACGGCCGAGCTGATGAAAATCGTGGAGGCTGCCCGGGCCGATCTGGGCGACGATCTTACCGGGAATGAAGGCCCCGGCCGCCGGCCGCCAGGAAGATCGGAATAAATCTGTTGATCAGCCCCGCGGCTGAAGGCTGCGGGGTAATTTTGGCAAACGGTTTGCCGTAAACATAAAAAATAGCATATATTTGCATCAAATAATCAATCGCATGGCCAGTCCAATCATTCGTTCATTTGCCGGGGGTATCCCGTATTTCTCCGGTTTATCCGGAAATCCCGCGGAAAAACGGTACAGGCAACAACATAAAACATATAGAATGACGAATTCATGAGAGTGTTTTGTATCTGGTTATTCCTTTTTTGCGTCAACGTTACCGTATTCCCGCAAAATGAACGGTTTAAATCGCTGTTCGTATATAACTTTACAAAGAATATCGAATGGCCTGCAAGCTACAGGCAAAGTGACTTTGTAATTACGGTGCTGGGTAATTCGACCATCTACAACGAATTACAGCAAAATGTAAAGGGGAAACGTACCGGTAACCAGACCATACAGGTAACCCAGGCCGCCAGTATCTCAAGCATCGGGAGATGCAATATCCTGTACATTCCTTCGCAGCAGAGCAATCTTCTGGAGGCTGCCGAAAAACAGTTCTCGGGAATACCGACCGTCGTCATTACCGAGAAAAACGGGATGATGCACCAGGGCGCCGACATCAATATCATACAGTTAGACGGAAAACTCCAATTCGAGATAAACGCCAAACGCCTGGAAAGTAAAAAATTATCCGCGGCTAAATCGCTGCTCAGCCTGGGTATCTCATACGACTCGGGGAACATGCGGAAAGCGCCCCAGCTGGAATCGGTAGACGACATCAGTACCCCAAGATGACTGGTTATCAACAACACAATATCCCTGTATGAAAGTATTTCAAGTTTTGACCGTTATTATTCTTGCATGGCTACCCCTCGCCGGGACGCATGCGCAAACCGTACCCGTTTCGGAAATGGGCAAAGCCGACGTGCTGGAGTTGACCATCGAAGAACTGTACGCCATGCCGCTCGAAGATGTCATGCAATTATCGAAAATTGCGGGCGTTTCGGTCGAAGAACTGTATGAGATGGTGAGCACCTCCTCACGCGCCGAAGAATCGAAGGAAGAAGCCCCCAACGTAATGCACGTGGTTACCCGCGAGGACATCAGGCACCGCGGTTACCGGAGCCTGCGCGAAGCGCTGATCAACATACCCGGATTTGGCGTATTCATGAAGGATGTGCAGTATGTAGCCCAGGTACGCGGCATCGCTCCGAACGACAACGAAAAAATCAGCTTCATGCTGGACGGGCACCGCATCAACCAGATGTCAGAGCCGGATATTCTCAACAGCCCGATCAACCTGAGCAACCTCGAACGTATCGAAATCATTGTCGGCCCCGGATCGGTACTATACGGCGCCGAGAGCCTGGTGGCCATCGTCAACATGATTACCCGCAAAGCATATAATAACGATGTGAGCCTGACCGTGGGCGCTCCCTGGGAATGTGCCGTAAATGCCACGCTGGGCAAGGTGTGGGACACGGACAAAAGCATAAGCTTTTCCTTTACGGAAATGCAGCGCGAAGGCTGGAACGCCTACAAACCGGGTGGAGTTACCTTTGATGAAAACAACGCATTCAATCAGTTGGCGCGCGCCAAAAGCACCATGCCGCAACGGATGTACCCAAGCTTCTTCCTTACGGCTAATGGCCGGTACGAAGGCTGGTCGGTGGGTATGTCATCGTTCAGCTACGCCACATCGCGCATTGGCTGGGCGGGCGGCATTTCACTCGATGAGCGCGATAAACTCCGTAACCAGGATTATATCACTTCTATTGTGGTAAAAAATGAAAATAAGCTGAATGATAAGTTCGGCTATATGTTTTCGGCAAGTTTCGACAACAGGCAGGCCACGCAGCCCAATAACCTCACCATGACGGAAAATGCCTACAAAGCAGAAGCCGGGATGAATTACACTTCCCGGAATAACTTCCTGCAGGCCGGCATACAGACAGGTTACTGCCAGGAACGTAACAACTGGGTGTACGAGTGGCAGAGCAGCAGCCTGATGAACGTGGTTCCGCTCATGTATGATACCGACCTCTGGAATGTGGGAGGATACATCTCCGACAAATATTCCGTTTCCGATGAGTTCAAACTGGTAGGCGCCATCCGTGCCGATTACAATTCGGTGCTCAAAAACAACCGTTTTTCGGTAAGTCCGCGTGTAGCGGCAATTTACACTCCCTCCAGGCGCTTCACCACCAAGTTGATGTTCAACACTGCTACACGCTATCCGTCGGCACGGGCCAGCCACCTCAACGAATTCGACAGGACCAAACCCGACCGGGCAGGCCGTACCGTCACAAAACCCGAACAGTTGATGGCCATCGAGTCCGAAAATATATATTTTGCCAGCAATACCCGGTTTTCCCTGGTAATGTATTATCAGTACCTCAAGGATTTCATATCGTGGTTCAACCCGTTCATGAACGTAGGCGATTTCAATGGATTTGGCATTGAGGCTACCTGGAAGACTTCATTCACGCCCAATATCTCTGTTTGGGCCAATGCCACCTGTAATAAAACCGATTTTACACAAACCGCACCTCTTCCGGAACATGAGGACGGGGCGGCGGTTCCCACGTCGGTCACGGTCAACGAAAAGGGGCAGATGATTGCTGTACCGCAGTTTTCCGGAAATATTGGCGCAGACTTCCGTTTTTGGGACAAGCTTTATTTCTCGCCCCGGATGAACTATTATACCCTGCAACCGGCAGCCAATTATGACAACAGCCGTACAGTTCCTGCACCTGATCCATCCCAGCCACCTGCCACTGTTTTCGATTTCTTTTACGTAAAGGATCAGGTGTATCTGGATGCAGCGCTCACCTGCGAAGGCATCATCAAAGGTCTCGATCTCAGGATTTCCGGACAGAATATCCTGAACAACCGGCATCAGACGGCTACCGTATTTTCCAACCAGACCTACACCCCGCAGGGATTTACTTTCCAGGCAACGGTGTTCTATTCGTTTTAGTCCGGGCTGATCATGCGGAATCCCCTGTAACCGTTGCTGCTTCAGTGTTGACAATAGCAATGGTTTCGGGTAACGTCAGAAATCGGGGCTTTTTGCTTCGACATCGGAGCAAAAAGCCTCGAAGTCGGAGCAAAAAGCCTCGAAGTCGGAGCAAAAAGCCTCGACATCGGAGCAAAAAGCCTCGAAGTCGAAGCAAAAAGCCTCGA
>JAISCQ010000033.1 GCA_031265445.1 Bacteroidales bacterium
CGTGACCATGCTCAGCGCAAGCACAGTGAACAAAATTTTTAGAGTCTTCATTTTCTTTCTCCTTTCTTTATTTCGTTAAAATCATTTCTTTCGTATCCATCAGGCTGTTTCCCGCGATAAGCGGAATATGCGGCGCCGTTGAGCGGCAGCTTGGCGGAAGCGATCTCACCGCAGGTCGGAAGTTTGACAGTGTTTAGCGAGGGCGACGGCATTACAAATGCCGCCGAACATACGGTCTTGACCCTGACAGCGGCGGAGTTATAGACCCTGACAGGTCTGCCGACCCTGTCAGGTCGTATACGTAAACTTACGTATACCGGCCTGTTGAGCGGCAACATAGCGGCGCCGTTGAGCGGCAATTGTATTGCCGCTCGGAACATAGCCGGATTTGTAATCCGGCAATCGATTCTTGAATCGAAATACGTTGCTTTCGGTAACTTCACTTGACTGTTTTCCATTCTATATCAATTTTTATCGATCATTGCACGATATCTATTGCTTATTTTCTTTCTTCAAAAGGCAACTTGGCTACGCAATTCCGGCAAAGCCAATTGCAAATTGGCTGATGTTCCGAGCCGAATTGCAAATTCGGCTCAACGGCGCTAATCTGCCGCTTGTCGGGAGTTCGACCATGTTTAGCGACGGCATTACAAATGCCGCCGAACATACGGTCTTGACCCTGACAGCGGCAGAGTTATAGACCCTGACAGGTCTGCCGACCCTGTCAGGTCGTTACGTAAGCTTACGTATACCGACCTGTGAGGGTCAAATGCCGCCAACGCCGAGCGCGCGTTATTTCAATTCGGGCAGCGATTTCCGCCACGCCAGCGCCTGATCGCTGAGTTCCCTCGTCTTTTCGGGGAATTTGCCGTTCAACGGATTTGTTTCGCGCGGGTCGTCGTGCAGATTGTACAGCTCGGCATCCGAACCGTCGGCGTTAACGAGCAGCTTCCAGTCGCCTTCGCGGATGGCCACATTGGGACTGAGGTCATTGTCGGCAGGCTTGGGGAAAGCCCTTTTGTCGTTTCGCCGGTATTCCCAGCAAATGGCTTTTGTTCGCTGTTGAGGAGCGCCCAGCAACGCTTTGCTCATGTCGGTTCCGTCGGTACGGAAGTTTTCCGGCAAGGCGGCGCCGGCAATCCGGCACAGGCTTTGGAACATGTCGAGCGCACTGACCACGGACGCGTTGTCGACTTTACCCTTAGGTATCGACTTTCCGCCGCTCCACACGATGAACGGCATCCTCGTGCCGCCTTCGTAGAGCGACGCCTTGCAGCCCCGGTAATTTCCGGCGCGACTGCCGCGAAAACTCGGTGCAGGGCCGTTGTCGCTGGTGAATATGACGATGGTGTTTTCCGCTATTCCCAGTTTTTTCAAACCTTCGAGCAAACGTCCCATTTGCCGGTCGTACTCGATAAGAACGGTACGGAAGTTCTTTTCACTGTTTTCGCCTTCGGGATAGATCATCTGCTCCTCCATATTGCCTACCCAGGGCGTGTGCATGTCGTCGGGCCAGAGGTTGACAAAGCAGGGCGTTCCCCTGTTCTTTTTCAGGAAATCGAGCGTTTTGTCGACGAAATATGCGGTGCGGTTCCAGCGCTTGACGCTGTCCTTAGCCGACCATATCCAGTCGGAAGCCGTCAGGAGCGGATCGGGGTCGGGACTTTCCCAGGTGCTTGCATACTCGTCATAGCCGTAATTGGTGATGGACGGGGCGTTGTCGACGTCGCGGCCTCCGCCCATGTGCCATTTCCCGAAATGTCCGGTTTTGTACCCGGAGGCCTGCAGCGCGCGGGGCAGCGTCTGGGCATCGGACGGCACGAAATCGGCCATCTCCGCATCCCGGTTACCCGCTTTTGTTTGCAGGTAGCTGGTGATGTTCCACACGCCCGGATGCAGGCCGGTGAGCAGCCCTGTCCGCGAAGCCGAACTGATGGGCGAGGCGCTGTAATATTGCGTAAAGCGCAGGCCCTCCGCAGCCATCTGATCGATACAGGGAGTCGGTACGAACTTGCCGCCATAGCAACCTACGTCGCCAAAACCCATGTCGTCCGTCAGGATGAAAATAATGTTGGGACGGTCGCTCTTTCGGCTTTCCGCACCGTTACAGTTGCCGGCCAGAGCTGCAAGCGCCGCAAAAGGCAGGGTCATTGCCGTCAGATCATTCATATGATATTTTGAATTATGAATTATTTCCTAACTTTTTCCTCCATCAGACCATTCGTGGGAACTCCTAAAAACTTGGCTTTCTTAAAATGAGGTAATGAGGTTATTGTATTTGGTTATGCACTCAGCCCTACTGAGGTTGTTTTGTTTAAAAATAAGGTGAGAATGAGGTTGTTCATTCATATCATATATCATTCTTTCTTTCGCCACAGCGGTTCGGGCGCTGGAAGTACTGCGCACCGCTCCGCCCATTCCTTGAACTTTTCCAGCATATCCGTCACTCTATCGGGATACCGGGCCGCTAAGTTAAGCATTTCCGTGCGATCTTCGTTCAAATTGTATAATTCCCATTCCCGTTCTTCGTTTCGCGGACGCTGTACTATTTTCCAGCCATCGTCGGATATCAGCGCCTTTTCGCGGAAATGCTCAAAGCCGATATATTCGTGGCGACGATCGCGTTTGCCGGTCTTCAAAACCGGCGCAAAACTTATTCCCGACAGGGGGATGATCCCGTTGCCGTTGTATGTTTCGGGATATTTGGCGCCCGACAGTTCGAGGCATGTGGCCATGACGTCGATCACGTGACAGGGCTCGGCGGTTATCGAACCTTTCTTCGCTTTCAGTCCCTTGGGCCAGTAGGCAATGGCAGGCGTGCATACTCCGCCTTCGTACATGGTCGCTTTCCAGAAACGGAAGGGCGTGTTGGCCACGTTCGCCCATTTGGGCCCGATGGACGCCCATACGTTTTCGGCGCCGGGCAGTACTTTCTTGTCTTTGGGATAGATGATCGGCTCGCCGTTGCGCAATTCTGCCGGACGGTCGTTCTCGCCGGCCGAGTACATCTGGCAGTTTTCGTTGCTGCAGCCATTGTCCGACATGAACAGGATGAGCGTGTTATCCGATTGCCCGTTCTTTTCGATGGCGCGGAGCAGTTTCCCAATCTCCCGATCCATGCGGTCGATCATTGCCGCGTGAACCGCCATGGCGCGGGCGTCCCATTCCCCGTCGGGATTGTCGGCCCAGGCATCATTGAACTGCCGTTCGGAAAGAAAATCATTCCCGGCATCGAAAAGCCCCAGTTCCCTGATGCGTTCGTAACGCCGGTTGCGGATGGTTTCCCAGCCCGCCGCGTACACATCCTCATACTTTTTGATGTCTTCGGGCAGTGCGTGCAGCGGCCAGTGGGGCGCATGGAACGCCAGATACATGAAAAACGGGTCGCCGGACTGTGCATACCGGTCAACGCAGGCTACGGCGCTGTCGGCCAGCGCTACGGTGCTGTAATAACCGTCGGGCACCGAGCGTACCGGCTCCTCGCCATACACCAGGCTGAACGGGTCGAAAAAATCGACCACTCCGTAGATGGTTCCGTAACAGTACTGGAATCCGCGCCGTGTGGGATAATTGTCGCGACTGGCGAAGTCGTCGTATTGCACCCCGTGCGCCAGCCATTGACGCTGGTCTTTGCGCAGGGGCGTTTCGGTGACATGCCATTTCCCGATCATGCCGGTTCGATAGCCGGCTGTTTGCAGCGCTTCGGCGATGGTAACGCCGTTGGCGGTCATGGTGCCGCGGTATCCGGGCAAACCCTGGTCGAAAGTCATCCGCCCTATGCCCGCCTGGTGCGGATACAGTCCGGTGAGCAGCGCGGCGCGCGAAGGACAGCTCCTGCCGGCATTGTAAAACCGGGAAAAACGCAGTCCGTCCTGCGCCAGCCTGTCTAAGTTGGGCGTTTGTATTTCGCCGCCGTAACAGCCCAGATCCGAATAACCCAGGTCGTCGGCCAAAATAACGATGATGTTGGGACGTTCAGGCGCCGCCCTGCAACCGGACAGGCCCGAAACGGCAAGCGCCGTCAGCGGAAGGATGGTATTCCTGATATTCATCAATCAAAAACTGAAAATGGAGATTACTCCGGCATTTGGGTAAATTCACAATTGTCTGCAAGCATCAGGGGCGCTCCATTAGGACTCGAAAAAGTCCGCTGGTCGAGTTGAAAACGCACCTGAGTAACGCCGTCGGGTATGGTTACCTCCCCTGTTACTCTGACAACATTTTCCGTCGCGGCGGGATCGGTCACAACAGGCTCTGCGTGATAGGTAACCAGGCCGTCCGGAGAAAGGATCTTCACCGTTTCGTCGCTCTTGATCGTCATGGTGTTGTTATTTTTCCTGTAGCCGACATCGACGCTAAGTGCGTATTTTGCACCCGGAGTGACGGTTACCAGCTGATAGAATCCGCCGGTCTGGTTGCCTTCAATCCTGCATGCGAAATTTCCCACGAGGGTTGGCGCGAAAAAGACGCCGTTGCCTGATCTGAAAAACGCCTCATTACCGCCGGTAGAGGTGAACAATCCGATGCGGTTTGTCCGGATGGTGGCGGCGTCCGGAGCGGTTCCCGCATTGCCCGGGTAATAGGCCGTGAACCATGCCGCCGGTACTACCGTCCATCCCTGCAATCCGGCAAACGTAGTTCCCTCTTCTTCAAATCCGGGATTCACTAAGAGGTTCACCAATTCGACCGTTACCGTACATGCTGCCGTAAAACCGTTTTCGACGGTAGTCGCCGTAATGACGGCCTCGCCTACGGCGATTGCCTGCACTTCGCCTGTGGCGGAATTTACGGTTGCCACGGCCTCCCGATCCGAACTCCATGTTACGGATTTGTTGGTAGCGGCCACCGACAGTACGGTTGCCGCAAGGGTTTTTTTAGCGCCCGGCGCAAGCGTCAGTTCGGTTTGATCGACCGCTACGCCGGTAACAGGAACGTTTCTGACCGTAACGGTACGGGTTGCCGTGAAACCGCCGTCTGCGGTCGTAACGGTAACAACCGCCGAGCCTGCCGTTTCGGCGGTCAGTTCGCCTGTGGCGGAATCGACGCTGATCGCCGCATCGCTCGAACTCCATGTTACGGTTTTGTCGGTGGCGTCGGCAGGCGCGACGACCGCCGTGAGAATTTTACTGACGCCCGGCGCAAGCGCCAGTTCGGCTTGATCAAGCGTTACGCCGGTAACGGGAACGACGCCTTTTTCCCTGTCATTGTCGTCTTCACAGGCAGTCGCCAGCATCAGGGCAACTGCTATCAGGCAAAAGATATTTTTCTTCATGACTGTCCAAATTTCAAAATTTCAAATTTAATCATTATTTCCTGATTACCACCATTCGTTAATGTAAATGCTATTCCCCTGGTCGTCGCGGATGCGGTTGCGGAAGACGAGGTCTTCAACCGCCCTGCACACCGTTCCGTCATCCAGCGTCCAGGCGTATTGCAGGTGGAATGTCCGGGTGTCGGGGTTGTATGTGGAAGTTCCGTCGGGACGCACTTCAAACGGCGAAGCCAGGTCGGGTACAATGGTAACGGACGAGCCGTCAACCGGCACATCGATCATAAAGCGGACAGTCCCGGCGGGATCGGCAGCGTTTTTGTCATCGGCTACCATGCGGAACCTGGCAGGGCCCGCCGTTTCCAGAAAGCGCCGGCTGTCCGTTTCGGTGCGGATGTACGCGTAAGGGGTAGAGGCATACGTTACGCCGTCCATGACCCTGTCGACCACGCCCGAATAATAGTAGTACGCCTGATGCTTGCCGAAATAGCTGAGCGATATGCGGATGAAGTCCTTGTCGGCATTGACGCTGACGCTGGTATCGGTAACCGATTCCAGGCGGATGGGAAGGATATACTCGCCTGTGACTGATTTGGGATCGGCGAGGAAAGCCGCCGAATCCAGCACAACAGGCAGATAGCCTTTCAGCTGACCTTTGGGTATTACGATCTGCGAAGGATGTCCCAGCGCGTAATATGCCGGCGGCAGTACCGACTTGCCGGCGGCGGTCACCAGCGAGGGATCCACGACATAGTTCACTGTCCGCTCCTCCTGATTGTCAAGGACTCCCGCAAAGGTAACCCCCACGTTTAATTTCAGGCCTTCGCCCACAACGATGTTGCGGATGTAGTCCTGGTAGGTGAATGAAACAGACAATTCGGGATAGGCGACATCCGCGTCGTCGAAGGTACAGGAGCCGAAACCGACAAGAACAGCCGAAACCGCAAACTTTTGAACATAATATAACACAAACTTTTTCATACTGATCATTCTTAATTCTTCATTCATCATTTATTCCCATCCCTTATTTTGTACGACAGCCGGGGCATTGTACAGTTCCGCGTAGGGTATCGGCTGGTAAGGCGATTTGAAATTCCGCCTTTCCAGCAGTACCCGCTCGTATGAATATGTATTTTCTCCGGTTTTGACGATTTTCGTTCCATATACGTCGACGTTGAGCGCTGCGGGGTTTCCGTCGGGTATCCAGCGGCGCAGATCGTAAAAGTAATGTCCTTCGAAACTCAAATCCAACCGCCTGTAATTACGGAGGTACTCGCGGAACTTGTCCTGGTCGGTATTAATCACAACGGTTACGTAATGCGTATTGACGTTCCATGCGCTGGCGGGATAATAATATTTTTTGATGACCTCGTCCAGTACTGTTTTGGCTGTAAACGCGTATCCCATCGGATCGCCCGTTACGCCCCATGCTTCGTTGGCCGCTTCCGCAAAGTTCAGATACAGTTCCGGTTTGCCCAGGATGATATGCGTCCGTTGCGTGGCGGCGCCGGTGACTCCCGGAATCAACGATACTGTTTTCGGACGAAGCAGCTTACGAAGATAATAAGAAGTACGGGAAGTACCGCGCAGGGGATTGTAGGCGTCTACTCCGCCTTCGGAGGTTTCGACGGTATGGTAGTTGCCCGGCCCGAGTCTGGAACCGTTGTATGCCACCCACAGCGCCAGGCGGGGATCGCGGTTTTCATATGGCCTGTCAGGCAGGTAAACCGTACCGTCGGCAGTGATGGGATAGCCGTTGATGTCGGGAAATGCGTCTACAAAATTCCGGGAAGGATTGGTGAGCGCCGACCCGTACATGGAAGGCGGATAATGGTCGGTTTCATAAGCCTTGTTTCCAGCCAATATGTTGGCCCGTAAAAACAGGTCGCGGGCATTGTCGTTCCACGCCGTCCCAGTGGCTTGTAACTGGGTGAAATAATAGGCATCCCCCTGATCATCAGCTGCACCCGAAGCCGGTGCGCTAACCAAAGCAAATTGATTGGCGCCCAATTCCTTTATGGCATCTCCTGCAGCGGTAGCGGCCGCTACCCACAAATTCCGATCATTATTCGGATTGAACATCGGACTGGCGGCAAAGAGCAGTACCCGCGCCTTCAATGCCCGCGCAGCAATACCGTTAGCCCTACCGTGCTTGGTAGTGCCTGTCACGCGGTCGTTGCCGGTGAACTGCAAAGGCAGGTACTTGACGGCAGTGTCGCAATCGCTGATGATGGCCTGCACACATTCCGCATATGAAGCCCGCGGGAAGTTCAAATTTTCGGTTACTTCCAATACGCGGTCGCCAACAAGCGGAACACCCAGAACCCGACCGTCAGACGCCACTCCGCCATAGTTTTTCAACAGTTCGGAATTGTAAAACGCCCTCAGAAAATAGGCTTCTCCATAGAGCCGCCAGAACTCGCGTACATTGTCAAGGGTATCCTGCCTGTTAATGAGCGGATAGAAGCGCACAGGGGTGGGGATGGCTAATTTCGGATCCGGATTAAGTTTCATCCGCGAAAGGAATTGATTGATCCGGCGTATTTGCTGATAAGCGGAAACCCAGTTGTCGACAGGGTTGTTGTCCGGACGGAGCGCTCCGGTACCGCAAAGATAGTACTGATCGGACAAAACACGGGCAACGGAATTGTCCGTCATATTGTCCATGGCAATCTCAAAATGACTGTTCAATGCGCTGTAAGCGTCATTCAGGGGGCCGCAGAAATAGGTGGCGTTGGCAAACACCACGTCTTCGTCCATGGTGCCGTCGTATGCAGGTTCCAGGAAATCGGAGCAGGCGCACAGCAAGCCATTAAGAATAACCGAATAACCGAATAGCTGAATTATTTTATTTTTCATTGGTTGTCAATTTTATGAAGTTAGAAAGATACGGAAATGCCGCCGGTGATGGTCCGGCACAGGGGAAAATTGCCGACGCCCGCGTCGATGCTCTCGGGATCGCGATCTTTTATTTTCGAAACGGTCAGCAGGTTGGTTCCCCTGACAAACACCTTCAACGCGCCCACGCCGAACTTTTCCGTCAGCGTACAGGGCAGCGTGTAACCCAATTCCGCATTCCGTAACTTGAACCAGCTTCCATTCACCACCCAATAGTCGGACGTAACGAAATTATTGTTGCGGTATTCGGGGCTAAGCACAGGATGCGGATTGCCATTGGGCAAGCCGTCGATGAGCACGCTGGAATACTTCCGCGATCCGTAAATCTGGTAGTATTTGTTGTCGAGCACCTGGTCGAAACCGCCCAGTCCGTAGCCCAGCAAGTCGAGGTTCATGCCTTTCCATGCCAGTTTCAGGGTAATGCCGTACTGGAACGAAGGCGTAGTGTTGGCAATGACCACACGGTCGGCGTTATCCACTGTCTGGTCGTTGTTGGTATTGGCGTATTTGATATCCCCTGGCCGTACCGGTCCAAAACCCTGTACGGGAGAAGAGGATACATCGGAAGCATCGGCAAAGACGCCGATACTGCGCTGTCCCAGCCTGTCGCCTACTTTCCGTACCTTCCGCAGTCCGGCCAGCTCGTCGGGAAAGTCGGTGTCCGCCTCAATGGTGATCTTTGTCGTTCCGTAACAGACGTTGGCGCCAACGGTAAAACTCAAATCGCCCGCCCTGCTGCTGTACATCGCTTCGGCTTCCCAGCCGGAGGTCCTGTTTTCCTTATAGTTATGCTGCATCAGCGCCGCATTTTTCCCGCTCACGCCGGGCGTTACATCGGTCAGGGTGGCCAGCAGCCCGTTGATCGTGGTGTGGAAATAGCCTGCCGACAGCGTGAGCGAACGCAACAGCTGAAAATCAGCGCCCACGTTATATTCACAGGATTTCTGAAAGCCGATATCAGGATTGCCCGTCTGTGTCTGCCGCGCAATGTTGTTGAAGCCCGACACGCCGCCGTAAGTACCGGCGGCCTCCCACTTGTCGAGGTACAGGTAGGTGGAAAAGACATCGCCGGATGCATAGGAAGTAGAGCCAAATATGCCGTATGACGCTCTCAGCTTCAGGTAATCCAGCCATTCAAGCCCTTTCATGAACGGTTCCTCGCTCATGATCCAGCCTGCGCCGAAAGTCGGGAAAAGCCCAAACCGTTTCGACGGTGCAAACGAACTGACGCCTGTCCGGTTGAGGCTCAATTCCGCCAAATAGCGATGGTCGTACATATAATTGACCGAACCGCCGTAATTCAGCCGCTTGAAAGCCTGCGCCATGGAGTTGTATTCTCTTTGCTGCCTGAAAAACACCAGCAGGGCATTGATGTCGTGCTTGCCAAAGACGCGGTTGTAAACGCCGGCGACATTGAAAGCGTAGTTACGCGAGGTAGTTGCGCCGCTCCGCGTGTTGCTTGTAGCCCGGGTTTCCTCGCCCCACGCATCATAGCCGGCCGGCGCATCGGGATTGCCGGTGGCATAGGGTTCCCATACCACATACGTTTCGCCCTGCGTGGAGGTAAAATAATTATAGATGTCGAAAGAGAGCATGGGACGCACCGACAGGCCTTTTACCCACCTGTCCAGGTCGAAGTTCAGCGAGAAATCGCTCTGGACATAGGAATATTCCCTGTCAGCACGGCCGCCGTGCACCAGCGCTCCATAAGGGTTGTTCCGGTTGATGGCCGTTCCGCCCAGCACAAATTCCCTGTCGGGATTCCCCACATTTACGCCCGGTATGAAGATGGGAAATTCATTCGGACGGGTATCCGAGAGCATATTGAAAAAATTCTGGGTGGACATGTTGGGCCACGATTTGTTTTGCAGGGCGGCGTTGAAACCGGCGGCAAAGGTGATGAAATTCAGGATCACATTATCCACATTGCCCCTGATGGTATACACTTTATCCCGGTTGGGATATTTGGTGTATTTTTCCAGCCCGCCGTTGGTTTGATAACCCACATGGGTGAAAAAGCGCGTCTTTTCATTACCTCCGGAATATTGCATGTTCACCCGCGTGATGGTCATCTGCCGGTTGAGGAACATGTCATAATAATCCACATTGGGGTAAAGGATCGGGTCTTCGCCCGTCCTGTACTTTTCCACACCGGTAAATCCCGGGGCCATGCCGTTGCTGATCGCCGCCTCATTGTACATCGTGGCGTAATCGTATGCGTCGAGATATTCGGGCAAACGGGTCGGCGTCTGCACACCGGTCTGTATATTAACCCGGGCGCTGTTTTCGAAGGGTTTTCCGCGGTAGGTCTTAATCATCAGGATGGCGCCGGCGTCCGAGCCGCCATAAAGCGATTTTAATGTAGCGTCTTTCAGCAGTTCTACGCTTTCCACCGTTTCAGGCTCAAGATAATCCAATGAGCGCTGCACGCCATCGATCATTACGATCATGCCGCCCCTGTCCGACCTTGCAAAGGTATTGGCATTGGTAAAACCCGGCACCAGCGTATTGTCCGAAGTGAACAGGCTGTTGAGCCTTCCGCCGAGCGAGTTGAAGAAGAACATGGTAGGGCTGGCCTCCAGGTCGCGGCCCTTTACTTTCGACCAGGCGCCTACGGTACGGCGTTCCGTCGTTTCGCCGAAGAGCGTGTACAGCTTGCCCGCTTCCCCATTGAAGGCCAATTCCCTTTTAAGCGTTACCTTTCCGGCCATGTCGGCGGAAACAAGCTCCGTGATGTAACCGTCAGCCGACAGTTTCAAGAGGTCGTCCGCAGGAAGCAGCAGGACGATACGGCCATCCTCGCCCGTGGTATAGGCGTTCCGCTTTTTGGACGACAATACCGTAGCAAAGGGTATGGCATTACCTCCTTCATCAACGATTTCAATTTCTACCGTAATACTGGACTTTTTCTTCTGGGCTGCGACAGGCATCCATCCCGCCATCATGAGAAAGACGGCGATCAAGGTTATATTCGTTATTCTCAATATATTCATCTCTTTATCTTTAGTTTTACGCATTGTGCCAATCATCAATCATAAATTACTGATTTACCAGCCCGGATTCTGTTTAAAATTTGGACCGATGCGGGTGTCGTCCAACTTAATGACAAACAGATTATGCCGGTTTTCGTAAACCCGTTGCCTGAACAGTTCTTTCTCATACCGGAATCCGGTCGGATAAGTGGCAGAACTTGCCGACAATCGGGTAATTTTCATTCTCCAGATATCCCTGTTTTCAGGCTGCGTTCCGATCAGCCAGCGACGCAGGTCAAAAAGGCGATGTTCCTCGAAACATAATTCCACGCGGCGTTCATTCCGTACCCGTTCCCTGAACCCGTTTTGATTCATGAACTTGGAATGAAGGCCGGGCATTTGGGCGCGGGTGCGCACCATGTTGACGGCTTCGGCGGCAGAATACCTGCAACGGCTGTCCTTTCCGTCGGGAGTACTCCAGGCTTCGTTGGCGGCTTCTGCAAAGTTCAGGTACACCTCGGCCAACCGGATATACGACCATGTCTGCCGTAAAGTGGCATCAAAGGACAAGCCCAACCACTTCCGCGCGTAATAGCCGGTTTGCGTATAACCCATATCAGGATAAGGCGGGGTGGCTATCCTGCAATCCGTGCTGCCGGTTATTCCCCGTCCTTCCTCTTCCTGCCAGATAAGCATGGTTCTGTTCATTATTACGGCTCCATTATACATGACATTGAAATAAAAGCGCGGGTCGCGTCCTGCATATGGATCCTGATTCTTATATCCGGCGTCGGAATCACCGATGGGCAGACCGGTAGCCTGCATTTCAAAGCAATCAACAAACAGTTGATTAGGCGCTGAAGCATATAGTCCCTGCAAATTTCCCGGCGGACGGATGGTCTGTCTATAAGCGTCGGAACCCCATGCAATACTGGCCCGTCGTCCATGAAGGACTTCCTTCATATAATTCTCGTATTCGTTTTCATTATCTTTGAAAAGGCAGTAATAGCCATTGTCACCATTGATAGCGGCGCCCCACGGCACCAGCGAATAACCATTATCTTCGGCGGCTTTCAATGCTTCGTCGGCAGCCAGGGCAGCCTGTTCCCAAAGGTTCTCGCCGCTGCTTCCGGTTTCGGTACGTGCCTGGTCACTGGCCGCATAGAGCAGGATACGCGATTTGACGGCCAGCGCCCCTACCCGCGTAGGATACTGAAATTCGGTAACGGGAATAACGTTCCGCAGATACATGGCAGCCGAATCGCAGTCAAGCGCAGCCATTTGGTAAGTTTCCTGCATGGACAAACGCGGCAGGTCGAAATTGGCCGAGGCATCCAGGGGAGCGAGCAAATAAGGCATTCCGCCCCAGCGGCGCGTCAGTTCCATATATAAGAAACCCCTGTAAAAATAACACATTCCCAAAATCCTGTTTTTGGTAAATTCACTCCCCGTATAATAACTGATATTCCGGATACCGGTATTGGCAATCCGGATAATTTTCCAGATGCGTTCCCATGTAGCGTTGGCGCAGTGAGCTGCATTACCGTTGGTACGCATGTTATAAAAAGCGCCCTGCGCGGCCTGCACGGAAGGTATTTCTCCCCAGGTGGCTGTAGAAATGGCATTGTCGGATATGTCGTCCCAACTACCGTGGGGTACTGTTCCATTCTGTAAATGAAGGACAAATGGATTGACGACCATATAATTGCAATAATTAAAGTAGTTGGTGGAATCCTTAAAAACCTTGTCGAAATCGTAGCCTTCGGCTTCGGGCATTTTGTCTAAATAATCGCTGTTGCAGGCTGCTGCGAGCAATGACAGAACGACAAGCGCCGCCATATATATTTTGCTGTTCATAATTAATTGCCTTTTTTGTTTTTTGTTTTTTTATCGATTAAAAAGTAATTTGCATGCCTAATGAAATTCTCCTCACAAGGGGATAAAATCCATTTGTTACCCGTCCGACATTGCCGTCTGCACCCTCAGGGTCAGCCAATGGATAATGGGGCGCATAAGTAAAAATATTGTTGCCCCGCAGATAGACAGAAAAATTGTCCAATTTCATCTTTTCTACCAGTACTTTCGGTAAATTATAGGTCAAACCTATCTGCTTCAAGCGAATATACGAGGCGTCATACACACTGGTGGTTCGTACCGAGGCTCCTTCTATACCGTTATTGTGATTCCGGTTGACGTCGTCATGAAAAGCAGGATAGCGCGAATCGCGGTTATCCGGTGTCCATCTGTCCAATTGATACTCAAACACATGATCACCCAAGCGATGGAGAGGCCATGCGAAAGCGTCAACTACCTGCCTGTTGAAATGACTGACAGCCTGGAAGAGGAAATCGAACTCGAAGTTACGGAACTTAAAACCACCTCCCAAACTGTAATTATACAATGGGTACTGGGCAGAATACCCAAACGCTACCGCATCATTCTCATCAATCACACCATCGCCGTTGAAATCCACCCATTGGGTATCGCCAAGCCCCATCAGCCCTCCGGCTAAACGGGCAGAGTGCATCATTTCGTCCCCATCCTGTATCCAGTCTGTATGCACCCACCCGAACAACTGATGAATGCGGTGGCCGGCCTGTTTTTGATATTCGGGCTTATACTCCGGTTCATCACGGGAAATAATACGGTTGTCGCTGAAACTGACGGTCGGCTTCAACCAATAATTGAAATCGCCGACACTATGCTGATATTTCAGTTCTATTTCATAGCCTTTGGTTTCCGTTTCTCCCAGGTTTTGCTGTTTCATTCCCACGCCGAACCATGCCGGAACCGACATTCTGTCCAACAGGATTTGAGAGCGCTGTTCCTTGAAGAAGTCAACAGTAAGAACAAACATGTTGCCTTTCAGAAAGGCAAGTTCCACGCCAATATCCTGCTTAACCGCCTTTTCCCACGTGGCGTAAAGATTGGCGGCATTTTCCTCGATGATAGAGTCAACATACGTATTGGTTGTAAGAATGCCCGGCCAATACTTGTCGTTGGCATACGCATTTCTCTGATTGAGGTATGACGATGTGTAGAGCCAACGGCTACTGGAGGCGTCGCTGCCTACTTCGCCGTAGGTAGCTTTTATCCTTGCCCTGCCAATCACCGGCTTGATGGGAGTGAAGAATTTTTCGTTATGAAGGTTCCACCCTGCGCCAAACGAAGGGAAAAAACCATACCTGTTTTGTGGTGCAAACTGTTCCGATCCGTTGTAGCCCAGGTTCACTTCCATTGAGTAGCGGGCATCATAATCGTATGTGACGCGACCGACGATGCCTTCCTCGAAACTGGGAAATGCCACATTTGTTTGCCTTTTGTGTCGCTGTCCCAGTATCAGGCCGGTAACGGAGTGCTTGCCAAAACTGCGCGCATAATTTAATGTGGCTTCAAAATACCAGCTTCTGGAGGGATCGCCTGAAACGGATTCTCCTTCGTAAATTACCGGCGAGGCTGCCTGTTCTCCGTCAATTGCACCTGCCCGTCCCTTGTAGCGCAACCATACTCCGTTAGGATTGAGGTGGTAGGTAATTGCGTCTAACGACCATGTTCTCACGTAAGCCATATTGTGCATGTAGGCCACCTTGCCACTTACTGACAGCCCCTGGGTAATAAAATCCAATTTTTGTTTCAACTGGACGGTAGCGCTCAGATCGGTTCTCTTAGTGGTGCGCTGACCGCTGTAATTATTAGCCACCATCGGGTTTTCGGAATTGGCGGTACCACTTCCGCCCACTCTATACCCTGTTTCGTCAGGACGGGTAGGGTCAGGATATTGCTCCAGCACCTCTGCCGGGTATCCCGGCGGCACGATATACGGTCCCAACATATATATGGGCCTTAACAAACGTTGCGAGTTGGTTTCGTAAGGCCTGTTTATAATGCCGATAAAACCACCCGCATCTAATGAAAGTAATGTAGATTTCGTCAGATCGGTGTCAACGTTGAAACGGTAGTTATAGCGGTTGTATTTCCAGGAAGGATCGTAATCCGGCTGTTTCTCCGTCTTGATGATGTCGCCGTCGTACAGATAACTGACCGATGCGAAAACCCGCGCAAAGTCTGTCCCGCCCGAAACGTTGACATTGTACTTGTGGGAAAACACATTATCCTTGAGCATCAGATCCTGCCAACTGGTGTTGGGGTAAATCCAGGGCAAATCCTGGTCGCGGTAATGAGCTAAAACCTCGTCTGAAATCAGTTCGCCCCAATTGTTGTCGTTTTTGTTGGCTTCGTTTCGTACCAGCGCAGTCTGGTAACTGTCCATTGGCCTAAGAACATTGATCGGCTGTTTGGCAGTCAACTCGGCAGTTGCAGTTACCTTTACCGTTTGCTTTGTTCCGCGTTTGGTGGTAATCAGAATGACTCCGTTGGCCCCCCTCACTCCGAAGACCGCAGTTGCGGAAGCATCTTTCAACACAGAGAGCGTTTCTATTTCGTTCGGGTCAATCTGGCTAAAGTTCCGCTCAATGCCATCCACTAATACCAAAGGATCGCTTGATTGCCACGATGACACGCCGCGGATGAAAATCCGTCCGGCGTCTTCTCCCGGCTGCCCTGAGTTTTGAACAATGCTTACGCCCGATACCTGTCCTGCCAAGGCATTGGTAACATTGGTCGCGTTCATTTTCAACATCTCGTTTCCCGAAACCTGAGTGATCGCAGCTACAGAACTTTCCTTTTTCTGCACTCCGTATCCCACCACTACCACTTCTTCGATCTCCCTAACGTTTTCAGTCAGGAGAATGTCGAAAACCGTCCGGTCGCCCACCGGCGCTTCCATAGTGGCGTACCCCACAAAGGAAAATACCAGCACCGCATCCTTTCCGGGCACAGCAATGGAAAATCTTCCGTTGGCATCGGTCACCACGCCCTGCATCGTCCCCTTGATGGTTACGTTCACGCCGGGCAACGGCCCGGTTCCGTCGGAAATGTTTCCGGTTACGATGATTCCCTGTTGCATGGCTTCCAATGGAGCCAGGATCACCAGCCTGTCATTGATGATCCGGTAGCCCAACTGCGTATCAACCAGCAACTCCGATAATATGCTTTCAACGCTTTGCGCGGCGAAGTTCACGGACACCTTGCGGCTCAGATCGGTCAATCCGTCGGTATAAAAGAAGCGGTAATCGGATTGCCGCTCGATACTTTTGATTACCTGCCGGATTTCCAGGCTGTCCCCTTCAATACTGATGGACTGCGAAAATCCCATACCGGTAACCCTGACAAGCGTGAAAAAAAAGAACACGAACAAAAGCTTCAGGATTCTTCTGTTATTGCAGCATAATAACCGATGACCCGATACAACAATAGTTTGACAACATCTCATACTTCTGAATTTTGAATTTTGAATTCCGAATTTTGAATTTTGAATTTTTACTAATCAGGTTATTTTTTCAATTTCTTTGATTTCTCAAATATTTCATACTGTTGCCGGTCGGTACTTAACAAAATATCCTTTTTGTTGATGGCATACTTGAGAGGTATCGCCGCTTTCATGATCTCCAGCACCTGTTCCAGCGTTTCGTCGGTAAATATCCCGTTAAATGGATACTTCCTTAAAGCCTCGTCCACAATGAAGATCCGGACATTATAGCGTCGCTGCAATTTCACAACCAAATCCTCCAAAGGCTCCGCTTCAATGATCCATCTCGGATCCTTCCATGAGGTATACAGCAATGTTTTTTTTACGCTTTCTTCCAGCAGGACTTCGTCTTTCCCGGCATTTTCCGTTACCTGCGCCGTCACCTGCTTCCTCTTCAGCGGCTGCAATGTGTTTTCCGCAGATATTGTCCCCGGTGTATGTTTAAATACGGTTACAGTCTGACTGGGTTTCAGGATCAGCTCCTTTTCATCGGGATGATCACCATCCTTCCGGATACTTACAGAACCGTTGACTAATGTAGTCCGCACCGTTTTTTCCTCGGGATAGGCCGTAATGTTAAATTCCGTTCCCAGCGCCCTGATGGTTACATCCTTCACCCTGACCACAAACGGAAGCGCTTCATCCCGCGCCACCTTAAAATATCCTTCGCCTTCCAGCTGTACTTCCCTTGAGTCTTTGCCGAAAGAAGCATCGTACCGGAAACTGCTTCCCGCATTGAGCGTAACCGTGGTACCGTCGGACAACTCTACCGTCGACGTCGCACCCAGCGGAACCGTTACCTTAGTGACCTGTATGGCCGGAACAGGATCACTCACGCTTACGGGAACGGTCGCATTCCGGTCGACAGACTTACCCGTGTTCATGACCAAGTACAGCGCGATTCCCGCAACAAGCGCCACCGCCGCCGCTACCCTCCGAAATGGAAAATGCCGCACAGGTGCGCCCGTCTCCTTATGCCGGCGTTCCGGCGAACTAATGCGACACAGGGCCTTTTGAAGCGCCCGTTCCACATCTTCACTCTTTTTCACATTCTTTCCGGCATGCCATATCATATACATTTTCCTGAAGTAATTCCTGTTATCCGGATCCTTCAGGAGCAGACGCATCGCAGCCTCTTCCTGCGAGGTCAAACCGTCGCTCAGAAACGCTATTGTCAGGTCTTCGATATTTTTTAAAACTTTCGCCATACCAATAAGACGAAATCTTTAAAAAAAAGGGTGGGTGCAAAATGATTTTTTTTTCCGCTTTTTAAAATTTAACCATAGGGCGCACACGCAGGTGCGCCCCTACATTACCGTGATTACCGTTGTCAATAATATCACAACGTAGGGGCGAACCTGTGTGTTCGCCCCGAACCTGTGTCACGCCGACAGAGTATACGGGATTTGAAAAAAAACGGTTTTATATCGTGCGCGGGCAAGGAGCTGTCAAGGAATAGACGTTACGTTTCGGCGGCTTGAAAATCAAGCCCCTTCGGGCTTGGCCGGGTTTCGCCGGCAGGGTTAGAGCGGCTGCTTCCATACGGATCGGCTTCTTCCGTATTCCCTGTTATGCGTCTATTCTCGCGTATTTGGCATGACGTTCGATAAACTCGCGGCGCGGCGGCACTTCGTCGCCCATCAGCATCGAGAAGATGCGGTCGGCTTCGGCGGCGCTGTCGATGGTTACCTTGCGCAGCGTGCGAAGTTCGGGGTTCATGGTGGTTTCCCAGAGCTGTTCGGCATCCATTTCCCCCAAACCTTTGTAGCGCTGTACGGTTGGTTTCGTATTCCCGGAGGTCATGGTTCCGATGGCTGCGATACGCTGTTCCTCCGTCCAGCAGTACTGCCGGTTGTTACCGCGTTTCACCAGATAAAGCGGCGGCGTGGCGATAAACAGGTGGCCGTTCTGGATCAGCGCCGACATGTGCCGGAAGAAGAAGGTCATGATGAGCGTGGCAATGTGGCTTCCGTCCACGTCGGCGTCGGTCATGATGATCACTTTGTTGTAGCGCAGTCCCGAAAGGTTGAGCGCCTTGCTGTCCTCTTCCGTACCGATGGTAACGCCCAAAGCGGTATAGATATTTCGGATTTCCTCGTTGTCCAGTATCTTGTGCTCCATTGCCTTTTCCACGTTCAGGATTTTACCCCTTAACGGGAGGATGGCCTGGAAGAATCGGTTACGCCCCTGTTTGGCTGTTCCGCCTGCCGAATCGCCCTCCACGAAGAAGATTTCGCATTTTTCGGGGTCTTTATCGGCGCAGTCGGCTAATTTACCGGGAAGTCCGGCGCCTGACATCACATTCTTGCGCTGCACCAGTTCGCGCGCCTTACGGGCGGCGTGGCGCGCTGTGGCTGCCAGGATCACCTTGTCCACAATCGTTTTGGCATCGCGCGGATTTTCTTCGAGGTAGGTGCCCAGAGCTTCGCTCACAGCCTGATCTACGGCTCCGGTAACGTCGGAGTTTCCGAGTTTGGTCTTGGTCTGCCCTTCAAACTGCGGTTCGGCTACCTTTACGGAGATGATCGCTGTTAACCCTTCGCGGAAGTCGTCGCCATTAATATCGAATTTCAGTTTGGACAGCATGCCCGATTTTTCGGCGTAGTTTTTCAGCGTACGGGTCAAACCTCTCCGGAAACCGGCCAGGTGCGTACCCCCTTCTATCGTGTTGATGTTGTTGACGTACGAATGTACGTTTTCGGAAAACGACGTGTTGTACTGCATGGCGATTTCTACGGGTACGCCGCCCTTTTCGACTTCCGCATCAATCGCTTTTTCAATCAGTTTTTCGCGTCCGGCGTCCAGGTACTGGATAAACTCGGTCAAGCCGTTTTCCGAATAGAAGTCGATGCGGTGATAACCCTGTACGGTTTTGCCATCCTCGCCGGCGATGTCGATCAATGTGCGCTTATCGTTGAGCGACAGGCGGATTCCTTTGTTCAGGAAAGACAGTTCGCGCAGGCGGGCTTCGAGTATTTCGAAATTGTAATCCATGGTCTGGAAGATGGAAGAATCGGGCAGGAATGTGATGACGGTTCCCGTTTTATCGGTTTCGCCCACCACGCGTACGTCGCCTTTCGGTTTTCCGATCGAGTATTCCTGTTCGTAGATTTTGCCGCCTTTGTGGATCTCGGCCTTGAAGTATATGGACAGCGCATTGACGCACGATACGCCCACGCCGTGCAAACCGCCCGACACCTTGTACGAGCCTTTATCGAACTTACCGCCTGCATGCAACACGGTGAGCACGACTTCGAGCGCCGATTTCTTTTCCTTTTCGTGGAAGTCCACCGGAATGCCGCGCCCGTTGTCGGTTACGGTAATCGAACCGTCTTCGTTGATCACAACGTCGATGTCGGTACAATAGCCTGCCAGGGCTTCGTCGATGGAGTTGTCGACCACTTCGTACACCAGGTGATGCAGGCCTTTGACGCCCACGTCGCCGATATACATGGCGGGCCGTTTACGCACCGCTTCCAGACCTTCCAGTACCTGGATATTACTTGCCGAATATTCGCTGTTTTGCTGACTTTCAGGATGATTATCCATTTGATTGATGATTATTTATCTGTTTTTGCTTATTGCGATGAATGATTCACTGTGATTCACTGTGATGAAGCGTATGATTCCTGTTACATTCACTGGTTTCGAGACGCAACAAATGTATCAAGAATATTCCAAAAAATAAAATCGATCATCGCTTTCATCAAAAAACCTTTCGGGGTGAAACGCCGCCCGGCCCTGTCCCATACACTGCATGATTACAGCGAGTATGTAAACCCGATCATCGCATTGAACCGTTGCGACGGATAGAAGTTCCACCTGTAATACTTCGCGCCGATAAGGTTGTTGATTTTCAGGAAGAACGAAAGGCTTTTGGTATACCGGTATTCGACGCCAAGATTGAAATCGATCACGCCTTTGAGTATGGAATAATCGGTTTCGGGGTCGTAGAATTTTTTGACGTAACGTTTACCGATGCTCATGATGCCGAAATTGGCAATGATCTTGTTACGCAGGTTGTATTTTGCATTGAACTCGATGGTATATTCCGGCTTGTGCCATGCATATTTTTCTGTCGACGGCTGGTAGCTGAAATAAGTCGCTTTGATGTCCAGGTCAATGCTTTCCACAGGATTGAAGTACAGTTCGCCCTTGAGGCTGACGGTGTTCAGATCGTCGGTGACTACGGTGAAATAATTCTGCATGCGCGAGTAGGAGGTATCGTTCACAAAGAAACATTCCTTTTTGGAAGTGGAGAAATCGGCGCGCAGGTAATAGGACAGTTTGGTGGTAAGCGTCCCTTTCAACCCGACATACGCCTGCAGCTGCCTGTTGGTAATGGGAGCGGTAAGCCCCGGGGTGATGAACGGGTTTTCGGTAACGAGGTCGCGCCAGGTATTGGGCCGGAGATAACCGTCGATCCCCACGAAAGGAATAAAAATATCCTTGAGCAGCGTGAACTGGAACTCCATTTTCGGGTAAATCTTGTACTGCATGGCGCCGTTTCTTTCCTTGTACATGGCCAGGCGCATGCCGACCTGCAGGCGGACGCTGTCATTATCAAGCGTGAACCACGGGTTGATGTCGACGGCAAAGTTGTGACGCAGCGAATCGAAAGCATTGCTGCGATTGAAAAGGTCGATATTCACATTACCGCCAAACATGTTGTTGTCCAGCTGCGCTTTGACATTGAATGCGGTTTCGTTATATTTTACGTAACCATCGCTGCCGGGATCGGGCGTGTAGCCGGGCACGTACATGTTGTCCAGCTGATGGTGCGCATGCCGGTAACCTAACTGCACGTTGTAATTTAACTGTTCGGTTTTGAAATGCGACGAACGTATCCCGATGCTGGCATCCGCAAAGAAATAACGTTTGTATATGTCGCCTTTAACAAAGGATGTATCGATCGGGATACCGGCCGTGTCCACGGCATGCGTATCGTATCCGTAATTACAGGCTGTTATTCCCGAAGCTCCGACATCTCCGTAAAGGATGGCGCTGTGAAGGAATTTCTGTCCATATATTTTGGCGGATGCATCGGCGGCATGGGCAAATACTTTTTCGTCATTGTCCAGTTTCACTTTGCCGCCTGTTCCGTTGTATTTGAGGAGTGCGCCTGCTGCATAGTCATTATTCCGTACCGTGTTGAAAGCGACTTCGCCCAGTGCATTCGGAATGGTACCCGCGCCAAGCTTGATATACCCGTGGTAGAGCTTCGATTGCGGAAGCGGCTGCAATTTGGCAGGCGCGATCGGGCTGACGTCGAACCGTGTATCGATGCGCCGCGAGCGGATGGAGTACTCAAAGGCGGGCTTGATGCTGAATGAGTCTTTCAGGCTGGGTAATGTGCTGATTTTTTGGGCATCGGTGACCGACGGTTCGTACGGGCGTATCAAAACAAGTTCCTGATTCAGCTCCTGTGCAAAGGATATGACAAGCGACAGGCGACAACTGACGATGAAGCACCCTGCAAGATATTTGATCATTCTCCCCCTGCCTCTCGCGGAGGCGCTGATGTCTTCCGACGCTTTGCGCAGGTTTCCCATGCGGGATTGAGAAGCGATGTTGACGAACCGGTGCATATTTTGCTGTTTTATCATTTTCACGACAATTATTAATTTTTCATTATTAATTGTTAATTTCAATCTCCAGGTCTTCCTGCTTTTGCTCTTTCACGGCATGAGTCCTGTCTTCAAGCGCTTTTTTCTTATGGGCAGCCAGTTCGAGAATGCCGTCGTCCTTCGACTCGTAATTGTCGATCACGCTTTGCAGGGTGTGTATTGCCTGAAAGTCGTCCTTCCCGGCCGCGTAGATGTCGCTCAACAGGATAAAACTCTTGGCCATCCAGTATTGATGCGGTGTGTTTTTAGCAGCAAAGTCGAAAATTTCATCTTCCGCTTCCTTCATCCTGTTTTGCTGCATCAGTATCTCAATGATGTAATATTTCGATTCGGCGCCTTCCACACTGCTCACTTCACTGGCTACTTTGCGGAATCCGGTCAGTGCACTGGCCGGATCTTTTTCTTCATAGTACGATTGTGCCAGGATAAATTCGGTTTCGCGGATATTCTCAGCCGGAAGGTCTTTGTTATCCAATACTTTCCGGGCTGTTTCAATAACATCCCTGTAGTTTTTCAGCCGGTACTGGCAACGCATGATCCCGATACGGGCATCCGTTATGTTGCCGGCAATTTCGGCTTCTGCTTCGAGGCGCCGGTACGATTGCAGCGACTCTTCGTATTTGCCCCGGTTGAAATAGATGGCCGAAGCCGACATCAAAGCCTGTTCGGAGAACATGCTGCGCGGCTGTGCGATGACATATTCGAAACCGTTCATTGCCCCGTCCAGGTTGCCGTCGCGCAAGCGGCAATCGGCCAGGTAGAAGGTGGCGTTGATCTTGAAATTACCCTGCGGGAAACGTTCGAGATAGTTATTCAGACTGGTGGAAGCCTTTTCGCAATTGCCGGACATGTACATGTTTTCGGCTACCTTATAGGTAAGCGAATCCTGTTCACTGAGGCTTACATTGCCCATTTCCCCGAGACTTCCGGCGTATGCGATATAACCGTCAGCATCGTTCATGTCTACGTATACGTTTTTGATACCGGTAAGCGCATTACGTGCATCGGGCGACGACGGGAAATCGGCTATCAGCTTTTTGTAATATTCCAGCGCTTCCTGTCCTTTGTCCATGTTGTAGTACACCATGCCTAACTGCAGCAGCGCCTTGCTCACATAACCGCTGTTGGGATAATCGGCAATCAGGGTTTTGAATGAACTGATGGCTTGCTCATTTTTACGCAATGTTACATAAGCTTTGCCGATTTCAAACAAAGCATCATCTACATAGCTCGATTTCGGATAAGAACCGGGAAGCTGGGTCAATGTCTCGATCTTTTTCTCCTGACGGTCAACCAGCCCGTAGGTAAAGCCTTTCTGGAAACAGGCATAATCGGGTGCCGACAGGTTGTATTTCCATGCCTGGTCATAGCTCTCAAGCGCCGTCCAGTACGAAGGCTGCATGAACTGGCAGTCGCCGATACGGTTGTACGAGTCGGCAACGGTTTTGGTAGCCGCATTCTTCATCAGGCTTACATATTTCTGGAACCAACCCAGCGCCTCTGCGTATTTTTTCCGGCTGAAGGCGGCATAACCCAGGCCGTAATTGGCTTGCCGGTACTCTTCGGTTTGTGCTGCGCCGGGCATCGACAGGTAATTGCTGTACAGTGCGTGTGCTTCCTGGAAATCTCCTTCGCGGTAATGCGATTCGGCTTTCCAATAATGGCAACGGGCAGCGATTTGATTGTCATACCGGGCATATTCGAGCGATTTATCGAACAGTCCTATCGCTTCGCCGAATTTCAGGTCGTTGAACAATTCCAGGCCGCGGAAAAATGCTACACGCTGGTAAGCATGCTTGATCTTGTCATCCTTTACCTTGATTTTTTCGATGGATTCGAGGGCCAGGCGATAGTTGCGCGTTGTGGCATAGGCTACTACCAGGTAGTTGTAGGCTTCGTCCACCTTGCCGGAATACGGGTATTTAATAATGTATTCATTAAAACTCCTGATCGCTTCGTTGAAGGGCGACATCAGCAACTCATAGCTCAACACGGCAAAATTGAAATGTGCGTTCTCCTGTGCATCGGGGTCGTCATCCATCTGCGCGGCAGTAGAAAAAGCCAGGCGCGCCTTTTGCTTGTCGCCCGCCTTGATGTAGCAATCGCCTAAATGGCACAATGCATTTTGTCCCAGCGAACTGGCGCTGTGCGACGCTTTCTCGAAATACCTGATCGCATTGGCACAGTCGCCGGTCTGGTAATAGGAGAAGCCCAACTGGTAATTGTCCTCTACCGAAGGACTTTTGCTTTTTACATAATTGTCTAAATACGGAATCGCTTCCCTGTAGCGTCCCAGTCGGTAGTACGATTCGCCCACCACGCGCATCACCTCGTCCCTGCGTTTGGCATTGACCGAGTCGAGCAGGTTGGGTGCATATTCGATCACCTGTTCGTATTTCTGCTGCATGTAGTATATCTGGGCAATATAATAGGGTGCAATATCCGAAAAAGTATCGTCGTTACGCAGTTTCAGGAATCCTTGCAGCGCGGTTTCGTAATTCTTGTCGATATAATTAATGTGCGAATAGTAATAAAGCGCCGGGGAAGCATATTTCGAATCGCCATCCTTGACCTGGTAGAACGAAGCGCGCGCCTTGATGTGATCGTGCTCCATAAAATAGCTGTGCCCAAGCAGGAAATGGTATTCGGAAGCCTGGCCGGCGCCCAGGTCGCGTGCCGACACCATCTCGAACCGTTCAATTGCCTTTTTGTATTTCTTATTGTTATAATGGTATCGCGCCATACGGAAGTTGGCATACGGCGTTTTGGGATTGTCGGGGTTATCGTTGATGAAGCGCATCAAGAGGCTTTCCGCATCGGGCTGATTCAGCTCTATGGCACATAATGCAGTAAAATACTGTGCATTGGAATACAAATAGTCGCGTTTGTCCGACGCCGTTTCCATTACCTCGGTAAAAAGTTTACGCGCAGTGGTATATTTCTCTTTCTCGAAAAACGCAACCGCTTCTTTGTAAAGCTTATCGGGATCGTACTGTTCAATGGATTTTTGTGCGAAAACGGCATTGTGGCATAATGCCCACACCGCTACCACACAAACTACGAAGATTTTTTTCGGCATATCTGATCGTTCGATTAATCGTTCATATAAAATCTCACAAAAGTACGGATTATATTCCGAAAAAACCGTCCGCCGGAGGGGTAAAATAATGAACAATGAAATGTTAATAAAAACTTCATGAATGTTTTGGAGACTTTTTGTTGTGGTCGAGTCGGGATTGTGGTTATTTTCTCGTTTTTGTCGCACGCATCATGTAATTTGTTGTATCTTTACAACGATTTTCACGCATAATATGAACCATTTTAATTGATTACAAACATAAATATCCCGGAGGAGGTGCAAAATGAAATACCCGAATGAAATAAAAAGAACGTCGCCTGATTTCGTCATTTACGAAACGGACGACAGGATTGCCAAAGTGTCGGTACGCCTGGAAGAAGAGACGGTATGGCTCACGCAAAAACAATTGTCTGAAATTTTTGATACGACCAAACAAAATATCGGACAACACATTAAAAACATTTTGGAAGAGGGCGAACTGGACAGAAATTCAGTTGTAAAGCTTTTCTTTACAACTGCCGCGGATGGCAAAAAATACAATACCGAGCATTACAATCTTGATATGATCATCTCGCTCGGTTACCGTATCAATTCCAAAGTTGCTACAAAATTTCGCCAATGGGCTACCGAGCGGCTTAAAGAATACATTGTGAAAGGTTTTACGCTTGACGACGAGCGTTTGAAAAACGGTGGCGGGCGTTATTTTCGCGAACTCTTGCAGCGTATTCGCGACAT
>JAISCQ010000042.1 GCA_031265445.1 Bacteroidales bacterium
GGGTTTGACCCTGTCAGCAGCTTCGCAGCCTGACAGGTCGTTACTGTAGTGACCTGACAGGGTCTTTAGACCTGTCAGGGTCAAACCGATATATCGTTGACACGACTAACCTGTCGACGCTCGTCGGGGAACTTGCTACATACTGTAACTCGTCTGCCGACGATCGCGGGGAGCTTGCTACATACTGTAACTCGTCTGCCGACAGCTGCGGGGAACTTGTTACATACTGTAACTCGTCTGCCGACGGTTGCGGGGAACTTGCTACATACTGTAACTCATCTGCCGACGGTCGCGGGGAACTTGCTACATACTGTAACTCGTCTGCCGACGGTCGCGGGGAACTTGCTACATACTGTAACTCATCCGCCAACGGTTGCGGAGAACTTGCTACATACTGTAACCCGTCTGCCGACGGTTGCGGGATTCGGAGAGCTGGATCTGTTAACTTACATACGACAGCTTGATCATATTCGTTTGCCCTTTTTCTTCGAAGGGCGTACTGCCGACGTGCACCACGACATCGCCCTTTTTGATGTAACCGCGTTCTTTGAGGTTGGCGATGGATTGCTCGATAGCCTCGTCGATGTTGTCGGTTTCTTCGGCATGATAAGCGTGCGCGCCCCAAATGAACGCCATTTTGCGTACCAGCGCCTTGTTGCGGGTGAATACAAAAGTTTCGGCTTGCGGGCGGTGACTTGATATGCGCATGGCCGTGTATCCCGAAAAGGTAAAGATAACGATGGCCTTGGCATTTGCCTGGTCGGCCATGCGGCAGGCATTCAGGCAGATGGAGTCGGGCAGGAAGGTACGGCTGTGTATGTCGGGCAATGTCTCACGGTTGTACTGGAATCCATGTGTTTCAGTCCAATCGATGATTTGGCGCATGGCTTTGACGGCTTCCACCGGATACTTCCCATTCGCTGTTTCGGCGCTGAGCATCACGGCATCGGCGCCATCGAGCACGGCATTGGCTACATCGTTGGCTTCGGCGCGGGTAGGCCGGAAGTTGGTGATCATGCTTTCGAGCATCTGCGTAGCGATGACAACAGGTTTGGCCTGCGCAATACATTTCCTGGCAATCATTTTCTGGAGCATCGGTACACGGTCGAACGGCACTTCCACGCCCAGGTCGCCACGCGCTACCATGACGCCGTTGGATGCGTCGATAATGGCATCGATATTGTCGATTGCTTCGGGTTTCTCGATCTTCGCCACGACGCGTGCAAATTTCTTTTTCGAGCGTAACAGGTCGCGCAGTGGAATCAGGTCGTCGGCCGAGCGGACGAACGACAGGGCGATCCAGTCGACATTATAATCGAGTGCAAACGAGGCGTCGGACAGGTCTTTCTCAGTGAGGCTGGGTAGCGACAGTTTGGTGCTGGGCAGGTTCACTCCTTTTTCGGAGGTAACTGTCCCGCCGTAGATCACCCTGGCAGTTACCCTGTTCTTTTTATTGGTTTTGACTACTTCGAGCTTGATCTTACCGTCGTCAATCAGTATCGCTTCGCCGATCTTCACATCTTTGGCAAAATCAGGATAACCTACATACAGCTGCTTGTCGGTACCGAGACATTCGGCAGTTACCAGGTCGATCATCTGTCCGTCCTGCAGCACAACGGCGCCGTTCTCAATGTCGCCGATACGCAGTTTCGGGCCTTGCAAGTCGGCCAGGATGGTGACATTGGTGCGCATCTCCTGGTTCAGTTCGATAATATTCTGGATGCTTTGGCGATGTCCGTCGTGTGTGCCGTGTGAGAAATTAAGACGGCAGACATTGATGCCCGTGGCAAACAGTTCGCGGAGCACTTCTTTTGATGATGATGCCGGCCCAATGGTGGCAATAACTTTTGTGTGACTCATTTAATATTTTTGATGATGGATGATTAACTTCATTGAGACTGCAATCGCGGTTCGCTAAGAACGCCAGGCTTTGATTTGCAAGCCCGGTTTTTAATTTTTGATGAGCGCGGGATTCACTATTTTACAGAGAAAAGCATATTCGAGGGCGGTTTCGCGATATTGCTCAAAGCGTCCCGAAGCGCCCCCGTGGCCGGCATCCATGTTGGTATGCAGCAGCAACAGGTTGTGGCCGGTTTTCATATCGCGCATTTTGGCTACCCACTTGGCCGGTTCCCAGTATTGTACCTGCGAGTCGTGCAGGCCGGCGGTCACCAGCATATGGGGATAAGTCTGTGCGCCCACATTGTCGTAGGGCGAGTACGACATCATGTAGCGGTAATACGTTTCGTCGGCGGGGTTGCCCCATTCGTCATATTCGCCCGTGGTAAGCGGTATCGATTTGTCGCTCATGGTAGTGACGACATCCACGAAAGGCACTGCCGCAATAACGGCTTTGAAAAGGTCGGGGCGCATGTTCACCACAGCGCCCGTCAGCAGGCCGCCGGCGCTTCCGCCCATCGCACAGAGATGTTCCCTGTCGGTATATTTTTCGGTGATGAGGAATTGGGCGCAGGCAATGAAATCGGTAAACGTATTGCGTTTGTTCAACAGTTTGCCGTCTTCGTACCATTCGCGTCCCAGCGTTTGTCCGCCGCGGATATGGGCAACGGCAAACACGAAGCCGCGGTCGAGCAGGCTGATACGCGCCACGCTGAATGTGGGGTCGATCGTAACGCCATACGCGCCGTAACCGTAGAGTAAAAGCGGCGTATGTCCGTCTAATTTTGTATCCTTGCGGTACACCAGCGAAATGGGGATTTTTTTCCCATCCTCTCCACAGGCGTATAACCGTTTGGAAATATAGTCGTCGGGGTTGAAGCCGCCTACAATCTCCTGCTGTTTGAGGAGCGTTTTTTCGTGCGCACGCATGTTGTAATCGAAGGTTGACTGCGGCGTGGTGAGCGAGCTGTAGGAAAATCGCAATTGTTCGGTGTCGAACGACGGATTGTACGATATGTAAGCCGTATACACTTCCTCGCCAAAATCGAGATAATGCTCTTCGGCGCCATTCATCGGGCGTATGCGCAATTGCGCCAACCCGTTTTTGCGTTCGGCCACGACCAGGAAATCCTTGAATACTTCAATTTCCTCGAGCAAAATATCTTCGCGGTGCGGGATCACTTCCTTCCAGTATTCTTTCGAAGGTTGATCGACGGCAGTTTCTACCAGGCGGAAGTTTTTGGCCCGGTCGTTGGTGACGATATAGAATTTATCCCGGTAGTGCGCCAGCTGGTATTCCAGTCCCTTTTCGCGCGGCTGCACTACATGCAGCGGTTCTGCAGGGTTAGCCGCATTGATGAAGCGGTACTCGGTAGAAGTATTGCTGTGTGCCAGCATGATGATCAGCCGGTCGGATTTGGAGCGATAAGCTTCCAGTTCGTAAGCCTCGTCGTCTTCGTAGTGTACCAGCCTGTCGGGTTGATGGCCGCCCAGCACATGCGCCATCATTTTTTCCGACCGCAGCGTTTCGGGATTTTTCAAGGTATAGAAGAGGGTTTTGCTGTCATTTGCCCAAGCCAGGCAACCGGCAGTACCGCTGATGATGGCGCCGGTCGATCGACCTGTCTGTAAATCCCTGAACATGGTTGTGTAAATCCGCCTGCCGACCGTATCCACACAATAGGCCAGCGTACGGTTATCGGGGCTAACCTCGTAACCGCCCATATGGAAATAGGCATGCCTGTGCGCCATTTTGTTGCCGTTGAGCATGATTTCCTCGGGAGCGTCCATGGCGCCCTTGCGCCGGCAGAAAATCGGATATTCGCCACCCTGCTCGTACCGGGAATAATAGAAGTATCCGTTTTTGAAATACGGTACGGACCGGTCGTCCTGCTTGATACGCGAAGTTATTTCGGTAAACAGCCGTTTCTGGAAATCCTCCGTATCGCTCATCATCTCTTTCGCGTAGGCATTTTCGTCTTCGAGGTAGGCAACCACTTGAGGATCGTCGCGCTCATTGAGCCAGAAATAATGATCGATGCGTTCGTGTCCTGCGGTGGCGAGGGTAACAGGTATTTTTTGCGCTTTGGGCGGGTTCATTTGATTCTTTGATGTTTTTAACTGGCAACCTGATAATATAACGGTTACCCATATCCATATGTTAACGATCCTCATGATTAAAAAGCGGACTTACTTTTTGTATGCTTTGATTTTGTATGAACAGTCGACCTTTCCCCTGGCTATGGCGTTGAGTTTGGCAACAATCAGCTTGCGGCGCAGGGGCGAAATCCGGTCGATGAACAAAGCGCCTTCAAGATGGTCATACTCATGCTGGATGATACGCGCCGCCGTGCCGTCATATTCCTCGTGATGCGCCTTGAAATTTTCGTCCAGGTATTCTATTTTTACTTTCGCCGGACGCTTCACCGATTCGCGAATCCTGGGCAGGCTCAGGCATCCTTCGCTATCGGTCCATTCGTTGCCGGTACGGTCAATAATCACAGGATTGATAAGAACCTTTTTGAAAGTCCGGAGCATGTCATCCGGGTTTTCATCATCGGCCATGGGCGAACCGTCAATCACAATCAAACGTATATTTTTCCCGATCTGGGGAGCCGCTACGCCGCAACCGTCGGCCTGGTACATGGTTTCGAACATGTCGGCGATCAGCTGCTGCAATCCGGGATAATCAGGAGTTATATCCTCGCTCTTTTTCCGCAACAACGGCCATCCGTATACATAAATTGGCAATACCATATTTTAAAAATTAAGGGCCTCCCCAAGCGTTACTCACGGTCGCTGCGCGCGCCCGAAGGGAAGCATTTCATGAGCTTTATCAGGCTTTCGACCCGACAGAAAAGACTATAATTCCAAATGGACATCGAATTGTTCTTTCCACGGCAATCCGTGGATATTCAATTGCTCCATGAACGGATCGGGATCAAATTCTTCAACATTAAATACGCCCGGCTTTTTCCACAGGCCTTTCATGTACATCATGGCGCCGATCATTACCGGAACGCCCGTTGTATAACTTACCGCCTGTGTGCCGGTTTCCCTGTAGGCAACCTCATGGCTGCAATTATTGTATACATAGTAGGTCTGTTCCCTGCCGTTTTTCAATCCGCGAATACGGCAGCCAATGGAAGTCCATCCCCTGTAGTTTTTACCAAGATCCGCCGGATCAGGCAATACGGCTTTGAGGAACTGTATCGGCACGATTTCCATGCCCCGGTACATGACCGGTTCAATGCTTGCCATGCCGATGTTCCGGATCACACGGAGATGCGTCAGATATTCCTGTCCGAAAGTCATCCAGAAACGGGCGCGCTTGAGGGTGGGGAAATTCTTCACCAGCGATTCCAGTTCTTCGTGATAGATCACGTACGATTCCTTAGGCCCGATTTCGGGATAATGGAGCGGCTGATGTATTTCGTGCGGCTCGGTATACAGCCATTTGCCGTTTTCCCAGTATTTTCCTTTCTGGGTCACTTCGCGGATATTGATTTCCGGATTGAAATTGGTGGCAAAGGGATGGCCGTGGTCGCCTGCGTTGCAGTCAACGATATCCAGGTACTGTATCTCGTCAAAATGATGTTTGGCCGCATACGCTGTGTATACGCCGGTAACGCCCGGGTCGAAGCCGCAACCGAGAATGGCGGTCAAACCTGCGTTTTTGAACTTTTCCCGGTAAGCCCACTGCCATTTGTACTCGAACCTGGCTTCGTCCTTCGGTTCGTAGTTGGCCGTATCCAGGTAGCTTACGCCTGTTTCGAGGCAGGCGTCCATGATGGTCAGATCCTGATAGGGCAAAGCGACATTCACCACCAGGTCGGGCCGGTAACTGCGGATCAACGCCGCCAACTCGGGTACATGGTCGGCATCAACCTGCGCCGTACGGATACGGTTGCCGCCAATGGCTGCCGCTATGGCATCACATTTGGATTTGGTGCGACTGGCCAGCATCATGTCGCCAAACACTTCGGGAACCGAAGCTATCTTATGCGCCGCGACGGTGCCCACACCGCCGGCTCCGATGATCAAAACCTTGCTCATATCTGATTTTATTGATGAAAAGATGAGCGCAAACCTACATGTTTTTTATGGATCCTGCAAGTATCTTTGTCTGCTTTCACCGGTCGGCTTTGCGGATCGGGATAATTTCTGTCCGGTAAAACCTGCGTTTATCCGTTATGGGCGCCTTGATCAGTTCCGGCAAATTGTATGTTTTGGTGAAATATTCGTAAAAATTGGGGTCTTTTTGGGGTAGCGGGAACGGTTTGGAGGCATCGCCCGTTTCCGGATCGAAGTATGCAAAGTACGGCCGCGCCCATAATCCGTCCATCCGTTTGCTGCTGAACACAAACCAGCGTCCCGACGACGACCATGCGTGGAAACTCTCCACATCGGGACTGTTCACTTCGTCCATCACCCGCATTTCGCCCGTTGTCAGGTTGAGCAGGCTCAACTCGCTTTCGGGGTGCCAGATGCCGAAATTGCCGTAATCGAACATGGAACACATCAGGTACCTTCCGTCGGGCGACACGCGCGGAAGCGCTACGGTTTTTCCATGCCCGGAGGCATTGTAGATACATTCGGGCGTCCCGAATGTCCGAGCGGCGGGATCGAACGACACCCGGTACAGGTCATAACGGATGCTGTCCGGGGATGCTGTTTTCAGGATGGCGCCGGTACGGCAAAAATACAGGTTCTTTCCGTCGGGCGACCAGTCGGGATAGGTTTCCAGGTACTTCTCCCCGCTGATCGCGGAATCGGCGAATATGCGGTCGGCGTCCACATCGTAAATGATCAGGTCTGATTCGAGGTCGAATACTTCCACCGGTTTTTTCCCGGTAAGGTGGAAGAATTGTTTGATGTCGCCGGCCGAATAAGCGATGAACTTTCCCGACGGATGCCACGATGCATAAGCCCCGTGATGGCGGCCGCCGGGTATTTTTATATCCTTCTTGACGGTGGCTCCATGCCGGCGAATCACTGTTCCGCCCATTTTGCCGCGAATGTGCAGCAGCATGGTATCGGGCGAATGGCGGCAGAACGTATGGCAGTTGACGCAGCCTTTTTCCAGCGATTTGTTTTCCACCACAGCGCTTTCGCCGAACGAAGTCAGGTCGCGCCGGTAGATACCCATTTCGTTCCAAAGCTCGTAACCGGGGTACAGTAATCGATAAACCAGATACGGGTCGATGGGCTGCCGGGCGATCCTGTTGACAATATCTTTCCATTGCACCCATCGGCCGCCCTGCTTCACCGATATGCGGACGAAATATTCCGCTCCGGCATGCTCGCCGGCAAACCGCCGCCATGCCGATTCCCTGATACAAACCTCCGGCGCAGACGACCGGTAAGTCAGAAGTATTTGTCCATTGACTCCGATTTCCGCCAAAAAGTCATCGCCCTGCTCGTCGATACGAAAATTAGGCGGCGCCATGTTGGGTGGAAATACAACATCCGAATAATCGGGAAAGATAGCCGGTTGCCGGTCACGGATCAGGTCGGGCGTAACAGGCTTCCGGCATCCTGCAGGCAGGCAGGCGAACACGATGATGTATGCGAACAGCCGGATCATGGGCGGTCAATAATTTTGTTGCCGTAGGGACTTTCGAAATGCAGGTAGTACCAATAGGTGTCGCCGAATTTTTCTTTCAGCTGACGGCGGTCGCTTTTACCCCGGAGCATGGCGTAATATTGCTTCAGGCGTTCCATGGTTTCTGGCTGTACGTCTATCCGGAGTTGCCGGAACACATCCGGCGAAACGCCCAGCTGATATGTAAGCAGGGCTTCGTCGTAAGCCCTGGGTAATTTGGGATATGAAAATGCGTCCTTTCTCCACAGATTTTCTGCGAATTTGACGACCTGATTCGTGAGCAGGTAATAACTCATCAGGTATTCGAAGGCCATGCGGTTACCGGGTTCGCGACGGCACAGGTATAGCAGGTCAGGCCCGATGTCCGTGAAGTTGGAAAAACGGGCGGGGTGCGCGGTATCGTCGCTTACCCTGTGATACGGCAACGACCGGCTGTCCCGAATTATTTTGTCCGCACGATCGGCCCACGAACGGTAGAACAGCGACTGCCGGAGCACATTGATGAATCGGCGGGCAACCGCGGGACGCTCGTTGGCGATGTTGTACGCAATCAGTTTTTGCAGGATGGGAGCCGTTTGCCCGAAGACCGTCATGGCTTCGAAAGTCCAGTGGTGCGCTTCGTTGAGGTAGCCTAAGCCGGCATACACCAGATCGCCATATTCGCTTTCGCGACTGTTTCCCGTCCACGGAAAAAAGAGCGATTCCTTGCCCCAATCCTGCCGGAAGGAAAACATTTGCCCGGGCATCCGGCCTGTATGAAACAGCGCCAGGTTGGTCAGGTAAGTCGCCAAATGATTTTTACCGTCATATTGTCCGGCAGATTGCAGTACGCCCTGCCAGTTGTTTTGTTTCGCATACTGGCTGGCCTGCAACAGGATGCGGACGCGGCTATCGAAGTTATTCATCAGAAAGCCGCTTGCCGAAAGCAGATAGCACAGGGGAAAAAATACGGAAACGATGACTGTCCGTTTACTGCGGACTCTTTCCGCTTCTCCTGCGGAGGAAAAACCCCTGTGCAGCCGGGTTAAGGATTGTGTCAATCTTTCCTGAAAAAGGTATGCCAAAACAGGATGCGACAGCAGCAGCAGCAAGAGGAGGAGAACTCCGGCGGAAATGGCGTCGGGTAATGCCGCGGTTATGGCCGTATGTACCGGCACGGCGCAGACATAGCTTCCGAGGAAGGGCAAGCCGATGGAAAATGCCGCGAACAGGGGAATCTGCCGTTTTGTTTGCCTGCCGGCATGAGATAAGGCATTCGTCATCGCCATAGATATAAATATCAGGCAATAGCCGCCGGTCAGGAAATATAAGGCCGACACAAACGGGAACAGGGCGAAGTAACAGACCTTGCGGGGCAGGCGCAGGAGCAGGATGACGAAAAGCTGATTCAGCAGGACGCCGATGACAACCGACACCGGAAATTCAATGGCCGCATACTGTATCATCAGGAAAAGCGGCGCCAACAACGACAATTGCAACGTGTCGGGTTTTCCCGATATTCTGGCGCCCGCTATAGCGCCCAGCGGATAAACCAAAGCAATGCACGACGCAAGAAGTACGCTTCCCAATAAAGGATGGTAGAAAAATTGAACGACAAACGCCGTGATGTATTTCAGTAATCCGCCCGGCAGACCGAGATGCGAATAAAAATAGCCTTTACAGAACAGGAACAGCTGATGCTGTTCATGATCATAGATCACATGCGACAGCATCCCCGAAAACAGTCCGGAAAATCCGGCTGTCAGCAGGAACAGAAGAATCCACTGTTTACGGGTTATTTTCATCACAGGAGGTTAAGAGGGTATAATTCAAATTGTCTCATCAACCGAGGAATGTTTCTCGCAGGAGTGATTGTTCCATTCATCAACTGAGGAATGTCTCTCGCAGAGGTGACTGTTCCATTCATCAACTGAGGAATATTTCTTGCAGAGGTGACTGTTCCATTCATCAACCGAGGAATGTTTCTTGTAGAGGTGATTGTCCCGTTCATGGCGATAGGAATGTTTTTTACAAAGGTGATTCTTCCGATACAGAGTTACGGCCGTGACCTGATCATTTATGCCGTAGCCAAAACTATTTATGCCGTGGCTTAAACATTCAATTTGCATCCGGTTAGAATCGAAAAATCCCGGAGGTTTTGAAACCTCCGGGACGATCAAATGTTACCCGTTAATATTTCGGATTTTGCTGCCAGTCTTTATGCAGGTCCATTTCTTCCTGCGGAATCGGATAGATCACGTTGTGGTCTTCGTACTTGCTTCCGGTCAGCTTGATATTCTCGCCCTCATAAAGCGTGCAGGTCTGACTGTCGCCCGTACCGGCGAGCGTATATTTAAGACCGAGGAAGGGGGCGTTGAGCACCGTTTTGGCAATACCCCACCGGCGAATATCCCACTGGCGGAACCCGCTTTCCTGGGCAAATTCCACGCGCCACTCGTTGCGGATGCGTTGCCGCAGGTCGTCCTGGGTGGCGCAATACGCGGGTTTGGCGGGATCGGCGTTTTGCAGGTCGGGCAATCCTACGCGGCGGCGCACCCGGTTCACGGCTTCGAATGCCGTAGCGTCCAGCCCGGCAATCTCGTTTTTCGCTTCGGCATAGGTCAGCAGCAGTTCGGCAAAACGAACTACATGCCAGTCCCTGCTCATGTTCCAGCCGCCGGATTGCGGATCGATGTTCGGGTCGAGGAATTTCTGGTGGTAATAACCGGTGGCGGTGGCATCGTTGTGCTGGGCGATACCCGTGTTGCCGCTCGACTTCAACGGAGCCACCCTGATGGTTACGCCGTACATGGTTTCTCCGTCGTGCAGCACATTTACCTCCAGACGCGGATCCCTGTTTGCGAAGGGGTCTTTTTCTTTGTAGAGCGGCGACGAACCGATGGGAGCGCCGTCCGTACATTCGAATGCGTCTACCAGACTTTGCGTAGGATTGATGCCGCCCCATCCCTTGGTCGGGAAACATTCCCATCCAATCGTATAATGGGTAATGGTAGGGTATTTATACTGGCGCACCAGCACAGCTTCACTACAGGCCTCCTGGCTTTCCCAGAACAGTTCGGCATAACGGCCCGTATGGTCCTTGTCGAACAGTTCATACTCGCCGGAAGTAATGACGGCGTTCGCCGCATCGGCTGCCGTCTCGAACTGATGATAGTACAAAGCAGCCCTCGCTTTGATCGCCTGGACGGCGCCTTTGGTGGCGCGCCCGTATTTATTCGCAGGCAATGCCGATTTTAGCGGCAAGCTGCTAATGGCGGCGTCGAAATCGGCCATGATCTTTGTATAGATTTCAGCGGCAGGCGTGCGCTGGATGTTCTTTACCTGCGACAATTCAAGGGGAGTGTCGAGATAGGGAACATCTCCATAGGCCCTGATCAAACTGAAATAGACGATACCCCTCAGAAAGCGCGCTTCCGCAATCGTTACTGCTTTTGCGGCGGGATCATAGTTCGGGATGTCATCTATTTTCGCCAACAGCAGGTTACATGCCCGGATGGTTCCGTACACGCCGTCGTTCTTCGATTTATCGCTTGAGATACTGTTCCAGCTAAAATCGGCAGGGTCATAAATACCTAAGGATATGTTGCCCGCCGCCCATTTGACGCCATGTACCGCGTTATCCGAATTGATATCCGCGTCGATGGCGTGGCCGGGGAGCGCTCTCCGGTACAGGTCGCCGACATATATCTCGGCATCAGCCGGGGTTTTCCAGAAACCCTTATCGGACAATTCTTCCAGCGGATACCTGTCCAGGAAATCATTGCAGGCGCTCAAGCTCAAAACGGCAACAGCCGCCCATACATATATTAATTTCTTCCTTATCATGTTCTTCAATCATTAAAATGAAACTTTCAATCCTAAAGATACCTTTTTGTTATTGGCATAGAATGCGCCCCGTCCGGTTGTGGGCGCTTCGGGGTCAATACCTTCGAGGCTGCTGAAGGTAAGCAGGTTTTCGCCGGAGAGATACACGTAGACTTTCTCCAGTCCCAGTTTGCCGATCCATGCTTTGGGCAGGGTATACCCCAGCGATACGTTTTTCAAACGCACATACGAGGCGTTTTGCAGCCAGAATGACGACGGCTGGAAATTGGTCTGGCTCGACCGCGTGATCCGGGGGTAAGAAGCCTGATGATGATCGGGCGTCCACCGGTCCAAATGACGTTTCAAGACCTTCGCGCCGTTGAAGAAGGCGAATGCCATTTCGTTTTCGGTATACACATCTACATCAAAGGCGCCCTGAAAGAAGCAGTAAAAGTCGATGTTCCGGTAAGTCGCCCCGGCGCCAAGCCCGGTTGTCCAGGAAGGGAAATCCTGCCCGATCACCGTACGGTCGTTGGCCGCATCTATTTTATTGCCGTCTTTAGGATTGAGGTTCACGTATTTGATGTCGCCCAATTTTTCGGATCCGGTACGTTTAGGCTCATTTTTCAGTTCCTCGTCCGTATTGAAAAAACCATTGGCTTTGTAACCATAGTACGATCCGATGGGATGGCCTTCCAGAAACCAGTATTTACTGTTGCTCGGATCCGCCCCTTCTGTTCCGGCCATGTCCGTAATCCTGTTTTTCACGTAGGCCAGGGTGACGTACACATTATATTTCCAGTCGCGCCCAATGGAATTTTGGTGCGAAAGGTTCAAATCGAATCCTTTATTTTCCACTTTCCCGGCATTCTGCGCAAAAGGCACCATGCCCAGTACTGCCGTTACGGGGAGGTAGAGCAGCATGTCCCTGGTTTGCTTTTTGTAAAGGGCCAGTTCCATGGACAACATGTGGTTCAGGACGCTTGCCTCGATGCCCAGCTCATAATTGGTTACCGTAGCCCATTTTAAATCGGGATTGACATAGCGCGATTCCCGAATGGTGGAATAGACGCTCTTGGCAAATACATACCGGTCGTACGCATAGGTAGCTATCGAAGGATACACATCATTTGACTTGACCTCTTCGTTTCCGGTTTGTCCCCAGCCGGCGCGCAGTTTCAGGTTGCTTAACCAGCGGACGCCGCTCAGGAAATCTTCGCGCGAGACGACCCATCCGGCTGACAGCGCGGGGAAAAGTCCCCATCGGTTCTTCTCGGGAAAGATGGACGATGCGTCGCAACGGAAATTCGCTTCAGCCAGATATTTGCTGTCATAGTTATACTGCAGGCGTCCGAAGAACGACCGGCGCGCCAATTCCCTGCCGCCGTCGCTATTGGCCTGCGACGAAGCGTCCAGCGTATTCAGCGATTCGGTCAGCTCGTCGTTTCCGCCGCCTTTCCGGGAGGCTTCCGTATACTTGTACGTATACAGATACTGTTCGAAACCGCCTAATGCAGCAAAGTTATGGTTGCCCCAGCTTTCATGGTAATTGGCTAAAACCTGCATCGTATAATGGTTCTGACTGTAATGCCTGTCATAGCCTTCTCTCATTCCCGAGTCGAAGGTTGAGTACGTCAGGTGCTTTTTAAACCCATCATAATTATCCGCCTGATTCCTGACCGAAAATACCCCCTTCAGGCTCAGGTTAGGCAGGAAATTGATGGTCCCGTAAACCGTGCCGAGCAACTGCTGGGTTATGAAACGCTGAAATCCCGAGGCGCCTTCGTGTGCTACGGGGTTACTGACCGGATAGTTGAAATCCCCGTTTTTGTAAACCGGCTCGGTAGGACTGATCCGGTTTGAATATTGCAGAAGGGCGCTGAACGAATCCCATCCGTCTTTACGGATACCGCGGAAAGCGGCCAGATTCATCCCGGCTGCAAACCACGGAGAGATCTGGGAATCGAGGTTGATCCGGCCGTTGAACCGCTGATAATTGCAGGCGTCCACCAGTCCGCCCTGATTGAGGTATTGCAGGGACGCATTGTAAGCGGTTTTTTCCGAGCCTCCGTTGACCGACAGGTAATGGGACTGTTCCCAGGAGTGCGATTTGAATGTTTCCCGATACCAGTCGGTATTGGGATAGTTGGCAGGGTCGCTTCCATCGTAGAACTTTTTCACTTCGGCGTCCGTCCACCGGAGGGTGGCGTTGGGATTTTCGTTCAGCGTGGCTTCGTTGTACAGCATGGCATAGTCGCCCGAACCGAGGAATTTGAGGCGTGTTGTCGGTTGCACCCATGCCACATTTCCCGAATAGGAGACTTTTGTCCGCTCGTCTTTCCGGCCCCGCCGCGTAGTGATCAGGATCACGCCATTGGCGGCCTGCACCCCATAGATGGCCGATGACGCGGCATCTTTCAGGACGCTGATCCCGACGATGTCTTCCATCGGAATATCGTTCATGCTTCCGGGTACGCCGTCCACAATGACCAACGGACTGGCCGCGTTGAGGGTATTTTTCCCGCGGATGGTGATGGAACCGGTTTGCACGCCGGGTTGTCCCGAACGCTGGATCGTAGTAACGCCGGGCATCTGGCCTGCCAGCGCCGCCGAAATACTCGACACCGGCCTTGTCTCCAGCGCTTCGGCCTTCACAACAGCCACCGAACCCGTCAGGTTCGATTTCTTTTGAACGCCATAGCCTACCACTACCACTTCCTCCAGTAACCGGTTGTCCTCAACCAGCGTGATGCTGATTTCGCGCCGGTCGCCTGCAGGCAATTCCTGTACGGCATAACCTACAAATGAAAATACAAGTACCGCTTCCCGGCTGGGCGCATGGATGGAATATTTACCTTCGGCGTCGCTCACCGTACCGGTCAGCGTCCCCTTTACCTGGATGCTCACCCCCGGCATGGGCTGGCCCGTTTCATCGGTAACCGTTCCCGTGATTACCGTTCCCTGCACAGCAGTCGCGTTCGGCGCGATCCGCTCTCTTTGCGGGAGGACATCCGCAGCCCACAGCGATAATGTCCCTGCCTGCAACAGAATAAAAACAATTTTTATTAATTTCAATAAATTTATGAACCTTTTTTTGACCAAATAACATTTATTTATCATTACTTTGTCTTTTTAATATTAAATTCAGTTTTGGTATTAAATTCTCTCGAGCCGGCGAGTGTTCCCGCACACGTCGGCTTTTTACATGATTTGCCGGAATGTTACATAGGCATTCTATTTTTGATGATGATTAATTTTGAAAACGAACCTTTTTTTCTGTTACATGAGGCATGGATGCTTTTCCGTCCTCATTTTGTTTGCTGCTTGGAATCTGTGACTGATGGTTAAAAATGAGTTTATCCCCAAGAAAAACAAAAGAGGTTAAAAAAGGTTTTGTATTCCGGGGTTAAATTTTTGAAAATATTTTTAACCCTGACGGGGAACATTTTGACCCTGACAGCGGTGGTAGGCGTATTTGCGGTTTTGACCCTGACAGGTCTATCGACCCTGTCAGGTCGGGCGCTACTCCCACGCCGGTGCGAAACGCTGATGTAGAGACGCGATGCATCGCGTCTCAGGCTGTACCACCACTGACAGGGTCAACGAAGGCTGTACCACCACTGACAGGATAGCGTGCGGCACACCCTGTCAGCGGTCTTGACCCTGACAGCGGTGGTAGACGTATTTGCGGTTTTGACCCTGACAGGTCTGGTGCTGCTCCCACCATCGGTGCGACACGCCGACCTGTCAGGCTGCGTTGTAGAGACGCGATGCATCGCGTCTCTGCTACCGGGGTCAGTAAAAAAATATAATACACACAAAAAATATTCCGCGCACAGTATCAATTCAAAAAATATTTCCTGTACATTTGTACCTGTTTTTCCTGTTTCCGTATAACGGGTTTTAAAGTCAGAATAAAAAGGTCGAAATGAGTTGTGCTGTTGATAGAAAGAATGTTGGAAATACTGCCAAAAAATATTTGGCAGTGTCGGATATTTTGCTAACACACACCATCCAATAACCCCTCCCGCCCGCGTTTAGAAAAGGCGCAAAGAAACAAATATTTTACATACCGCATATCGCCATGTTCCGTTTTTTTCGGGACATGGCGTTTTTTATTCG
>JAISCQ010000090.1 GCA_031265445.1 Bacteroidales bacterium
CCGGCGCAGGGGAAAAACTGGATGATGAACTGTAACGGACATTTTATCGGGGGACTTTTTGACGAAGAATTGTGCATGGTTTATACCGTCGCCGGAAACGCGCTGCTGCATGATCCCGAACCTGTTTACCGGGGATCCTCTAAAGATGCGCAGCACAAAATGATGGCCGTTCCGCTCGAAGCCGCGAAGGATGTGTTGCGCGCCGCCTACAGGGAAAAGTTTGACGGGAGTACCCTTGAATACGATATTACCGCCGTAAGTAGAGGAGCCCCTGTCGTTGAGGATTTCTATGACGAACATGTGGTATTTTTGAAATTCTGCCATGAGAATAAACTGTTCAGGAAGTATCCTCTTGATAAAAACGACAGAATTATTCGCATGGTGTATTACAGGCAGGACCTGACAACAAAAGGGATAGCGCTATTCCCTGATCTGATCGACAAATTCCTTGCTTTTTACGATAGCGGTGGAAAATCCGACCTGCAAAAGATGCTCGGGAGATGGCTTGCAGCCCTGGAGAAAACTATAAAAGCATAATATTATGTGAAAAAGAATATTGTGAAAAAAAGGATACAGAATAATGATTATTGATACATATATATATTTTTGATTTCATTTAAATCGAAAGCGCGTATTAAACTGCTATTTCTCCCTTGATATGCGGGTGCGGATCGTAGCCTTCGATGGCGAAATCTTCGTACCGGAAGTCAAAGATCGATTTCACATCGGGGTTGATTTTCAGGACGGGCAACGGGCGCGGGTCACGGGTGAGTTGCAGTCTCGCCTGCTCCAGATGGTTCGAGTAAATGTGCGCATCGCCCAGGGTATGGATAAACTCGCCGGGTTGCAGCCCTGTAACCTGTGCCATCATGGAAGTGAGCAACGCATAGGATGCAATATTGAACGGAACGCCGAGAAAAATATCGCAACTTCGCTGGTACAGCTGGCACGAGAGCTTGCCGCCAGTCACATAAAACTGGAAAAGCACATGACAGGGCGGCAGGGCCATCCTTTCGATGTCGCCTGCGTTCCATGCACAAACGATATGCCTCCGCGAGTCGGGATCATTTTTGATGGAATTGACCACCTGCGTTATCTGGTCGATATGGCGTCCGTCGGCAGCAGGCCATGAACGCCACTGGTACCCGTAAACAGGCCCGAGTTCGCCCTGCTCGTCGGCCCAGTTATTCCAGATGGTCACTTTGTGGTCGCGCAGGTAACCGATATTGGTCGAGCCTTGCAGGAACCACAACAGTTCGTAAATGATGGACGGCGTATGCAGTTTCTTGGTGGTAAGCGCCGGAAAACCTTTCGCAAGATCGAAGCGCATCTGGTAGCCGAACACACTGACCGTACCTTTACCGGTACGGTCGTGTTTTTCAACGCCGTTTTGCAGGACGTGTGATAAAAGATCAAGATAAGCCTTCATGGGAATATGAAAAAAAATAAATAAGATGAATCATAATCAATCGGGAGAAGCCCCTCTCCTGCCCTGCCCCAAATCCCCGGATGGAGGCGGGAGCTGTGCGCCTTGCGCCTGAAGAGCGGGATATTTTACATTTGTTTTTGATGATTTCCGAATTGAATGTCGGGCCGGTTATCCTGCGTGCGCCGGGCAGCGTGACGGCGCCTTCTCCTACATGAATATCGCGTTCAGCACGTTTCCGAAGAAAAAGAACATCAGCAAATACACCAGTACCGCGATGATGAACGACAACAGGCCGTATATCATCCGTTTCTGACCCTGTATTCCTATCAGGCGGGGTATGCCCCGCCAGTAGAGATAGCAGGAATAGAACGCAAGTACGAGCAGTTCGCTGAAAAACGGGAACAGTTCCACGACGGCGATCACCAGGCAGGCAACTCCGGACGCATACGCCATCAATGCGAAAGCGCGATCGTGATCCTTCGAGCCTGTCAGGCGCGCCATGATTTCGGTAATGACAAACGCCGAAAAATACAGGCCGGAGCTGAGCGATGTCCACAGGATGGCGATCTTGCGGAATACAAAAGCGATGGAGTACACTTCGCGCGACGTGTCGAGCCATGTGCCGATGATGGCGGCAAACGCTGTCAGATACAGCAGCGGGAGGACAAACCGTACATAAACCGTTTTCCGGGTATCGCTTTCGGCCGCAATAGCTTTCCACTCCTTTGCGGGATTGAGCATGAGGTTGCGGATGCGGATGAACATGCGTATCATCGTATTCAACTGTTAAAAAACCGGTGACGCGGGACGCTTGTATCCTGCCTTTCATTTCAGGTATTCGTCCGGTATCCTGCTGATCGGGCGGATTTCGATATTCCGGTAATAGATTTCGGCGCCTTCGGACTGTAGCTGTATCACGCCTCCGGTAAGGGGTACTTCCCTGCCGTCGACCACCAGGTGCGAATTGGTATTGATCATGTTCACCCTGCCGTTGACAACGTGAACGCTGACGCCTTCGCAGCACAGCAGCTCAATGGCGTTCCATTCGCCCGCCGGTTTTTCGTTCATGGGATTCCTGCTGCAAACGGGGCCGGCCGGCAGATTGTGCCCGAAGCTTACCGCGGGCGCCGTGCGGTCGAACGTATACCGTTCGTTTTCGCCGGCGCGCGAAGCCGTGATGTCGCAGAAGGTTTCGCCCATGCGGTACGAGTCGCCGAACATGGTTTCCATCACCTGACATTCGTGCGAGATTTTCCACACGTCCAGGCCTTTGCCGAAATCGCCCGTTCCATGATAGAGAACGCCGGCGTTGCGCGGCTTATCCTCGCGCGGCGCCCATTTCCTTTCGCCCCACTTCACTTCGAGGCGCAGGTGGTAGTTGCCGTACTCTCTGACGGTGGCGAGCGAGCCATAAATCTGTCCCGAGGCGCGTACAGCCGGGCCGCCGTCCACCTGCACCACGGTAAACACCTTCAGCGGGTCGCTGCCGACCCCCAGCGGCTGCGCATACGCGCCTTCTTCGCTGCGTTCCATGCCCGGCACGTCTACCGACGGATCGGGGACGCCAATATACGTTTCCCATCCGGCGAAATCCCTGCCGTTGAAAAGCGGCTCCCATTCCGGGCCGCAGGATATGAGAAACATCGCCGCCAACAGCGGAAATACATAAAAACCTTTCTTCATGATCAAATAAATAACGGATTGTCCTGACTGTTCAAATAACTCTATTTTGACCCAAAGATATTTCTTTTTGGTTTAAAACTGACATTCGGGTCATTTCTTTTTTTAAGGCGCTGTGAGAAAAGGAATAAAGCACACAGACAGCACAGGCTGAACGGACCGGCACAGACGATGATCTGCGAAAATCCGTCTCATCTGCGTCATCTGCGTGCTTTTTAGAGGCCGTCACGGGACAAATACGGTGACGATGGGTCCGAACGGGCCTTTGGCGCCGGTATTGTTCTCGTACCGCGCGCAGAATCCTACGGGCTTTCCGCGCTGTTCGTCGGTAAAGTCCAGCGTTATCGACGAGCGGGTCGAGAAGGAGGACGTGACAAGGTGCGTGAGCGAAGGCTTTTCGCCGTCGGGGATGAATCCGGAGCGCAGCTCGGTACCGTGCACGTGGTGCGGCTTGGAGATGCGGTGTTCGCGGTTCAGGAACCGGCACGAGATGCGGCGCAGGACGCTTGTATCGACTTCTATTTCAGGATATTCAAGCGGTTCGGTGTCGGATGTCGGCGTACTGTCGGGGATCGTCAGGCCGAGCTGCTTGCGGTCGTCGTCGGTGACGGCTTCGTTGTAGCGCAGGGAGGCGTTCACAAAATTCCGGACGGACTTTGTGACGCTTTTGGCTTTTTCCCTGCGGTCGAGGCGGTCGACGCTGCCGGCGTTCGACGCGCCGGCTTTCACGCAGGCTTCCCTGTATTCGTCTATTTCGGCGCTCAGGGCGCTCACGCGCGTCATGTCGAGCCCAAGGCGCATCATGACGTCAGGAAGGTTCAAATACGTGATGAAATTGGTCAGCCACGTCAATAATTTCGCAAATGCCTGCGGTATAAAATCTTTTGCTTTCATATAAAATGATTGATTTTTAATGTTAAATGATTGATGTTTGATGATTGAATAAGGATTGGTTACTTGAGAATACGGAACGGAAAATAATCCCGCGCCGCCGGAAAACGGAAGGAGCGAATACGGGCGGAGGCAGGCGTGCATGCGGAATGTAGAAGAATGTCGCGAAATTTGCGGGGCGTCCCGCAAAAACAGCAGGGCGTCCCGCAAAAATAACAGGGCGTCCCGCAGGAATAAAAGGGAGTCCCGCGAAGATAAAAGGGAGTCCCGCAAGGATAAAAGGGAGTCCCGCAGGAATAAAAGGGAATCCCGCAAGAATAAAAGGGAGCCCCGCAAGAATAAAAGGGAGTCCCGCGAAGTTCGCAGGGAGTCCCGCAGAGTTCGCAGGGAGTCCCGCAAAGTTAAAAGGGAGTCCCGCGAAGTTAAAAACACGCCCCGCGAAGTTTGCAGGGACACCCGCAAAGTCAGCGGGAGTACCCGCAATACTTGCGGGACTCCCCGCGATATTTGCGGGAAGCGCTGCTGAAATAAAAGGGAGACCTGCAAACTTGGCAGGGCGCCATGTAAAACGGTTCATCGCACAGGTGTTTATAATTTGACCCAAAAATATTTATTTTTTTTGGAAATAAAAAAAATAAATATCAGGTTTCGGCTCCGGCAGTGTTCCCGAACCTGACAGAACTGCCGGCGCATGCCAGCCCGGCAGGACATGCGCCATCCTGACAGTCCGGAACCGTTACTTTTGTCAGGTCGGGTCAGCCGGCGGAGCGTCTACAGCAATCCCGGCCGTAACCGTCCGGTACGTTCCACCGACTGCTCGAACTTCCACCGGTCGATGGCGGCCGCATTTCCCTGCAACAGTATTTCCGGTACTTTCCAGCCGTTGAACTCCGCAGGGCGCGTGTACACGGGCGGCGCCAGGAGGTTGTCCTGGAACGAATCGGAGAGCGCCGAGCTTTCGTCGCCCAGAGCGCCGGGAAGCAGCCTGATCGCGGCATCGCATATGACTGCCGCCGCCAGTTCGCCGCCGGTAAGCACATAGTCGCCGATGGATATTTCCCTGGTGATGAGATGTTCGCGGATGCGGTGGTCGATTCCCTTGTAATGACCGCACAGTATAATGATGCCGTCAAGGGTGGAGAGGCGGTTGGCTTCCTTCTGCCCGAAGAGTTCCCCGTCAGGCGAAGTGTAGATGACCTCGTCGTACGCACGCCGGCTCTTCAGCTCGGTGATGGCGCGGTATACCGGCTCGATCATCATCACCATGCCCGCATCTCCGCTGAAAGCATAATCGTCCACATGACGGCGCTTACCGGTGGCGTAGTCGCGGATATTGTGGACTTCCAGCTCCACGATTCCCTTCGCCTTTGCCCGCCGGATAATGGAATGAGCAAACGGGCTTTCGAGCAGTTCGGGTACCACCGTAAGAATATCTATGCGCATCGACATTGAAAAATTATGAATTTTGAATTTTGAATTTTGAATTTGTGCGTTATATTGAAGAATTCTGAATTTTGAATTTTGAATTTTGAGTTTGTGCGTTACATTCAGTGATGATGATCAGGAACTGTCAAGAATAGACGTTACGTTTCGACGGCTTGAAAAGCCGGATTTTCATAACCGCAGGTCGCGACCTGCGGAAAGGAGACGTCTCGCGGCCGCTGCCTGAAAGGCAGGATTTCAGGCAGCGCGCGTCCTGCCTTTCAGGCAGCAGTGGAGGAGAGACGCGTCTTCCGCAAGCTGCGCTGCGCTTGCATGCGGTTACGAAAATAAAGCCCTTCGGGCTATGATGCCTTGAGAAAATTTTGGACAGTGTAATCATGAAAAATGTAATGCTTATTTCCTGATAACTCCTTAGCTCATTTATAATTCAAAATTCAAAATTCAAAATTTACCATTCATCATTCAAAATTCAGAAGAACGGGTATCCGATGGAGATGCTCAGGCAGAAGTCGTCCCAGTCGATGCGCCTGCTTCCGTCGGGTTTTGGCGTGAAGGCCCACCTGCCCTTTCCTGCGGGGTCGTGCAGCTTCATGCCCACGTCGCTCCGAAGGATAAAATATTTGAAATCGAACCGGAATCCGATCCCGCCGCTCACCGCAATCTCCCGATAGAACCGGTCGAAGCTGAAATCGGCGCCCGGCCGGTCTTCGTCCCTGTGCGAGTCCCACACGTTGCCGGCATCCATGAAAAGGGCGCCCTCCAGAAGCCCTACCAGCTTGAAGCGGGATTCGAGGTTGATCTCCAGCTTGATGTCGCCCGTGTTGTTGGGATACGAGGTAAACGATGCCGAATCCTTGTACGATCCCGGCCCCAGGCTGCGCAGGCGCCATCCGCGTATGCTGTTGGCGCCGCCCACGTAATATTTCTTTTCGAAGGGCATGGCAGCCACCGTTTTCTCCGTGTCGTCATCGCCTGCGAAAGCGGTTCGCGAGTTGCCATAAGGCCAGCCCACTCCGGCAAACAGCCGGGCTACCATCTGGTTGCCGTTGATGGTGTGGTAATAGCGCAGGTCGACGTCGCCCTTGACGAACTGCGAAAACTGGTTGCCGAGCATTTCGTAGGACTGCCCCGGCTGCTTCGACCGGCTGGACATCCTGTAGACAGCGTCGAGCAAAAGACCGGCCGTCTCGAAACTCGTCCTGATAAAGAAGGCTTTATCCTTGTTCACCGGGCGCATATCCTTCACATACGTGTAGCTTCCGGATACCACCATGTGCGGCTGGTAGCTGTTTTTCAGGTACGGGTACCTGTCCAGGGTAGCCTGAAAATCGTAACCGATGTCGGGCAGCTGCACATAGTTTACGTCCAGCGGCTTGACGATATGGCTGATCACGTCCGAACCGCGCCAGTTATACCCGAACGAGGTGCTGAATACCGTCCGGGTGTAGTATTCGGGGTATCTCTGGTAGTTGTACAGGATGGAGAAGGCGGTTTTGGGGTTGTATCTTTGCGTGAAGCGGCTGGAACGGAACGGGAGCAGGAATTTGGGCACATTGAGCGTTGCTTCGGCTTCGTATTCCATTTTCGCCTCGTAAGCCCCAACCCCGGTTTCCTTAGTGGCCACGACTTCCACGAGTCCGCGCAGCCTCAGGTCGAAAATTTCGGCATGACCGAAAAGGCTTTTGTTCTGATACTGATACCTGACGCCGCCGCCCAGGTTACCTTCCGAATTGGTGCCTTCCAGCTCCACGGCATAATTCTGCCGCGTAAACGGCAACAGGCTGATCACACAGTCCAGCTCGCGTTCCGGCGAACCGACCTGCCCCGGATGCCCGGTAAATTCGGGCGTGATCTGCTTGAAGTTGCGCAGTCCGTTCAAGTGCTGGTACGTCTGGTTCACGCTGGAAATGCGGTAAAGCGAGTCCGGGAAGATAAATATGGCGTTCCTGATGGCGGATGCCTTGACGGGAAAGCGTTGCGGGATGATGAAGCTTACCTCGCCATGTTTCAGGGTGTCCGAAGCCGTTTTCCGCTCGCCGGCCGACTCCATCAGGTTCTGCATGCTCAGGCTGGCATTCACCGTCAGCGAGCGGATGTAATACAGCGGGTAAGGCGCTTCCACTACCTGGTTGTTCGCCGCAAGTTCGGTATGCGGCTTGATGACGAGTTCCACATTGGCTTTCCTGTCCAGAGCGGTCGTATCAATACTGCAATCGATGAATCCTTCTGCAAAACTGTAATATCCATGGTTTTTCAGGTTGATTTCGATCCGTTTGCGTTCTTTTTTCAGTATGTCGTGATCCAGGAGTATCCCCCGCCTGATCAGCGAATTTGCGGTGTCGGCCAGGATCAGCCGCGCAATGGCCGTATCGGGGATCGCGTAGGCGGTTCTGTTCACCGTGTAGGGCCAGCCGGTACTGATGCTGTAGATAACGTCCGCTTTTTTCTTCTTCAGGATCACGGTATCCGTCACTTCGGAATAGTAGTAGCCTTTCGTTTCAAGGTAAGACGCCAGCTGCTCCATCGACCTGTCGGTCATGTCCTGCTGCCAGATCACCGGTTCCTCGCCATTCTTGCGCAACCATTCGTTCCATTTGTTCTTTTTGTCGAGTTTCGACGAGTTGTACAGCCACAGGTGAAACCTCGACCAGACGATTTTCTTGTTGGGCTTTTGCCGGATATACGATTTCAGCTGTTCCCTGTTCACGGTTTTACTGTCAACCTTCAACTCAACCGACTCCAGCAGGTACTCGCCTTTCGGGACGTGCCTGGCAGGATTGCAGGAAGCGAGAAGAACGAGGAGTGATGCGTGAAGAAGAAAGCGTGATGAATCAGGGGCGAAAGGCGAAGAACAGCGCTTCCCCGCTCCGGCTGCAAAGCATAAAGGCGACCCTGTTCCCCCTGAGACCAGGAGCGCCCAAAAGCGAAATATGTCTTCCACTGATTCTATGATCTTTCTATCTTTCACCGATGACCCGTTTACATCCGAAAACTTACGCTCCCAGCGTCTGGCCGATCAGGAAGGTTGCCGCCAGCGAAACAATAGCGTACAGTTCAGGAAATACGGCCAAAATCAGCGTCTTGCCGAAAACGTCGTAACCGGCGCCGATACCGGCAATGCCGCTGGCGCAGACCTGTCCCTGGCGGATCGCCGACAACAGGCCGACTGCGCCCAGCGCCAGTCCGGCGCCGAAGATCGCCGAGGCCTGGAACATGGTGATGTCGGCCACAAGGTACTGCGCCAGCAGGAAGTATCCCAGGAAACCGTACAGTCCCTGTGTTCCGGGAAGCGCGCTCAACACCATGTAGTTGCCGAAAGCGTCCGGATTTTTCTTCATCGCCCCGATGGAGGCATTTCCGGTGATGGTAACACCGATCGAACTCCCGATTCCCGCCAGGCCGACCATCAGGCCAACACCAATATAAGCTAAAACAATAGGTTGCATAAATTATCGATTTTTTTTATTATTATGATTGATTTTTAATGATTGATTTTCGAGTTTTGATCTGGACGAACGGTAGCCGGCGCGCGCTCATCCTTCACCGGTTTTTATATGTTTCAACGGTCTGTATTTTTTACCGCCTCCCTCAAATCCGGCGTTTTTATAAAATTCCACGAAAGTAAGACGCATCGGGTGGACAAATGCGCCCAGCCCGGACATGAAAATATTCAACGAGTGTCCGGCCAGCAGGATCACGAGCATCACTATCTGACTCACTACCGGTATATCGCCGCTCATTTGCATGGCCAGATCGTTGAACACAAAGCCCATCACGCCGCCGCATATTCCCAGCGCAAACAGACGGATGTACGACAGCAGATCGCCCATCACGCCGGTCACCATGTTGTAGGTGTTCCACAGCCCGGCGCCGACATTGAACAGCGGGTTGCGCCCGGGAGTGTTGAAGATAAAGATAAGCACGCCGGCAGCGCCCAGGACGGCATAACACAGGTAACGGGCAGTATCGGGCGGAAGCAGGGCTTTTTCGGAAGCAAGGTACAGGCCGCCGCCGCCGAGAAACAGGATGAGCCATCCCCAGGTTTCGAGCGAGCAGGCAAAGCCATGACGCCGGATGATCCCGAAAGCTTTGACAATCATCCCGAAAATAATCTGCACGCCGCCTAATATCAGCGCCAGGTTGAATAACTGGTCGGAATTGAGCATGAATTTCTTGAACGAGGTAAGCCACGGCCATTGCGCATCCAAAAGCGCGATTCCGAAGAACGTGCCGCCAACGACGCCGCAAACCATGGTAGCAGCGCCCAGCACGGCTACCAGCGACACGATCGGTTTCATGGACGGTTTTACGCGCGGCCTTGCCAGCAGCGCCGCAAGAAGCAGCAACAGGCCATATCCCGCATCGCCGAGGCAAAGTCCGAAAAACAGCATGTAGAAGGGCGCAAAAAACGGCGTCAAATCCAGCTCATGGTAATTCGGGAAATCGTACAGTTCGCCAATCGGCTCGAATAGCCGGGAGAACCGGTTGTTTTTAAGCAAAATCGGAACGGAAGGATCATCTTTGGCCGGCGTCTCGCTCACGTAATAGACATCCTGCTTTTCAAGCGCTTCCATCAGTTCGGGTTCTTTTACTTCCGGCGCCCAGCCTTCGAGCAGGATCAGCTTTTCGCCGGCCTTTTTCTCCGCCTGCAAATGCACCCTGCCCAGGTCTATGTTTTCGAGCAGTTGCCGCTGCGTCTCTTTTAGATGTCCGAGATACCCGACGGCGAGCGCGTCCAGCTGCCTGCCGAGTTCTTCCTCCTGTTTCTGATGATCCTGCAAAGCAGCCTGTAACTGGCCGAGCGACCGATCGGAAAGACGCATCCTTTCGGCATCCGGCTCTTCCTCAAAACCGGCAGGCGTAACCGTTACAAAATAAACTGCCGTACCGGTGCGCGTCACTTCCACCACATCGAACCGATCCGTCCATGCAGGATTAAATTCACGCTCGCGGCACGAATAGAACTTCAACTGATGGCCGGCCTTCTCCAGTTTCTCAAGCATCCCCGGGTCGAAATCTCCCCATGGGGCCATGTTGCCGATTTCCTTTTGAAGGGTTTGCTGCCGGGCTTTCAGCTGCTCTTCCTGCATCTTCAACTGCCCGTACCTGTCCAGCGCTTTCATACCGTCCATCGACGGGTCAACGGGTTCCGGCGACACATTCTTCAGCTCGTCCGCCCTGCGCTGCAACGAACGGACGGTATTTTTCAGCGAATCGGCTGTAGCCAGCTGCCGGCGCAAGTCGGCCGCATCGTCGGGGATACCTTTCTGTTTCTCCACGATGTGCACCACGCCCGCCTGCCGTATGCTTTCCAGAAATTCATTATAAGTCTTATAATAAATCAGGAAGCTATATTTCTTCATTTTCTCAACCATAACGCAATTTTTGATTTTTGATTCATTGAGTTTGCCAACCCGGCTGATGATCTTTGATTCATTCCGTCACCGGTCATCGGTTGCCTCCTGTTTGGATTTCATGATTTTTTGCGATGATTTCGACAGGTTTTCCTCGTCTTCCATAAACCGCTTGATCTTGCGAATGGCGTCTTCGAATCCCGGAATCTGTACCTTTTCGAAAAGATTCACTTTCTGAGTGGTCTTTTTACGCGCATGTTCCAGATAGCCGATCTTCATGAGGCAGTACTCGTATTCGACGCCCGTTTCGGCCAGCGTCTGCAACAGCCGGATGCCGTCCAGATACCATTTGGGGCTGTTGAACATGCTGAACGGACGCGTGACAAACACGACCCCGTCCAGCACCGGCACCCGGATGCCCGCTACCTTCCGCACCGACAGTTGCACATCCCGCACCGAAATGAGCGACGGCTCAAACTCGTTCCACAAGGCCGCCATTTTCTCATACGATCCTATTTGCGCCTCCAGCTTCCGTTTCAGTTCATCGGCCTCGTCTTTTGCCCGTTTGACCTCCATCCGCAACGCGCTTTCCTTGTTCTTGATGGTCGGCAACGAACGCAACCGCATCTTCAACTGCTTTTCGATGCCTTGAAGCGAGGTTTTATTATATTGAAATTTGATGGCCATGTTACATTAATGATCCAGAACAGTTTCATCTTCCCTCCAGTACTTCGCCACCAATTCCTGCCTGATGTTTACTTCTTCGGGTTTGAAATGCTTTGCAAACAGCGTCCATGCTTCGTCAAGCATCCCGGTGGTGTTGATATTGACGTCGATGGCCAGCAGGTTATTCGAATAATCCTTTGCAAAAGCAAGCGCACGCTCGTCGTAATTACTCAGGTCGAAACCGTTTTCGAGTTTCGTTTTGGCGTTGGCGGCGTCGGAAAAGAGCCGCACGGCAGCATTCATCACCTGCGGGTGGTCTTCGCGCGTTTTCTTGCCGATCACCAGTTGTTTCAGGCGCGAAAGGCTGCGGAACGGGTCAACGATCACCTTTCCAATGTCCGTATCGCGGCGGAGGAACAGCTGCCCTTCGGTGATATAGCCCGTGTTATCGGGAACGGCATGCGTGATGTCGCCTCCCGAAAGCGTGGTTACCGCAATGATGGTGATGGAGCCGCCATCGGGGAACTGCACCGCCTTTTCGTAAATCTTTGCCAAATCGGAATAGAGCGAACCGGGCATCGAGTCTTTCGACGGGATCTGGTCCATGCGGTTGGACACGATGGAAAGCGCGTCGGCGTACGAACTCATGTCGGTGAGCAGCACCAGCACCTTTTCGTGCCTGTCCACCGCGAAGTATTCGGCGGCGGTAAGCGCCATGTCGGGGATTAAGAGGCGTTCCACCGGCGGGTCTTCGGTGGTATTCACGAAACTGATGATCCGGTCGAGCGAACCGGCGTTGCTGAACACATTCTTGAAAAACAGGTAATCGTCGTTGGCCAGACCCATGCCGCCGAGGATGATCTTGTCCGTTTCGGCGCGCAGCGCTACCGTGGCCATCACCTGATTGAACGGCTGGTCGGGATCGGCAAAGAACGGTATTTTCTGACCGGTCACCAGCGTATTGTTCAAGTCGATACCCGCCATACCCGTGGCAATCAGTTCCGAAGGCTGTTTGCGGCGTACGGGGTTTACCGACGGACCGCCGATTTCGCGTTCTTCTCCTTCGGGAACAGGCCCGCCGTCAATAGGCGCGCCGAACGCATTGAAGAAACGTCCGGCCAACTGCGGGCCTACTTTCAATGCAGGCGCCTTGCCCAGAAACACCACTTCGGCGTTGGTGCGGATGCCTTCGGTGCCGCGGAATACCTGCAAGGTAACTTCGTCTCCGTTGATTTTCACCACCTGCGCCAAAGCCCCGTCTACGGTTGCCAGCTCGTCGTAACCGATGCCCGCCGCTTTCAACATGCAGGTAGCCTTGGTAATCTGACTGATTTGCGTATATATTTTCTGAAATGCTTTTGCCATAGTACTAACTTTTATGTGTTTTTGATATAATTATTTGTCTCAATTCCAGCAAATCCGGATAGAGGTGATTATTTCGGCCATTCTTTTCGGCATAGTTGCCAAAATTATTCCTGACAAAAGTATAGTATGCTTTAATTGGGAAATTTGTCAATGTATTTTTTAATGCCTGTGCAAAATCTTTACCTTGAAACCAAACAAGAAAATCTAATCTATTGAAAAAATCATCATCAAATACTGTTGAAAAGTATTCAATTCCTTCATCAAGGTTTTCCTTTTTCCAATGTTCTGTTTTTTCTACTGCCTGATTCAGTATTTCCAAAGCAGTTTTCCTGCAATTTTCCAAATCAAGAGATTCGGGCAAAAATCCGCTGCCTTTTGTCCAAGTCGTATTGAAACTAATGTCATTTCTCAATTTGCCCAAGGCGTGCCGGACAATCTGATAATCTTTTATTTTTTTCGCAATTTCAATAAACAAGTTGCTTACATCATTAGCGTCATGAATGCGATACTCCCTGTTCAATCCTCTTTTCGTTATGAATGTATAAAAGGAATGTATATCGAATAAATAATTTTCGATGGTTGTTCGATAACTGAAATATGTTTTACGTCCATCAAAAATCAACTCTTCCTTTTGAGGTATTTCGCAATCGAAATCCCGATCCCGAAACAACAGGTAAAAATCGGCTTTAGCCGCAGTAACAGAATTTTCATAATATTCCATAATCGCATTTGCACCGCGCTTCCCACCGATTGGCCGTATAATTACATCCGGCAAAGATTCGGTAATCTTTTCCAAAATAAATTGATCATGGCTATCGGCTTTCCCTTCGCAATATATACGCGTTATAGACATTTATCCCAATCTTATAATTTGGTTTTCAGACTCGTCAAACATGACCACAACATTGTCGGAATGTGATGTCAGGATAAACTGGTTGTTATGGCCCAATTTGGGCAATGCCCTGACGAAAGCCTGCTGTAATGGCGCGTGTAAATGCAACTCAATCTCATCAATAATGATGATTGAGTGATTGATATTATACCGTGCAAAATCCATCAAAACAGGAAAAATAGCTCTTTCACCGGCAGACATTTCCGATATTTCATATTGATGTTCTCCATCGGAAAGGAAAAAATCAGGGGCCTGGGACTTCTCATATACATCAAACCGGGGACTTGCTCCGACAAAACTCCTGTCATGGAAAACACTATGGTAAAGATGGGCTATTTTTTTATAATAATCAAACTCGCCGGGACGCAACGCTCTCTTTTTCTGTTCGATTGCCAAATGCAAACTGTATGCGTTCGCTAAAAAAGTACGGATGGAATTGATTTGGTTCAATTCATTTTCCGTATCAAATAATGTATTTGTATCGAACGAATTACGCTGATCCGTATACCAAAAAATATTACCTGCCTCTTCAAACAGCTTTGACTTGTCAACAGTATAAGCAGCCAGTTGTTTCGCATATTGATAGCCATAAAACTGGGAGAGCGAGTTTGCTCCTCCGGATACATTTGTCTTACAATGTTCGTAATCAAAAGATAAAGAAATCTGTTTTTTGTCAGAAGGCATGACTGTTAACGGTACCCCTTTATCCTTTAGCTGTTTTGCATGGTTTTGAGCGGCCTTTAGTTCACGCTCATCGAACGAAATATTGGCGCGAATATCAACAGGAAGTTGACCGGTTTGTAAAAGCCTGTATTCAAATCCATTCCAATTGATCGCCGAAGCGTCGAACCGATCGCGAACCAAAGGTGCAATTAATGCTACTATGGCTTGCAGGATCGAAGTCTTTCCCGAGCCATTGTTACCAATAAGTAATGTCATATCATTCACTTCACCTTCGCTATTGCAAAAGGAGAGCGTTTTTTGTACGACAAATTTTTTATAATTTCTTAATGATATATCTCGAATTTTCATGCACGATTCATATTGGGATGCATTTCGTATCCGTCACCAAAAATTATACCGCTTTTTCTTTCACCATATCTTCCAGTTCCTTCTCGAAACGGGCAAAGTCGTCCGACCGGAATACAGAATAGTTCATCTGTTTACAAACGTTGATCATTTTCTTGAAATAATCCATGACATCGGCAAATGCAGGAAACTCAAAATCGGTGCGGCAGATGCGCATGATGAGGTCGACCATGTATTTCTGGCGTTCGACAGGCGTCACGGCATCGGTTTCGTCAAAAGCATCCTGCTGGAGAATCACGAAGTCGATCAGCTCCGACTTCCAGAAAGTGATGTGATAAGAAATGGGTACGCCGTCATCGCCAAGGATATTGATCTGTTCGGCGATTTCCTTGCCGCGCTGCATACGGGTTTTCAGTTCGTTCACCGTGCTAATCCAGTCGGGAGAGATACGCTTGCTGATATATTCTGCAAATTCGGGATATTCCAGGTATTTCGAATAACTGTCGATCGGGTTTACAGCCGGATAGCGCTTTTTGTCGGCGCGATCCTGTTCAAGCGCGAAGAAACAGCGCGCCACCTTCTTGGTATTCTCGGTTACCGGCTCCTTGAGGTTACCGCCCGCTGGCGATACCGTACCGATGAAGGTGATGGAACCCGTGGTTCCGTTGGACAGTTCCACGTAGCCTGCACGTCCGTAAAAGTTCGAGATAATCGCCGACAAGTCCATCGGGAAAGCGTCCGGGCCGGGCAGTTCTTCCAGACGGTTGGACATTTCGCGCAAAGCCTGCGCCCAACGCGAGGTAGAGTCGGCCATCAGCAGCACTTTCAGTCCCATGCTGCGGTAGTATTCGGCGATGGTCATGGCCGTGTACACCGATGCTTCGCGGGCTGCCACAGGCATATTGGAGGTGTTGGCCACGATGATGGTGCGTTCCATCAGCTTGCGGCCGGTATGCGGGTCGATCAGGTGCGGAAACTCCGCAAAGATTTCTACGACTTCGTTGGCGCGTTCGCCGCAGGCAGCCACAATCACGATGTCGGCTTCGGCCTGTTTCGATATGGCGTGCTGCAACACGGTTTTGCCCGTACCGAAAGGCCCGGGAATAAATCCCGTACCGCCTTCCACGATCGGATTGGCCGTGTCGATGATGCGGACGCCGGTTTCGAGCAGCTTGAACGGGCGCGGTTTGGCGGTATAAGCCGTAACGGCTCTACGTACCGGCCATTTCTGCATCATGTTGACATCAATGTCGTTGCCCGACGCGTCGGTGAGCGTTGCGATCCTGTTTTCGACGGTGTACTGTCCGGCAGGCGCCAGCTTTTTGACCGTATATTTTCCCGCAAAGGTAAACGGCACCATGATCTTGTGAGGCTGCGCGTTCTCGTCCACCTCGCCGAGCCAGCTTCCGGCTGTTACCGTATCGCCTTCCCCGGCAACGGGCTTGAAATCCCACAATTTCTTTTCGTCCAGCGGAAAAGTGTAGTCGCCGCGTTTCAGGAACACGCCTTCCATCTTGTCGAGGTCGTTTTGCAGCCCGTCGTAGTTGCGCGAAAGCATGCCGGGGCCAAGGGTTACCTCGAGCATGTGACCCGCAAACTCCACTTCGGCGCCTACTTTCAACCCGCGCGTACTTTCGTAGACCTGCACGTAGGTGTTTTTCCCGATCACCTTAATAACTTCCGACATCAACCGGTCGCCACCCGTCCGGATGAAACATATTTCGTTCTGCAACACAGGGCCGTCGGCCTCAATCGTTACCAGATTCGACACGATACCTTTCACTACTCCTTTTGTCGCCATCAATCTTAATATTTCTGATTTTCAATTTTTGATTGCGGTTCCACGCAACTGCAACTTTCCAAACTTGGTTTATTATATTTTTTTAAGCCCGTATCATTGAAGGTTGACTGGTTCGCGGCTGTTCACCACGCTTTCTTTCAAACGGTCAATCAGGCTTCTGAATATTTTCCCGCCTTCCGCCGGGTCGAGGCTCACCCAGCGCTCGATGATTTCGAGCTTTACCAGATAAGCAAATACCCGCTCGATACTGAAATACTTGAAAAACGTCTGTTCGTCGAGCCACTGCCATTTCAGCAGGTCGATCCTTTTTTCACGTTCGAACAGGTCGGGTTCGTCGGCCAGCCGCTGGAAAGCATCGAAATCGTCGATGGTTCCGGTCAATCCGAAATCACGCTGATTCGATGTTTTGATGGATTCGGCCACCTCGTTGTCGCCCAGTACTTCAACGCCCATCTGGTATTTACGGGCGGCGCAGGCTGCCAATATGTTGTTGAGGTTCAAGTTGAACTCAAACCAGCGTGAAATCAACTTATTACCGCATTTCATCGCCCACTGGTAGTACAGCTCGGTCAAACGGTTCTCCCACTTGACATCTTCGGTATTGACATGCTGCACGTCCCTGTATTCCTCCACAAAAGTCTTGAAATACGGCGGGAAATGCCTGTTTTTCGGGTTGTCGTCCTCGGCGATGAGTTGCAGACACTCTGCCAGTTCGTCCCTGGCGAGGCTGCCGCGCCCGTCGAACCGGGCTTCCCTGTCTTTGAGGTAACGCAACAGGTTTTGGTTGTCGAACTTCGTATAAAACAAGTCCACCAGCCGCGCATCGTCATCCGACAACTGCGGATGCAGTTCTTCTTTGAAGCCGGCAACACTGAAAGCCACTTTGTTATCCTCAAACTCAATTTCGGGCAGTCCTGCTATGAAACAATAGTAATTCATTTCGATTTTTGATTGAATAAAACGCTGATCAAACGAATCAACGGCTTTGCGGATGGATGGATCCGCGATGATCCGCTCAACCAGCGTTATCCTTATTCTATTGTTGAAACAGCATTTTCACGAGCTGCGGACGAAGAAATTCCTTGAAATAGGCGGTAAATTCATCTTCGCCGAACTGTACCCTGTAGCCTTTGTCGGCAGGCATGATCGCAAATTCGGCAGGTTTACCGTTCACCTGCTCAATTTTTACGCCCTGGCCAAGTAATTCTTTGGCTTGCCCGGTAAAATACCGGGTGAGCGCATCGGCATCAGCGGTTTGTATCACTACATTTTCCCTGGTAACCCAGTCGGTAGCCAGCGTGAGCATCAACTTTTGCAGCCATTCGCTGTTCACGGTTTCTTTGACAACGTTATCCACAACGGCCCCCGTTACCAGGTCGGCGATTTCGCTTTTGAGCGCTTCCACGGCACGTCCGGCATACAACCGCAACTCCGACTGCGTGTTTCTGTTCAGTTCCTCGGCCGATTTCCGGGCATCTGCAATGAGCTTTTCGGCCTCCTGTTGCGCTTTCTTCAACAGGGCCGCTTTTTCGGCTTCGGCGGCTTCCACGATTTTCTGCGCTTCGGCCTGTCCCTTTTCAACACCTTCCCGGTAAATCTTTTCAGTAATTTCTTGAACCTTATTCTCCATGCTTTCAATAAATTATTTGTCACATCATCGGACTGGCTACGTCCAAATTACCCCCCTAATATAAATAGGGATGCAAAGTAACGATAAAATTTAAAAAAATACCATGCAGTATTTTGAAATTTTCTAAAAAAATATTTTCCTGCTATGAATCAAATGCTTAAATTTTAAGTTGCGGCGAAACACCGTCCGGTAAAGCCGTTCATGATTGCGGAAGTCATTTTGATACGTAACTTTGTGCGCTTCAATATGTATCTATCCCTAACTGTTTCATGACGTATATTTATTGAACTGAATTCTGATGATCGCTTAAAACCTCCATCCGGCAACCGGGCTGTTTTCCCGCAAAGGCAATGCCCAGAAGAAGAACTTTGCCGGTATATCTGTTGTAATATCGACGCTCGTGTATCTGTGTCAGCGCTTCGTTGAGCAGCGTATCGACTTTCTTTTCGGCGTGATATTTTATCTCGGCCACTACGGTCAGTTCGGACTGTTCCCAGACAGCGTCGGAGTATCCGAGGTTATTCGGTTCCTCGGCGCGTATCCTGAATCCGAGCATCCGCATCCATATCAGCATTAAGGAGTGATAGTAGTGCTCGCAGGAAATGTGGAGCCTGGAGGGAACGGTTGCAATCATTGTTTCGAGGCTGCGTGCAAAACCGGATTCGTCGCAGGCAGTTATCTGTCGTTGCATGATTTTTCGCAGTTGATCAATATGCCAGCCATCGGGATATTTGCCGTAGGCTTGCACCAGAGATTTCAGTAAGGCCCTGTTTACTTCCATATTCGGGACGCCGAGCATATATTCGACGCATCCGTCCGGTGTCAGTTTCATTTGTTTGACGGTTAAATAACCGGTCTGGAACAGTAAGGGCAGTTCGCTGATGTTTGCCGGATCATATTCATCGAATATGCTTTCATCAACAACAACCGGTTCCAGTATGCCTTCCATACTGTTGCGGCGCTGAATAATGTCGATCAGAAAAGAGGGTGTGCCCGAGCGAAACCAGTAGCCGGAAAATCGCTGGACTTTAAAAAAATTCATTGTCGAAAAAGGATTGTAGATCGCCGTTTTCCCGTCCCAGGTGTAACCGTTGTACCAGTAGCGGATTTGTTCCCGCACTTTTTCTCCTGTCATTTCCAGATATTCGGCAGCGCTGTCGATATATTCCGAAAAGTTACTTTC
>JAISCQ010000015.1 GCA_031265445.1 Bacteroidales bacterium
TAAACAGATATTTAAATGGCAGATATAAATCTTAATACAATAGACGAAGCCCTGGAAGACATCAGGCAGGGCAGAATCATAATCGTGGTGGACGACGAAGACCGTGAGAATGAGGGCGATTTTATTGTCGCGGCAGAAAAAGTAACGAGCGAAACAGTGAATTTCATGATCACCCACGGACGGGGACTGATGTGCGCCCCCCTGCCCGAATCGCGCTGCGAAGAACTGGGACTGGAAATGATGGTCGGCGAAAATACCGCCCTGCATCAGACGCCGTTCACCATTGCCGTGGATTTGCTGGGACACGGCTGCACGACGGGAATATCGGCAGGCGACCGCGCCAAAACCATACGCGCGCTTGTGGATCCCGACACCAGACCCGAAGACCTGGGACGTCCGGGACATATTTTCCCGCTGAAAGCCAGGAAAAAGGGCGTGCTGAGGAGAGCGGGACATACCGAAGCGGTTGTCGATCTGACAAGAATGGCGGGAATGAAACCCGGCGGCGCTCTGGTCGAGATACTTAATGAAGACGGAACGATGGCGCGCCTCCCGCATTTACTGAAGATATCCGAAAGATTCGGCATAAAAATCATTGCAATAAAAGACCTTATTGCCTACCGCCTGAAAACCGAAAGCATAGTGGAGCGGGGCGAGAAGGTGAAAATGCCCACGAAATTCGGCGATTTCGAGCTTACTGTCTTCAAGCAGATGCATGGCGGACTTGAGCATCTTGCCCTGACAAAGGGCGAATGGGAAGCGGGCGAAGCAATACTTGTCCGCGTACATTCATCGTGCATGACCGGGGACATTTTCGGCTCGTGCCGCTGCGATTGCGGTCCCCAGCTGCACGAGGCAATGCGGATGATCGAGAAGGAGGGTCGAGGAGTCATTGTATATCTCAGTCAGGAAGGACGCGGCATAGGCCTGTTCAACAAGATTCACGCCTACAAGTTGCAGGAAGAGGGCAAGGATACGGTCGAGGCAAATCTCGCTCTCGGATTCAGGGCAGACGAAAGGGATTATGGAGTGGGCGCAAGCATCCTGCGTGAAATCAAGGTGTCGAAAATGCGGCTGATCACAAACAATCCGCTGAAGCGCAGGGGTCTCGAAGGATACGGTCTTACCGTGGTCGAAAATGTTCCCCTCGTGATCCCGGCAAACAGGCACAATGAGTTTTATCTGGCAACCAAAGTCCGGAAAATGGGACACAATTTTGGAACTGAAAACATAAAAGATGGAGAACAGTGAAATGAATATCGTGTTTTTGGATGCGGAAACCCTCGGTCATGACATTAGCCTCGAGGAACTTGAAAGTCTGGGAAATTTTGTCAAATACAGCAATACTTCTTCCGAAAATGTGCTGCATCGCCTGAAAGAGGCGGATATAGCAATTGTAAACAAGACAAGAATCACTGCCGAAATCATATCCGCCTGCCCGAACCTCAGGCTGATATGCGTGGCTGCCACGGGCATGAACAATATCGATCTTGAAGCCGCGGCAAAAGCCGGCATTGCAGTGAGAAACGTCGCAGGATATTCCACCGACAGCGTGGTGCAGCTGACATACGGGATTCTGTTTTCCCTGATGATGCACATTTCCTGTTTCGACAGTTTCGTCAAAACGGGAGGATATTCCAGATCGACGATATTCACCGACTATACTTATACGTTTTCGGAACTGTCCGGCAAGCGGATAGGCATAATCGGGATGGGCGCCATCGGGAAAAAATCCGCCGCGGTCGGCATGGCGTTCGGAGCAGATATCGTTTACTATTCGACTTCCGGCAAAAACAACAGCGTCCCATACACCCGGATGGAACTCGACGAACTGCTGAAAACTTCGGATATTGTGCTTGTCCATGCTCCTCTAAACGACAAAACCCGCAATTTAATCAATGCCGGAAAGCTTAAGCTGATGAAGCCTTCCGCCCTGCTGGTCAACACGGGCAGAGGTCCGATAACGAACGAAGCCGATCTCGCCGAAGCTATCGATTCGGGGACTATCGCAGGCGCCGCCTTAGATGTGTTTTCCAAAGAACCCCTGCCGGAAAACAGCCCCCTGCTTAGCGTGAAACATCCGGACAGACTGATTCTTACTCCTCACATAGCATGGGCAAGCATCGAGTCGCGGAAAAGATTGCTGCACGAAATAGTGGAGATAGTTAAAAACTAAAAGTTAAAAACTAAAAGCGCTGGCGCGCGTCAGTGTCTTTATGCGTCGACACAATCCGAAGGATTGAATATAAATAACCCCCCTAGTGAAGCGAAGCACCTGACATTTTGCAGATTCTCCTGTTTCATTCCAACCTCTCTGTACTTTGTGAACGACAAGTGCGATGATGTTGATTTCTATATAAAAATAAGGTGCTTCGCCTGTCAGCGTCGTAATTCTTAGTTTTTATCAGCAGTATGCTTTCTTCCAATGCGGAGAAATTCAAGGCAATACATTTATACTGTTCGTCTCCTTTGGGACGCTTTACGATATTTACCCTGTTGTCCTTGTGGATAAACACACATTCACCTTGCCGATAAGCGCGGTTTTCCCCTATTCGGTAACCTCCATCTCGCCCGAATAGACATACAGAAGGGAATAGTCTTTTGCCATGTCGATTTTTTTTAATGGCGTTGCCGGTATGGAAACAGTCCCATATCATAAATTATGGGGTGCAAATTTTAATGTTCGCGTTCTTTTATCCTGCTGTTATCCGGATTTTCAGGAATTATTTCTTTAACCATTTATCCAGAAAAGGCAGGACAGGAGTAACGTATGGCAAATGTCCGTCGGGCAGGAACAAAATCTCTGCGCGTTCCGGCATTTTCAGATGCATGTCGTAGTAATAGCGTACCTTGCCAAACTCAAATGCGACATATTCGTCCAGTGCAACACCGTCGTCGTGTCCCCGTTCAACCATAAACGGGCGCGGCGCTATCAGGCGCGTCATGTCGCTGTGGTCAAAAGTGTTTGCCAGATCGAAATCGAAAATCTCATACTGCCAGTCAAACATATAGCTTTGAGGCAGGAGCGTACCTGCAACCTTGTCGTTCCAGTAGTTGAAATTTGCCGAACAGACCACCGCTCCGTAATCCGGAATCAGGGGCGGGACAAACATCGCCGTCGTCCCGCCGTACGAACAGCCGTAAAAGCCGATCCTGTCGCCGTCCACAAAGGACAGCGTCTGCAAAAACTTCACAATCTGCTTCTGCTGCGCCGTCATCACGGCAAAAAGGTTTCTGCCAAGCGAATTTAGCTGACGCTGATTGAACCGGAATTTGTGGCTTAACTTGAATATGCCCTGCGGCGCAAACGTAACATAACCGCCGTTGCACAGTTTTGTTATCATTGCGTGTCCCGTGTCCTTTTTCGGATCGAACTCGATGATGTGCATTTTGGCGTCAACTTCCAGACCGTGCTGCCCTACAATTGCGGGAAGTTTCTGCCCGTCGCGGAGGGTCTTCGGAATCAGCAGGAATCCGAAAGCCGTCAGGTCTTTGTAAACATCAAGCTCCACTTCGTAAATCGTGTAAGTCTCGCAGTCACGGAAGAAACGGGTTCGCGGATTAAGCGGCAGCAGCGGCTCCTCAAATTCGCCAACCACGTTTTTCGAGAAATAGTCGCGGTACCATTCCACTGTTTCGGCAATCTTTTCCGGCGAAGAGGTATTCAGTTTTTTCCAGAAATCACGGCGTGTGAATACGGAATTTCCGAGCAGCTGCTGTGTGTGGTTTTCCATCCCCCTGACAATATGCTGTTCGCTGAGGATTCCGCGGACAATACTGAAGTTGGCAGTGTTGAAGCCTCCGGGTTTGGCCTTCAGTTCCTTTATCGAAATCCAGTCCACGCCCAGAGGCTCCGTTATTTTTTTTGCCCGTTCGACCTCGGCCTCGACGCTTTCGGGATTCAGCTTTTTCAGCGTCCCCGGCGCGCCGCCGTATTTCGAATTCCAGGGCCTGTTGAACGGCAGCTCAAGTTCCGGCGCACTGTGAAGCGCAACCGTCAGCGGGCGCGGACAGATCAAGCCTGCTATTTCGGCGTCGCCAAATTCCCTTAACAGGCTGAATACGTTTCTGTCAATCGGCTCGTCGCACAGCCTGTCCCGCCTGTCGAAATAGTCCACGACAAGCGCTCCGTCAATCCGCGTGTCCACCGCCGCCGCATACAGCGCCAGCAAACCGCCATCGCCCTGACCCTGAACCGTCACGCGCATATCCGGCGTTTTCTTTAGCCAGTCGACCAGCGCCAGAATTTCCTGCACTTCGTAACCGATGATATGCCGTCCAAGCTGGTATGCCTGCCGGTAAATAAATTCCCGGTACGGTAACTGAACACGTTTATACTGTCCCAGATTCCGGCTTACGATAACCGGAACAATCATCTGTTCGTCTTCCGACGGCGGGGCAAACCAGTCAGTTTTCAGCAATTCATCGCCACCCGACAGCAGTTCCTCCGGCGATGTTCCGGCAAGCGGCAGGTGAATAACCGTTTTTTTTGCACGTGCCGATTTGGGACTGACAAGCAGGCCCTCGGCGGAAAACCCGTCAAACACTTTCCAGCGAATTGCCCGGACGGTATGCGTTGCATTTTCCGCAACAGACGGCGGCACGTCCAGCGTACAAATCAGTTCGGGCGATTCAAATTCAATCCGCCTGTCGCGAACCCCGATAATGAACTTCAGGCGTTCACGGTTCTTCTCAACGGATTTTTGATAAGCATCGCGACTGGAGAAATCACGGTTCCAGTATTGCGCCCGCCGCGATTCGCTTTCGCCGATTTCCCTGTCGAGAAATTCAGTGATGAGCCGGCTGTTGCGTTCAAAATAGTTTTCCGTCCATTCGATTGGCGAAGTATCGGGCAGTTGCTGCTGCTGCGCAAATATCGACGCAGACAAAAACACGGACGTCAAAAAAAGCTTTACTTTCACGGTAACAGACGCAGTAAAGATTTTGGAAATATATACTGAAGCCGTTTTGAAATTAACGGCAGGCGCAGAGGCGGTCTGCATGTTAAAGCAGGGAAGATTTTTTGTTTTCATGATTCTCATTTTTTTATTTTACAATTTTTCATATACCTGTCGTATTTCCCATCCACAATTATGTCTTTCACTGCTTCCGGATACCCGAAACCGTTGACCGCGACTATAAACATCCGCATTTTGAGTTTTACATTGTGTTTAACAACGATAAGGTCAACTGTTTCGTTGTACTCTACATGAGCTTCGTTGCGAAGCCCAGTGTAATTGAATTTGATAAAAATTTTTCTCATTATAATATTATTTAAAATTTTTTTACATTATTAATTATACTGTTACTGTGCGTGGTGTAGATTTGTATGTGGAAACGCGAGCATCGTGTATCTACAATATAAATTGTCGACAAGATTTAACGCAATATTTAGTGAAAGTCTCAACAAACCCTCGAACATACTTTCCCTAAGTTGGTGAAAGTATAAATTAGCCCTCGCCGAACCTTTCCCTAAGTTAGGGAAAGCCTCAAGGAGCGCCCGGGACAGTTTCCCTAATGCAGTGACGGCAAAATTTGCATCTATCCTTTGTCTTGTCATATCTTTATTTTATTAAAAAAGTAGAAAGTCTACTGATTCGCATTAACTTGTGAAATTCGCGGACAAAGATAATCATTTTTTCTTTCTCCATGAATTGTCTCATATCACAATTCACATGTTCAAGGATTGATCGGGATTTATATAAGAAAATTAGCTGGAAATGAGGTTTTTGGACGACCATGGGATGCTATTTTTATCGACATCCCCATACACAAAAATAGGACGTAATTATTTTTCAATGGATGTAACATTTTTAACACCCCACCCGGGAGGTGTGAACTCCCGTTTACGGGGTTGCGTTTATCCTGCTCGCAGTCTATAATTGTGAACGCTCATTTCAGCGATTATTATGTAGAGACGCGATGCATCGCGTCTCTACGACAATACATCGCGTCTCCACCCTCGTTCGGGATAAAGAAAACATACCCCCCAGTGAAACGAGTTCATTGGGGGGTATTATCTCTGATTTGACAGCTGTTACACTGTCTTACAGTTTGAATCCGACTCTCAGTTTCAGTCCTGCGTTCAGCGTGTTTGCCTTGCTGACCAGACCGCTACCGGATACGCTGTTGTATTTGAACTCCTCTTCGCTGAACGAGTTATATTCCAGCAGGCGCCGGTTTGTCGTTGACACGCCGTTCAGTCCGCAGCCGAAATACCAGCCCGCATACAGGTTTATCCTGCTGCTCAGGGCAAAGCGGGCGCCGACTTCGAGAATCAGGGACTTCTGGAATCCGGGGTCAAAATCCTGCTTTACATCCGGGAGTACGGCGCCGGTAAAAAAGCCGTGCTGCGGGAGATTTGCATAGCTGACGCCTTCGTGGGAATAGTATCCCGAAGCAGCGGCTGTTCCGGGAGAGATCTCCGTTTTGGCGCGTGCCGGAAATCCGAACTTTAAACCGAACGAAGCGTAGATACATGCCGAACCCCTGTCAATCGGCATACTGTACTGCGCCATGAGGGGTATATAGCACATCGTAACGCTCTGTTTTTCCCTGTAGTTTCGCAGGGAGTACGAAAACCGCAGCTGCTGTTCGCCCGTTCCCTCAACATGTTCGCCGGAAACATTCCCGGGCGCGGTTTCGTCTCCATATACGGACATTTCGACGCCCGTAACTATTCCCAGCGAGGGGTTTATATTAAAAGTATAGCCAAGCCCGGCGCCATTATCGAGAGCATAGCTCACCGGCGAATACCCCAGCAAACCGTAAATTGACAGTTCGTGTTTCGATTCGCGTCTCTGTTTATCATTTTGCACATCCTGTGCCGTTGCCGCCGTTATAAGCAAAAGGCAGCCGACTGTTAAAAATGTATGTTTCATATTCAATTATAAATTACTAATTATAAATTATTAATAGGGACGGTAGAGTCCGCAGGGATGAATACAATATCGTCTATCGACATGCCATCCCTGCGGTATTTTCTACCAGTATTTCATCCTTGTGAAATCCCTGCCTTGCATCGCGAAATTGTTAATTGTTAATTGTTAATTACTCAATGACTATTTTCACCGTTTCGCTGTTACCGTGTCTGCCGGTTACGCGCAGCAGATGTATGCCGGGAACAAGTTCCGACACATCCACGCTGTTTACCCTTGCCGGAAGCGACTGTCCCGATTTCACAAGAGCGCCCTTTACGTTGTAGATATTCAATACGCTGCCTGTGTATGATTCCGGCAGTTTCAGCGTTACCATTTCGCCGCGCGGGACGGGATTGGGATATGCTGTGATCCTGTCCTGCAGGGATGCGCATACCCGACGCCATTCGCCGCCCGTTTCCACTTCGGCATAGTAGGCGGAAGCGGAACCCGCGGGTATCTCAATATAGCTGCCGCTGCCGAGAGGCGTACCGTCGTCCCTGTACCAGCGTATGCCGGAGACGGTGTAGCCGCCGTTGGTCGCGGGATTGACATTGATTGCAAGCACGTCGTCCCAGCGCTGATAATACAGGTCGCCGCTGTTGATCGGGCTAAGTATTTTCAGAGCATATTCCCTGCCGGTATCGCCCGCTTCAAGTACAATCGGGACTGTGAGGGACGCCGATCCGTTCAGGTCTATCTCATGTCCCGAAGACGAATATGCTTCGCCATTGACCCTTACGCCAGCGCCCGGAGATACGCTCAGATTCAGTATCACCGAGGTTTTGCCACATTCCGTTAAGGTATATTCGAATGTCGCGTTGCTTTCGCTGCCGGTAATATCGACATTGTCAAGCGCAATCTCAATGATCTTCGCCATCCATTGAGCGGTGAATGTCCTGTCGCCCGTGCTGCCCGTTTCGATCGTGCCGCCGTCTGACCAGCCGGCAAACGCATAGCCCGCCCGTGTCGGAGACTGCAGTATTATCGCCGCGCTCTCGACTGTATAGCTAAGGGGATTGTCGGCATGATTCGTTCCGCCGTTCAGCGCATAAGTTATACTGTAGTCAATTGCCGACCATTGAGCCGTAAGCGTCACCGCGTTTGCAGGCATGACGAAGTCCGTCGATGCGCTGCCGGCATTGCCGAATGTTACTGCGGGACTTGCCGTCCATTGACTGAACCGATAGCCGTTTGGCGGTGTTCCGGCGCTGATGTTCACGGTCGCGCCTGCCTTATAGTCGCCATTGCCCGTCGCTCCCGTTCCCGAACTCAAAACCGTAACTGTATAGACTGTTACCGCATCGACAGTAATCGATAGCTGCTTCGTGTCGTCGCCAGCGCTGTTTGCCGCTTTGACAGTGAAAGTGAAGATGCCGCCCGTAGCGGGGACGCCGGAAATCACATCGCCGGTAAGTGCAAGACCGTCCGGTAATGCGCCGCCGTCAATTGTCCATGTAAGGGGAGCGTCGCCGCTTGCTTCGAGGGTTTGACTGTACGCCATCCCGACTGTGCCGCTGGAAAGGCTGGCTGTGGTAATCGACGGAGCGACGGCTTCTTCATCCGTCGAAACCGTCAAGCCTGCGCTGTTCGCGCCTGCTGCGTACGTTGCCGTTTCTTTCATCCGGGCAATGAAGGTGTAGGCAGTATTCGGCGTCAATCCGCCGAATGTTGTGCCGTCCTGCCATGTTGCGCCGTTGTCGCGACTGTATTCTGCGTTTGGAATCGCGTTAAGAGTGACACTTGTTGCGGTTTTGTCTGCTTCCGTCGGAGCGGAGGGCGCTGTCTGCGGGGCTTTGGCTATTGTCGCCGTTGGCGTCGATGTTACCGATCCTTCGCAGTTTGCAGCCGTAACCGTTACGGTAAGCGTCTGAGCGATGTCCTCCGCAATGATTGTGTACGTTGCGCTGTTTGTACCGATATTCGTTGCGCCGCGTTTCCACTGATACGAAAGCGTTCCCAAATCGGCAATTAAGGGAGTGGATATAAAGTCCGATGGTACGGCTGTCAGCGTTGCGCCGAACTCAGCCGTGCCGGTGACTGTTACTTCGCCGCTCAGCGTTGCTTTGCCGATAACTATCGACAAAGGCTTCGTATCGTTACCTGCGCTGTTTTCCGCCTTTACGGTGAAAGTAAATGTCCCGCCCGTCGCGGGAACACCGGAAATCACGTCGCCGGTAAGCGTCAGACCGTCCGGTAATGCGCCGCTGTCCAGAGTCCATGTAATGGGCGTATCGCCTGTTGCCGCGAGGGTCTGGGAGTATGCCGTGCCGACTGTGCCGTTGGGCAGGCTTGCCGTGATTATTGCCGGAGCGATGTTTACCGTAATCGACAGCTGTTTCGTATCGTCGCCCGCGATGTTCGTCGCTTTGAGGGTGAAAGTAAATGTCCCGCCCGTCGCGGGAACGCCGGAAATCACGTCGCCGGTAAGCGTAAGACCGTCCGGTAATGCGCCGCTGTC
>JAISCQ010000247.1 GCA_031265445.1 Bacteroidales bacterium
CCGCTGCCGTATGCGTTATCGGGATTTTGGTAATGAATCCCCAGGTAACGGCGAAAACGCATGATGTCCGATGCCAGCTTGGCTTTCTGCAGCTCGATCATCACGGTCTTGAACTTGCCGCCCGGAAGCGCTATCCGCGCGGAGAAATCGAAGCGGCATACGGTGTACTGCGCCGTTTCTGCCTTCGCCTTCGCTTTCTTTTTCCCGTCCTTTCTGATACGGGCGGTACGTTCCTGCGAAGCAAAATCCAGCTCTACTACCTCTTCCTGAATGATGGCCGAGAGAAAAGCCCTGGCCGCCTTATTGTCCTCCATCATGAATTTGAAGGCCACATCGTATATGGGATTCGCGATATGCATGTCCGTTTTATTTCTTGATTACGGTTACAAATGTACGTATTAAATTCTACATCCTGACAAACTTCCCCGACTGTCTTTTCTTCCCGTCAAATGCCTGTATCAGGTACACTCCGGGCGGCAGGTTGCTAACGTTCAGTTCTGTCTGGAGATAAGTCATTTCGCCGTACATCACAATATACCTGTTGATCTCCCGGAGTTTCATGCGTTTTCCGGACGTATCGTAACATTCGATCTGCGCGGCGAACGAAGAATCTTCAAAGTAAACGGCGATGGTGTTGTCCGGCTGGCAAATGACCTTCAAACTGTTGGGCAATGACTTGGACAGCTGGGCCTGTTTGCCGAATTGCCCGATCACTCTGACCCCCAACGAGGAATATATGGGCGGTATATATTCTTCCAGGGCCATCCAGCTGCCGTTGTCATCCTCAACATATATTCCGGGAATGCCCGCATAGGGACGTTTTGCCGACTGATACACGGCAAAGGTATCCACCGGATCGTGGTATTCAACACTGTAGCCGACAAAGTAACCGCCGGTAACTTTCAGCGCCCTGTCAAAATAGATATGCATCGGATAGGAAGCGTACTCGGCTGTTACCACCGTATCCTTTGCATACAGGATGGTCGTCGGGAAATCGGTTCCCTGCCAGATGGCAAACCGCACCTTTGCGCCCCGTTTACCGACCTTTGCAATATGAGTTTCCATCCCGATCAGGGTCGCCTCGGTATCGTTCCCGAACTTTTCGGCGAAACCGACCCAGTGTTGGTCGTTTGGGCCGGTCAGGTATCCCCAGTCCCGGGAATCCATAAGCGTTTCGGTTTCGTTCTCGCCGATGTAACCCAGCGTATCGCATGGACCCTCATAAGGAGCAACCGGATCGTATCCCCAAAGCAGCGTCACCCCTTTGTTATCGGGATCCAACCAGTGTTGCAGGCTTTCGTTCGCAGCCGGGTACCTGTTCCACTGTTCGCTGAATTTGCTGTAATAGTCGTTCATCGGGGAGGCGCATGTGGCCGTTCCGCCCGATAGCGTCCCCACCACCATGTGTCCGGCGTCGAAGATCGCGCTTCCCGATGATCCCTGTTCCGTAGTTCCCTCGTCCCACCGCTTGACAATCCAATGCGCATCCCTGTCGCAATGCAGGTTGGTACGGTCGTCATTAAAAGTTCCCGTAACCAGCGGATCATTCTCTACGGATATTTTTTTGACATCTCCCTGCGGGTGATGTATGCCGGCGGCGCCTCGCGGCGTAGCGCTCGAAGTGTTCCACCCTGCGTAGTATGGGCGTTGTGCATCCGCCGCGTTATCCGACATTTCCAGCAGAGCAAAGTCCAGTTCCCTTTTGGTAGCCACCAGGCTCGATCCTGTTATCCCGGACGGCATCGACGGACTGGTTCCCTTACAGTATGCTTTTTCGTACCCGAAAACAAACGTGGTGCGCCGCGCCATGTCGCTGGTCGAAATACAATGGTTGGCTGTGAGGATATAGGGTTTTTTCCGGTCGTTATCCACAGCCTGGTTGACCAGTGTGCCGGTACAGTATTGTGTTCTGATGACATTGTCCTTCTGTGTGATGGTTTCCAGACGCACCACCGAACGTTTCTCGCGTTGCCAGTGGTTTCCCGTCCTGCAATTGATATCCGCGTTGCAATCAGCCGCCGTTGCCCGTGTGCCAATCCTGTCGCCGTCCATGTCGCGGAATCCGTACCCGACACTTGTGATGGTGAAGTCGTTGCGCGATGCTTGCAGGGGGATGTTCCATTCCACGATGATCAGATCGCCGGGCAACGACTGTACGGGCAATACGCCGCCGTTGACATTGTGACGGGCATCAAAAGGCCCGGCTATGTTCGTCTTCGATCTGTCGTACGCATAAAGCGCCATCCCGGCCGCCATCCGGTAGTTTTCAATCAAAAGATTCAGCGAGAGCGCATTTTCGGCATGGATCCCTGTCCGCCACACATAGCCTTTTCCCGGAACCGTATCCCACTGCCCCGATGTTCCCGGACTCAGCGCCGTTTCGATACCCACGGCATATACCCAGCCTTTCAGGTTGCTGTAGCTGTTCCGTTCCTCTTCAAGCACCTGTCGGATTTGTTCTATGGGTTCGGGAAAATCCGGGAATGCTGTCAATTCCGGTAACGGATACTGCAAACTCCATGCGCCGTCGCTTTGTGCATGGGAATATACCGTGCCATAGACGAAAATGATCATAAAGAAAAACCTCGCGTACAACCGCATATCTTTTAAGATTGATATCTGACAGAGTCTGCAATTGACGGTTGATTATCGATGATTCGCCGCGTTGAACCCGCAGAAAGATCAATGATCAATCATCAATTATTTAATGGCGGATCAGGCTGCCGACAGCAAGCAGGTTTTTCATCTTGCTTACCAGCACTTCCACCTGGAACGGTTTACTGATGTACTCGTCCATGCCCGAAGCAAGGCAGTGCTCGCGGTCGCCGGCCAGAGCGTTGGCCGTGATGGCGATGATGGGTGTAGGAATGATCCGTTTTTCCACTTCTATTTCACGTATTTTCTTGGTAGCCTGTATGCCGTCCATGACAGGCATTTGTATATCCATCAGGATGATGTCGTACTCGGCGGAAGCGAATTTGTCGAGTGCTTCCTGGCCATTGTTGGCTACATCGATATTTTTCACCAATTTCTGGATGCTGAGGATCACGATCTTCTGATTGATCAGGTTATCCTCTACCAGCAATATGCTGGCCTCTTTCAGGTCGATCGCCGATGTGTCATTCGGTGGTGCAACATCTTCGATTTCAACAATCTCGGAAGCCCTGGCTACATTTACTTTCGGTTCGGCCTTCGCTTTTTTGAACGAAAGCGTGAAATTGAATGTCGTGAAGTTTTGATCGTAAGCTACGGTCAGCTTATTGCCCGACATGGCGATCAGTTTCGACGATATCGAATAATTGAGCATTTCCGTATTTTCCCTGTCGCTTTCCAAGTCGAAATCAAGATGGTCGCTCACCCGTATTTCGAAAACGACGTCAAATACCCGTTCTGTTTCCTGCCTCACGCGATACGAAATGATAATATTGATTTTTTCGACTTTCTTGTTTTTGATGATGGCGTCTATCAGGGTCAGGAAAATCTGCTTGATTTGTATCGGATCGCCTTCGAGAATGTAGGGCGTCTCCATGTTCGGTTTCAAACCGATGTTGTAGCCATTGCTCTGCCCCACAAAAAGTTGTATGGTGTTGTTCAGTACCGCTTGCAGGTTAAAGGCGATATTGGCCGGCCTGGTATCGACAATTCCCGTCGACGTGACCTTGGATGCAATGATGTTCACTACGTTGACCAGGTTGTTGGCCGATGCGAGTATGGTTTCCATCCAGTCCTTCTGGCGCTGGTTGAGTTGCGTTTCGTTCAGCAGGTTCCCGATAACCACAATATTATTTAATGGTGTACGGATCTGGTGAGACAGTTGCGATATAAATTCGTTTTTGATTTCGGCTTCTTTCCGAATGTCGGAAATTTGATGGTCGCTGGCGCTTACCAATTCTTCGTTGATGGTGAGAAATCCGCATACAACAACCAGCATGACAATCCCGGCAAGGAAACACGCTACTAATGAATACGGCGAAACCTGAAGCAATAGCCCGTATCCCAAATATACCGCCAGCATGATGATTGAAAAAATACTGCCGCGTACGGCATGGAAAAGCATACATGCTACCAACGGGAACATAACACAAAGGAGCCCTCCCGCTAACAGGCTGCTGTCGGTAAATAATATCCACAGTATAGTTAATACCAGTACGATACAGATTATCCAACGTAAACAGGATACGTATTTTCCCTGTTTACGGGCAAGGATATATAATGTAACAGCGATCGACCCCGAGATACTCAATACAATGCCGCTGTGAAGATATCCTGTTAACGATAAAACGATGCCGAAACATAACATCAGCACGCCGCCTGCAACCAAAAATATCCCTAAAAAAACATCCTGGCAACGGACAAACCAGTGAACTGTTTTATCTTTTCCGATCTCGAGAAAATCTATAATAGACTTGTACATACACATATAAACAATGTATTTTTATGGGGTTTATGCTATTATCCACCATAAACAGACCATAAAATCAGGCAACAAGTATAGTTCATATTTTTCAGATTTGAAAATATAAGTGGATGAAAGAGGCAAAAAAATAAGTTTAAAAGGGTAAAAGCAAAATCTTTCATCGCGCCTCAAAAAATGAATTAACCCAAAAATCAGTACTTTTTAATTTTGTAAAAACTATCTTTGCCGCCCTCAATTCATCAAATCAAATCAAATCAACATGAATTATCGAATCGCTTGCGGCCTTCTTCTGGCCGGCATCACAGTAACAGAAACGAATGCCCAAATGCCGTACTGGCAGGACATAAATGTGGTGCGCGTGAATACCGAAAAACCGCGTACGACCTTCATGACCTATGACAACAGGGAGGACGCCCTGAGCATGAAGTACGAAAACAGCAAGTATTACCGGCTGCTCAACGGCGCATGGAAGTTCTATTTTGTAGACGCTTACGCCAAACTACCCGCCGGTATTACCGATCCGGATATCAACGTCGACTGGAAAGACATCAACGTGCCGGGCAATTGGGAATTGCAGGGCTTCGGCACAGCCATCTACACCAACCACGGCTACGAGTTCAAGCCGCGCAACCCAACCCCGCCCCTGTTGCCCGAGGAAACCCCGGTGGGCGTGTACCGCAGGGATATCGAAATACCGGACGACTGGATGGATCGCAATATCTTCCTCCACATTGCCGGCGTCAAATCAGGCGCCTACGTGTACATCAACGGGCAGGAAGCGGGCTACAGCACCGATTCGAAGAATCCGGCGGAATACCTCGTCAACCGATATGTAAAACCCGGTAAAAATGTCCTTACCTTGAAGGTGTATCGCTGGTCGACCGGCTCGTACCTCGAATGTCAGGACTTTTTCCGCATCAGCGGTATCGAACGCGATGTATTCCTGTGGTCGCAACCCAAAACATCGATCCGCGATTTCCGGGTGGTATCGACGCTGGACGACACATATAAGAATGGGATCTTTAAAGTAGCGATAGATGTAAAAAACCTGTCCGGCGCGGCTTCGGCTGTGACGGTGGCTTACGGCCTGCTCGACCCGCAGGGAAAAACGGTGGCGTCGGCATCGCAAAACCTGACGGTGAACCCCGGCGGCGAACAAACCGCGAGCTTTGAAGCGACCCTGAAAGACGCGCCGACCTGGACATCGGAACAGCCGAACCTGCACCGCCTGCTGATGACGGTTACCAAGGACGGGAAACTGATCGAAGCCGTTCCGTTCCATGTGGGATTCCGTCGCATCGAAATCAAAGAAAGCGAATACGAAAAGGATGGCCGCAAATTGCCTTTGTTTTACGTCAACGGTCAGCCGATCAAGCTCAAAGGCGTCAACATCCACGAAACAAGCCAGTATAGCGGCCATTATGTGACGCGCGAACAGATGGCGCGCAACTTCGAATTGATGAAACGCAACAACATCAATACCGTCCGGTTGAGCCATTATCCGCAGGACCGCAAGTTCTACGAGCTTTGCGACGAGTACGGGATTTACGTGTACGACGAAGCGAATATCGAATCGCACGGCATGTACTACAACCTGCGCAAAGGCGGCACTTTGGGCAACAATCCCGACTGGCTGGATCATCACATGTACCGTATCGAAAACATGTTCGAACGCAACAAGAATTATCCCTGCGTTACCATCTGGTCGATGGGAAACGAAGCCGGTAACGGCTACAATTTCTACCGGGCTTACCTTTGGCTGAAAGACAGGGACAAAAACCTGACGGCGCGTCCGGTGAATTACGAACGGGCCTTGTGGGAATGGAATACCGACATGTATGTGCCGCAATATCCTTCGGCGGCATGGCTCGAAGAGATCGGAGCCAGGGGAGCCGACCGTCCCGTAGTACCTTCGGAATATGCACATGCGATGGGCAACTCTACCGGCGACCTCTACGGACAATGGCAGGCGATCTACAAATATCCCCAGTTGCAGGGCGGTTACATTTGGGAATGGATAGACCATGCGCTGCTGGCCAAAAACGAAAAAGGCCAGTCATTTTGGGCGTATGGCGGCGATTTCGGCAAGGATATGCCGTCGGACGGGAACTTTGTCGCCGACGGACTGATCGGCCCGGATCAAAAGCCGCATCCGGCCATGGCCGAAGTGAAATACACGCACCAGAATATCGGTTTCGAAGCCGTAGATCCGGCCAAAGGCGATTTCAAAATCACCAACCGCTTTTATTTCACCAATCTGGACAAATATACCATCAGGTATCAGATCGTCCGTAACGGCAAGACCGTAACGGAAGCCGTACTGCCCGCGCTCAACCTCGCCCCGCAGCAGTCGCAGACCGTGAATGTGCCGGTGGCGTCGTTGCCGGCGGTTCCCGGTTCCTTCTATGATGTGAATTTCGAAGTGGTTGCTAAAACCGCCGAGCCGTTGATCCCTGCGGGGCATATCATCGCTTACGACCAGTTCGAACTCTCGTTGACCGCGCCGGCGAAGGAATATGAGGCGAAAGGCGCGCCGTTGAAAATAGTACAGGACGAGCATACCTTACGAGCCGTTTCGTCGAAAGTCAATTTCGTATTCAACAGGAAATCGGGGATGGTAACCGCCTACAAAGTGGACGGCGTGGAATATTTCCCTGACGGATTCGGCGTACAGCCCAATTTCTGGCGCGCCCCTACCGACAACGACTACGGCAACCGGATGCCCATGCGCCTGCAGGTTTGGAAACAGTCGAGCAGGGATTTCAACGTGGTGGACAGCAAGATCGCCGACGAGGGCAAAAACATCCGTATTTCCGCAAGTTATCTCCTCAAGGCGGGCAATCTCTACGTTGTTCGCTACCTGATCTATCCTTCGGGCGCAGTACATGTTTCGGCGCGTTTTACCCCGGCTGTCGCCGAAGAAACCCAAACCGGCGTTTCCGAAGCCGAAGCCCTGGCAACCGCATCGCCGCAAGCCGTGGAAGACCGCCGTAAGGCCTCGGAGCTCGAAGTGCCGCGCATCGGCGTCCGTTTCCGCTTGCCGGCTGTCATGGATCAGGTGCAATACCTCGGCCGCGGCCCCGAAGAAAATTATAGCGACCGCTACAGGGGAACGCTCGTGGGATTGTACCGGAACACGGCCTGGGGCATGTATTATCCGTACGTGCGCCCGCAGGAAAACGGCCACCATACCGATACGCGCTGGTTGTCGCTCACGGCCAAAAACGGAAAGGGACTGATGATACAGGCCGACGAAACCGTCGGGTTCAATGCGCTGCGCAACTCCGTCGAGGATTTCGACGGCGAGGAATCGCAGGCCGATTACCAGTGGAACAACTTCACGCCCGAAGAAGTCGCTCATAAGGATTACGATCAGGCGCGCAACCGCCTGCCGAAGCAAACCCATGCGATAGACATTACGCCCCGCAGCTTTGTGGAAGTATGCGTGGATATGAAGCAGCAGGGCGTTGCCGGGTATGACAGCTGGGGTTCGCGTCCCGTCAGGGAGGCTACCATCCCGGCCAACCGGGAATACAGCTGGGGCTTTACGCTGATACCGGTTGCCAACGCTGCCGAAGCAGCCGGAAAACCAATGATGCGGTATCAAAAATGAAGACTGGCGAGTGATCCGTTCCGGACGGAGCAATTCTCCATTCTTCATCCTTCATTCTTTTGATGATGACCTTTCAAGAAAAACTCAATCGTGTAAAAGCCTTTGCCTTCGATGTGGACGGCGTATTCTCCGACATGCTGATGCTGCACCCGTCGGGCGAGTTGATGCGCACCATGAATGTAAAGGACGGTTACGCCGTACAATATGCCCGCCGGAAAGGCTATCCTGTGGCCATCATTACCGGCGGCAATACGGAATCCATCCGCGTCCGCTTCAATGCCTTGGGCGTAGACGATGTGTACCTGCGCTCATCCGACAAGATACACGACCTGAACGATTTTGCAGCGCGTTATGCGTTGCGTCTCGACCGGGTTTTGTATATGGGCGACGACATTCCCGACATCGAAGTGATGCGCGCTTCGGGTATTGCCGCCTGCCCTGCCGATGCGTCTGTCGAAATCAAGGAAATAGCGGATTATATCTCGCCCAGAGGCGCCTGTAAGGGTTGCGTCCGCGATGTGATCGAACAGACCCTGCGCGTACAGGGCCGGTGGATGGAAGCCGACGCGCACAGGTGGTAATGCAGTGGCTTGAACGGATCAAAATAAAGCATAAAACCAAATCGTATGTATAAAATAGAAATAATCATTGGCCCCGACACCCGGCTGGCAGAGTTGATTCTCGACTTTCCGGGATTGCTTGACGCCCTGGAACAGTTGAACATCAGGCTGGGATTCGGCGAACAGAGCATCCGGGAGGTGGCGGATCGTTACCGGATCAATTGCGATGCCTTCATGGTGGTCGTCCATACCTATTGCGACTGTTTGTCGCCGGGAAAAACAATCAGGAAAGAGGCGCTGGGCGACTTGCTTGCCTTCCTGAAAAATTCGCACAACGGATTCAAAAAGAAGCAAATTCCCGAATTGAAAAAACTGATCGCTGCCTTTGCCGGCGAAATACCTGAAAAATACGGTCAGATGCTGATCTCTTTTTTCGACGGTTACATCAAGGAAGTTTACGATCATTTCGAATACGAAGACAGCACCGTATTCCCTTATATCGGGGCTGTCCTCGAAAATCGCCCGACGGGCGGGTTTGCCATCAACGAGTTCGAAAAGAACCATACGGATATCGAACAAAAATTGCTGGATTTGAAAAACATACTGATCAAATACATGCCCGAAAAGATAGAATCCGCGTACCGGGCACAAATCCTTCATTACCTGTTTGAGTTCGACCAGCAACTTTCCTGCCATACCAAGCTCGAAGACCAGGTGTTGGCGCCATCGGTGAAAAAGGTGGAAAAGAAGGAGCGGCACGCCAGGAACCCGAAATAATCGACAATGACCATACACATGTTCAAACTTATAGCTGTTATTGACAGGTCACGCATCATCCGGGAAGGAATAGCCGCCATATTGCGCGAAGGGAACATCTGTCAGCGTATCGGGAGTCTGGAAAGCCTGGACGAATGGAGGTTTGCGTTCAAAGATACGGATCCCGACCTGATCATCGTCAGTCCGGAACTTTGGCGTAAAAACGATATCAGGAAACTGAAGATCAGAGAATCCGCGCACAAACCGATCGTTGTCGGTATCATCTACCGGTATTGCGACCGCGAAACCCTTGGCCTGTTCGACGAGACCATCTATATTACCGATCCGGATGAAGCCATTATCAACAAACTGCGCCACCTGCAAAAATATAACCACGATACCGCCAAAACCCAAAGTCTGACGGCTCGCGAGAAAGATGTACTGAGGCTGCTGCTGCAAGGCTACTCCAACAAGGAAGTAGCCGACCGACTGGTGATCAGCCCCCATACGGCGATTGCGCACCGCAAAAACATCATCGAAAAAACAGGGATTCGCTCCCTGTCGGGATTGGCAGTGTATGCGCTCCTGAATAACATTAGCGATATCAACCATATCTCCAAATAATTGAAAAATAATCGCATCTTGACTGAAAAATTGGCAGTCGTGTATCTTTTTTTGAGGGATCAAACAGTTTTGGTATGACTTTTGTACAGGAGTGTACGAGGCTAAGTAAAAAATGATTATTACAATTGCTCATTAACTGTAATATATCGCATTAACTTAATTTTATAATAATTTTTATTCTTTTTTATAAAAAGATAACGATCGTATTGAATTCTAAATTTTTGTGTACTTTTGTACGCAATTTTAACACTTTATTTTAATTTAATCATTTAATTATCAGTAGATAACAATTTATGGATAGCAGAAACGATTGGAAGCGAGTAGCCAGAACGGGCGCTCCTTCACGTTCGGAAAAGTATGGAAATGAGCGTCGGGAAATCCGTGATGGAAACAACAGCTCGCGTAGGCCGTATACCAACAGTTATAACGCAGCAGGAAGCCGTGGAGACAATAACGCCGACAATTACGGGAATCGTATGGAAGACCCGAATTACAATAATGACCGGGAAGATAATTCCGGTTACGATTCCGGCTACATTGATTTGAACAGCGCTGTAGATTCGGTTCCCGGAAAGAAAAAACGTAAGCGCATTGTCAAGGAAACGACTGGTGGCGCGCCAATACATAAGCCTTATCAAAAGGTCGTGTTAAAAAGAAAAGGACCGCAAAAACCGCCGCCTCCGCCGCTACCCCCCAAGAAAAAACTAAAGCCGGTTGCTCCCCTCTACCCGGATGTTGTGTTCGACAAGCCCGTCCGCTTGAACCGGTTTATTGCCAACACCGGTTTATGCTCGCGTCGCGAAGCCGACGAACATATCAAGGAAGGCTTGATCAAGGTGAACGGAAAACTAATAACCGAAATGGGTGTAAAAGTAAATCCCGACGACGAAGTTTGCTACAAAGACAAAGCATTGAGCAACCAACGCAAAATCTACCTCCTGCTGAACAAGCCCAAAGGTTTTGTTACATCGGTAGACGAGCCCCAGGGAAAGAAAATAGTGATGGATCTGGTGCGGAGCGCTTGCAAGGAACGCATCTATCCGGTAGGCCGTCTGGACAAAATGACCACCGGCGTATTGCTGTTCACCAACGACGGCGACCTGTCACTCAAGCTGACGCATCCGTCCAACCGCATGCGTAAAGTATATCAGGTAACATTGGATAAACCCCTTATCGAAGAGGATTTGGACAAACTGGCGCAAGGCATCGAACTCGAAGACGGCCCCATTGCGTTCGATTCTATTGCATACACCGATTTTGAAAACAAAACGCAGATAGGCGTCGAGATACACTCCGGTAAGAACCGTATTGTACGCCGCATATTCGAATCGGTAGGATACAAGGTCATAAAGCTTGATCGCGTGTATTTCGCAGGGTTAACCCGTAAGGGACTGAAACGTGGAAAATGGCGTTTCCTCTCTCCCGAAGAAGTGGCTTTCCTCAAGATGATGCCATCATAAAGGATTGAAAACAGCGCAAAACACAGAACGCGATCTTCATTTTCAAGATAAGTCAATACCCTGCAACGCTGTTGTGGGGTATTATTTATATATGTGTGTGCCATATCGGAAAAATTCCGTAATTTCGTGTGTTCATTTGTAAGATTTCAATTTCAATCATTATAAGTATGTCAAAAATTAAATTTAGTCTGGTATCCTTGCTGGCTTGCATGACGGTAGCTGCAAGTTTTTCCGGTTGTAAACCCAAAGCCGGGGCCGACACGGAGCATCCGCTGGTAGTGGCCTACACCTCGGGGATTATTTCCATCCTGTCGCCGGTGCGTATCGCATTAACAGACGATGCCATGAAGGAAACTCCTCAACCGGGCGATCCCGTAGCCGACGGCGTTCTCAAATTCTCGCCGTCCGTGTCGGGGAAAGCGGTGTGGGTGAACAGTACCACCATCGAATTCACACCCGATCAGCCTTTCGAGCCGGGACACGAATACAGGGTGAAATTCCAGATTTCGAAACTTACCGATGTGGGAGATGCGTCCAAGAGCTTCACTTTCACCATCAATACCATCATACCCACCTTTTATTACCAGTTGGACGGCTTGTCGCTCTACAACAGAACCACGGCCAACATGTATTATCTCACGGGTACGGTTAGCGCTTCGGACTTTATACCGGCCGAAAAGGTGAAGAAACTGTTAGCCGTGAAGCCCGGCCAGGGTAGCTTAGCGGTGAAATGGGAACATGACTATGCCGAAAACAGGCACTTTTTCCGCATCGACAGCATCAAAACCGGACCGAGCCGTTATGACATCAAATTCCTGTGGGACGGGAACATCATCGGCTATAAATTCAATTACGAGGAAACGGTCACCGTGCCTGCCGAAAATGAATTCGGACTGATTGACGTGCAGGTGGTCAACTCGCCCGAACAGTACGTACAATGCACGTTTACGGAACCGATCGACGAAAAGCAGCGACTGGTCAACTTCTTCTCGTTCTCGAACAACGTCAACCTGAAATTTGCCGTGGAATTGAACATCGTGCGGATATACCCCGTGACGCGGCAGGTGGGCACTTATGAACTCACCATTGAGAAAGGACTGAAAACCACTACCGGTAAGAAACTGGACGAAACCACCGTCCGCGAAGTATCGTTCGAGCAGCTGAAACCGTCGGTGAAGTTCGTCGGTAAAGGCGTGATCCTGCCCAATTCCAAGGGATTACATGTTACATTCCAGGCCGTGAACTATCAGTCGGTGGATGTGCAGATTTACCGTATTTACGAAAGCAATATTCTTCAATTCCTGCAAATTAACAGATTGGACGAGGCGGACGAGATGTACCGCGTGGGCAAGCAAATCATCAGCACACGCATCAACCTGGCCGAAAAGAAGGCAGTGAACCTGACTACCTGGAACACCTTCTCGCTCGATCTGGCCAGACTGATCGAACCCGAGCCGGGCGCCATCTACAGGGTAATTCTCGAAGGACACGGCAAGATCGGCAGCGGCAGTAGCGGTGATGACGATTATGATTACTATGCATATTACCGTGAACGCAACAACCGCATGCGCAACGTGCTGGCGTCGGACATTGGACTGACCGTCAAAACGGGCGACAACTACGAGTTGTACGTGATGGCCTCGAACCTGATCAGCGCCGAACCGATGCCGGGCGTGCAGCTAACGGCCTACAATTCGGTGAACCAGCCCGTCGGTCGGGCTACGACCGACAACGATGGCCTCGCGGTGATGAACTGTTCCGAATCGTCATCGGTAATCATTGCACAACAAGGCAAGCAGAAAGCATATTTGCGGACGGATTACAATGTGCTTTCGCTGAGTAATTTCGATGTGTCGGGAACTTCGGTTCAGAGCGGCATCAAGGGTTTCATCTACGGCGAACGCGGCGTTTGGCGTCCCGGCGATACCATTTTCCTGGCCTTTATGCTCGAAGACAAAAACCGGACATTGCCGCCGAACCACCCGGTCAACTTCTCGCTGCACGATCCGAATAACCAGGTGGCCAACAAGCAGGTGAAAACAACCGGCAGCAACGGGCTGTACCGCTTCACCGTTCCAACCGGAAGCGAAGGACTCACAGGCGCATGGACGGCATACGTGGAAGTGGGCGGACAAACATTCAGCAAAACCCTGAAAATAGAAACCGTGAAGCCCAACCGCTTGAAAATCGACCTGAAGCTCGACCAGGTTCCGCTTCTGAGCAGAAGCGGACTGTCGGGCAAACTGGCGGTACACTGGCTGCACGGCGCTGTCGCCCGCAACCTGGACGTCCGCATCAATGCGCGCATCACGCAGATGAGAACGTTTTTCAAGGATTACGCGGGATACAGTTTTGACGATCCTTCCAAATCCTTCCATGCGGAAGAAAAAAAGCTGGCGGAAGGCAAACTCAACGACAACGGCGAAATGTCGCTGCACAAGAATATTGATGTGGAGGATAGCCCGGGGATGCTCCGTGTGTTCCTCTCTACGCGCGTGTTTGAAGAAGGCGGAGATTTCAGTATCGACGAGTTCGTTACCACCTTTTCGCCTTACCAATCGTACATCGGCATCAAGCCGCCCAAAGGCGACGGCTATTACAACCGCCTGGAACTGAACGGGGATGCAACATTCGACGTGGTGACCGTGGATGAAAACGGGAAACCGGTAAGCCGCCGTGGTATAGAAGTGAAAATATACAAGGTAGGATGGAGCTGGTGGTGGTATTCGATGCGCGGACGCGCCGACTATTCCGACAGTCGTTTCGAAACGCCTGTGTACACGGCCGAAATCAATACCCAAAACGGGAAAGGAACTTTCAATCACAAATGGACGGACAACGGCTATTACGTGGTAAAGATGACCGATCCGGAAAGCGGCCACGTCACTGCCGTGCCGGTATATGCCAGCTATCCCTACTGGTGGGGCGACGACGGCGAAGAAGGCAACAGCGGCGCCACCATGCTGCAGCTCGCTACCGGCAAACCTTCCTATCATATAGGCGAAGACGCGGTGATCACCTTCCCCGCTTCGCCGGGCGCAAAGGCTCTGGTGACTGTTGAAGCCGGATCGGACGTCAAACGCTCGTTCTGGGTGGATTGCAAAAGCGCCGACGGAAAAGCAGTCATTCCCGCTACGGCCGATATGGTGCCCAACGTATATGTGAGCGTCTCGCTGATACAGCCGCACGCACAGACCGAGAACGATGCGCCGATACGCCTCTTCGGCGTTGTCCCGCTGATGGTGGAAGATCCGCAGACGCGCCTCTCGCCGGTAATCGACATGCCCGACGAACTGCGGCCCGAAGAACCCTTCAAGGTAAAGGTGAGCGAAAAGAACGGTCAGCCGATGAGCTACACGCTGGCGATGGTGGACGACGGGCTGCTCGACCTCACGCGCTTCAAGACGCCCGCTCCGTGGGATCATTTCTATGCCCGCGAAGCCCTCGGTATCAAGACCTGGGATCTTTATGATTATGTAATCGGCGCTTATGGCGGAAAAATCGAGCAACTGTTCGCCATTGGCGGCGACGACGAAGCCGCAGACAGCGAATCGGCGCAGAAAGCGCAGCGGTTCCGTCCCGTAGTGAAATACATCGGGCCATTCACCGTCGAAAAAGGTAAATCGAACGAACACAAAATCACCCTGCCGCCTTACATCGGTTCGGTACGTACCATGGTGGTCGCTACCAACGGACACGGGTTCGGTGCATCCGACAGGACCGTGCCGGTACGCAAGCCGCTGATGACGCTGGCTACCCTGCCGCGCACAGTCGGCCCGGGCGAAGACGTCTGGGTTCCCGTCACGGTGTTTGCCATGGAAGACAAGATCAAACAGGTGAACGTGGAAATCAGGGTCAGCGATATCTTCAAACTCGACGGCGAAAGCAGGCAAAGCGTCGCCTTTAGCGCTACGGGAGACAAGACCGTATATTTCAAGCTGAAAGTGAAAGACTACACCGGCGCCGGCAAACTGACCGCAATGGTTTCCGGCAACGGCGAAAAGGCCGAACATACCATCGAGATCGACGTCCGCAACCCGAACCCGACGGTATACACTTTCGCGGAAGCGCTTGTAGAAGCCGGCAAAAACTGGACGGGCGAGTATACCCTTCCGGGAATGACCGGGACGAACAAAGCCACGATCGAGGCATCGTATCTCCCGCCCATCAACCTGGGACGCCGCCTGCATTACCTGATCAATTATCCGCACGGATGTATCGAACAGACCACCTCATCGGCATTCCCGCAACTGTTCCTCGACAATGTGATGGATATGAACGCCGCAAGCAGGCAGAATATCGAGACGAACATCAAGGCCGCACTCAACCGGTTGCGCCTGTTCATCACGCCGCAGGGCGGATTTGGCTACTGGCCCGGCGATCACACGCCAAATAGCTGGGGTTCGAGCTACGGCGGACATTTCATGCTCGAAGCCGAAAGCAAAGGTTATGCACTGCCGGCAGGCATGAAGCAGGCATGGTTGCGTTACCAGACCGACCGAGCCAGGAACTGGCGCAGCAATGAGGGCGGCGACTTCGACCAGGCATACCGCCTCTATACACTGGCTTTGGCCAAACAGTCCGACTTGAGCGCCATGAACCGCCTCAAGGAATATGAGAAACTGTCGAACGCGGCAAAATGGCGTCTGGCCGCTGCTTATGCGCTGGCCGGAAAGACGGAGACAGCCAAATCCCTCACGACAAACCTGAACGCATCCGATTCATACGCTAAATCGTCCGATCCGAACGCCTACCATTTCAACGAGACCTTTGGGACTTCGGAACGCGACCAGGCTATGGTACTCGAAACCATCACCTTGCTGGGCGAGCGCACCAAGGCGTTTCCGATTGTCAAAACAGTGTCGGAAGCCTTGAATGCCAACAAATGGATGAGTACCCAAACCACCGCATACTGCCTGTTATCGGTCGCAAAATATGCCGCAGGCGAAAAAGGCAGCAAGGAAATCAACATAGAATACACCGACGCAGGCCGTTCGCAGAACGTAAACAGCAAGATGCCTGTCTGGCAGGCCGACCTGAACGTGGCAGGCAAGACCGGCGCGGAAAAAGTGAATTTCAGGAACAGGAGTGAAGTGCCACTGTATGTTCGCGTCACGGCATCGGGTATCCCTGCGCCGGGCAACGAAAAGGCAAACGCTCACGACCTGGAAATTACCACTAAGTTCGTGAACGAAAGCGGCAGTGAGATCAGCATCGACCGGTTGTCTCAGGGCACCGATTTTAGACTGGTGATGACGGTGTACAATCCCGGCAACATGGGTACCTACACCAACATGATCCTGAGCGAAATCTTCCCGTCGGGCTGGGAAATCGTCAATACCCGCCTGAACGACGGCAGCGCCGCTTCGGGACAGTCGAGCTACGATTATATCGACATCCGCGACGACCGGGTCTATACGTATTTCAGCCTCAGTCCGGGTTCGCGCAAAACGTTCACGGTACAGCTCTCGGCTGCCTACCGCGGACGGTTCTACCTGCCGGCATTCTCGTGCGAAGCGATGTACGATGTCTCCATTACGGCCAATTCCGAAGGAAAATGGGTTGAAGTAATTCCGTAAAGCGCCCGGAAACACGATCGTAAAAAAAACGGCGAAGTTTACCGCTTCGCCGTTTTCTTTTTCTCATTGAAAAAACAACGAAAGAAAAGTGATAAAGTCAGGAAATTTTACTGCCTCAGGGTATCAAAGGTTATTGCCTTTAGCCTAAACCATTTTGGCTTTAGCCTGAATCATTCTGGCCTTAGCCCCGAAACACCGGACTGCATCGCATTGAAAAAACAAATAAAACCAATTTATCAATCATTCATCAATCATTCATCAAGTTCTATCCATTTAAATTTTAAAAAAAATGAGTACTGATTATATCCCGCAAAATGACGGGAAGTTTTTAACCTGGGTGAAAAATCTTTTCGCCAATGTAGTGGCATTTGCAGTAAAGTGGAATCTGAATCCCACCAGCTGGGTGCATATTGATCCGCCGATGATTACGGCGTACGAAGAAGCGCTGGCAAAGGCGCAGGATCCCAACAGCGGCGTTGCCGACACGCTGGAGAAAAATGAAACGCGCGACACCCTCAAAACGGCAACGCGGAAATACGTGAAAGAGTTTCTGGAGTACAATTCGCTCATCACCGACGAGGAACGCCTGCACATGGGTTTGCCGGTGCACGACCCCAAGCCGACGCCGGCGCCCGTCCCGGCAACCTTTCCCGTGACGACCGTGAAACTGCCGTCGCCCGGCGTTATCGAAATACACGTGGTGGATTCCGAAAGCGGACGCAGGGCGAAACCGGCCGGAGTACACGGCTTTGAACTGAAAATGGCGATACGCGACGAGCCTGCTACCGACTGGGTACAGCTTACCGACTCCATGTTTTTCACCCGCACGCCCGCCCGCCTGTCTTTTTCCGGTAAAGAGCGCGGAAAAATGCTCTCCTTCGCGGCGCGATGGGAAAATACAAGAGGCGTGAAAGGCCCGTGGTCGGAAATCATGGTCGCCATTGTCCCGTAAGAAAATTTTGAATTATACTGCGCACGGCGTAATTTTGTGCGATGATTTTTGTTGTAGAGACGTGGCATGCCACGTCTCTACAAAATAACGGACATTCTACCTGTTCGGCTACATTTCCATATCACAATTTTAGCCCGCGCATGGTATAACTATGATCCGTTATAAAAACAGTCTGACAGCGGTGTTTTCCCCTGCGGGGCGCTTCAAGGTTTTTATAATCCGTATTTCTTCATTTTATTGAAAAGTGTCTTCCGGCTGACATTCAATGCTTCGGCAGCCAGAGTCCGGTTGTAATCGTATCGCATGAGCGTTTCCTCGATCAGGCTCTTTTCTACCCGGGCGTTGGCATCCCTGATTTTTCCGGTCTCGTTTTCGGTCATCAGCGCCGACTCGATGGACAGCGGGTAGCCCTTGATGCGCATCGGCAGGTGGTCGACGCCGATCACGCCGCCCTGAGCGAGGATCATGGCGCTCTGCACGGCATTTTCCAGGTCGCGGATGTTGCCCGGCCAATGGTACCGCCCCAGCCTGTCGATGGCTTCACGGGTAACGCCTCTGATGTTCAATCCCAGCACTTTGTTGTATTTAGCGATGAAATAATCGGTCAGCTGCGGAATGTCGTCGCAGCGTTCGCGTAATGAGGGCACCTGTACCGTGAAGATATTCAGGCGATAGAGCAGATCGAGACGGAATGTTCCCCGGCGTACCTTTTCCTCGAGGTTGCGGTTGGTGGCGGCAATGATACGGACATCCACCGGTACGGGCTTCTTGCCGCCCACCCGGTTAACCGTCCGGCTTTCGAGCACGCGCAGGAGCTTCACCTGTGCATCTAAGGGCAATTCGCCGATTTCGTCCAGGAAAAGCGTTCCGCCGTCGGCCTGCTCGAACGATCCCCGGCGCATCTCGCGGGCATCGGTAAAAGCGCCCTTCTCGTGGCCGAACAGCTCGCTCTCAATGAGCGTCAGGGGCATGGCGCCGCAATTAACGGCAATCATCGCTTTCCCGGCGCGCGGACTGAAATTATGTACGGCGTGCGCTACCAGTTCCTTACCCACGCCGCTCTCGCCGGTGATCAGTACCGTAGCCGAGGTGGCGGCCACCTTGCGAACCTGCGCCAGCACCTGCCGGAGCCTGGCGCTGTTACCCACAATCTGTCCGAAGGAATAATTCTCGCGGATACGGTTTTTCAGCTGACTCAGCTCGCCCGACAGCTTGTGATACTCGATGGCGCGCTGCACGGTCAGCAGCAGCTGGTCGTTATCGAACGGCTTCTCGATAAAGTCGTAGGCGCCTTCCCTGATGGCATTCACGGCCAGCGATATCGACCCGTGCGCGGTAACGATGATCACTACCTGCCCGGGACGCCTGGCCCTGATCTGCTGCAAAGCCTCCATACCGGTCATGTCCGGCATCTGCTGGTCGAGCAGAATGACGTCGGGACTGAACCGCTCCGCTTCGCGTACGGCCGCTCTCCCGCCTTCCACCGCCAGCACTTCATATCCTTCGTCTTTCAGCAGTAAAGCCATCACTTTACGGATTTTGGCTTCGTCGTCAACAATTAAAATACGCATCATAAATACTGAAATTAATATTTTATATTTTTTTAATTTTCTTAATATCAATCTGAAAATATTTTTTTCCTAAAGGTAAAAATTCTTCTGTCGTTGTGTCCTGTCAAAGTTCAAAAGACCCTGTGGGGGCCTGTCAGAGTCAAACCGGCATGATACCGCTGACGCGACCATAGCTTATTCTACGACAATTCCGGTCATGTTTCCCGATTTGGCGATACCGGTCAACGCTACGGGAATGCACCTTCCGATCAGGGAAGCATTACAGGGCGCTTCCACCCTGATGTAGCTGTCTGTAAAACCGGTCATCATACCGTCCTTTGCCTTCTGCTCGAAAATCACTCCAAGGCGTCTCCCCGTGTGTTGCTGGTAGAACTGTCGCCGTTTGGTTGCCGATAACTCCAACAGTTTTTTGCTGCGATGTTCGGCATCCGCGGGTTTTACCTTTCCGGGAAGTTCAACGGCTTTGGTTTCGGGGCGTTCGGAATAGGGAAATACATGGAGGTAGGCAAGATCAAGGTTTTCGATAAAAGTCCGGGTATCTTCAAAATCCTCACCGGTTTCGCCCGGGAAGCCTGCAATCACATCAATACCAATGGCGGCGCGGGGAATATATCGACGGATCAGACCGATTTTTTCGGCAAATAATTCGCGCCGGTAACGCCTCGCCATCAGGCCCAGTATCTTGTTGCACCCCGATTGCAAGGGGATGTGGAAGTGCGGCGCCAGCTTTTGCGAACCGGCCATCAAGGCAATTATTTCTTCGGTGATCAGGTTCGGTTCTACCGAGCCGATGCGGATGCGCTCGATCGGCTCGACGGCATCCAGCGCGAGAAGAAGCTGCAGGAAGGTTTCGCCTGTGGTACGTCCGAAATCGCCAATGTTGACGCCCGTCAGCACGATTTCCCTGATTCCCTGTCCGGCCACTGCTTCGGCCTGTTTCACGATCATGTTAACAGGGGCATTGCGGCTTTGTCCGCGCGCTTTGGGAATCGTGCAGTAGGTGCAGCGATAATCGCATCCGTCCTGTACTTTCAGGAACGAGCGCGTGCGGTCGAAGAGCGAATAAGAGGGAAAAAACTGCCGGTAAGCATCATAACCGCACGAAGGCGCTTCGGCGACCATGCCTTTCAGCTGGCGGATGTGTTCGATCACGTTGAATTTGTCCCTGTTGCCCAGTACCAGGCTGACACCCGGTATGCCGGCAATTTCCGGCGCTTTCAGTTCGGCGAAACAGCCGATCACTACCACGACGGCGCCCGGCGACGTTTTAACCGCCTTGCCGATGGCCTGTCTGCATTTGCGGTCGGCCTGCCCGGTAACGGTACACGTGTTGATGACGACCACATCGGCGGGTTGCCCGAAATCGACCCTGGTGTAGCCATTTTCGGCAAACAGCCGGCCAACAGTGGATGTTTCCGCAAAATTCAGTTTACATCCTAATGTGTGAAATGATACGGTCAAGCTTTATGAATTGAATATTGATCATTGACGTGCAAAAACGCTGCCGCTCCGTCTCCCTTTTTCATTTGCAGGAACTTTACGGACGGCGAAGGTACAAAATTTTCCCATCCGAACTGTTGCCATTTTTGATCGACATCATGAATGGTTGCTTCCGAAGCAGTTGCCACGTTGGGCCATTCGCGCGGAAACTCATAGGTTTGAGGATATTTCATGCAGGCATCGGCCACTATTTGCTGGCGCGGAGCTGTTGCCAGCCTGATGTCGCGCTCCGGATCGATATTCGCGCAAGCTAACCAGCAAACAGTATTCAGGTCGTAAATATCTACGGTATCATCCAGCAAAATGAATGCCTTGACAAGGCTCAGTTCTTCGTCGGCCAGCAGCTGCGAGCCGAGTGCAGCGGTCAGCCCGGCGCCGGGATCATGAACCGCCAGTATGGCAATGGGAATGTTTTCTTCCAGCAGGTCCAGGTTCCACGCGCTCACTGCCGGATATTTCTGATTTTTGATTTCCGGTTTTCGGCTGCCGGTTTTTGGAGAGGATGTACGGCCACCCGGAGAATCGGCTTCTTCGGGATACCTGCGCGTGGCATCGATCCCCAACTTGCTTCCGAAAGCGCAGCGGGGCGATGAATGATCGAGCACATCCAGCGGCCCCCTGCCAAAAACAAGGTCGGTGTGGAAGTCAATACCGGCAAGCGTTTGCTGCGCAAGCTTGCGGTAATCATCTACGGGCGAATCCGCCACCAGCAGTATTTTGTTCAGCATCATTTGCCCTGCGCCCCATAGCGAGTGGATTGTCTTCATGCCCTGTCCCGGATAGCTTTTATCGATTTGAACCAGCGTGAGGTTATGTGCCACGCCCGGCACAGGCATGTTCATGTCCTTCACTTCCGGGAGCATCGCCAGCTTGATGGGCGCCAGGAAAATACGTTCGCTGGCTTTTTCGAGCCATGCATCTTCCTGGGGCGGTATGCCGACAATGGTAGCCGGATAAACGGCGTCTTTACAATGAGTGATGCAGGTGACATGAAACCGCGGATACCAGTCGGCCAACGAATAAAACCCGGTATGATCGCCGAAAGGGCCTTCCCAAAACAGGTCTTCAGCAGGATCCACATAGCCTTCGATCACGATGTCCGCATCCTCCGGCACTTCCATATCCTGCGTGATGCACCGCACCATCCGCACCTTTTTCCGCCGCAGGAACCCCGCCAGGATGTACTCATCCACGCTGTCCGGCAAAGGCGCCGTGGCCGAATAAATGTAAGCAGGATCGCCGCCCAAAGCCACGGCGACCGGCATCCGTTTTCCCAGGGCTTTATATTCGCGGTAATGCCGGGCGCCTGTCTTATGTCGGTGCCAGTGCATCCCGGTCGTGGCGGCATCGATCGCCTGCATGCGGTACATCCCTACGTTCCTGATGCCCGTATGCGGATCTCTGGTATGCACCATCGGCAGCGTGACAAAACGTCCGCCATCGGCAGGCCAGCATTTGAGTATGGGCAGGATGCCAAGATCGGGGTTATGGCGGACAATTTCCTGACATGCGCCCCGGCCTTTTATGGTTTTGGGCATCCACGAGGCTACACGTCCCAGCTCGGCCAGCAACCGGAACTTGTTTTGCCAGCCTTCCCGCGGCGACGTAAGGTCTTTGAAGAACTTTTCGACCAGCGTTGCTGCTTCGTCCAGTTGACGGACGCCCAGAGCCGCACATATCCGCCGACTGGAACCCATTGCATTGGTCAACACCGGAAATGCAGTCCCGGTATTTTCGAACAGCAATGCCTTGCCGCCGCCGGGCTGCTTGCAACAACGGTCTGTGATTTCGGCTATTTCCAATACAGGGTCAACAAATTTCCGGATACGGTACAGTTCTCCCTGTTGTTCGAGACCCCGGATAAAGTGATGCATGGACATGATGACAGCCTATTGGTATATCCGTTTCGTTATCCCGCAGGAAACTGTATGATGAACAGGACAAAATCTAAACTTATCGGTCATATTTATCTTTTCAAATCTAAAGCGCAAATTTATCCATAAATAAAGTGATCGACAAATGAAAAAGCGCTGTTCCATGCAAAGGGAATCATCTGAAAACCGATAATTAAGTTAAAAATTTGCGGAATGGCGTTCTTTTGATGTAAGAACGAAAAAATATTTTTTATTTCATGCTTGTGGATTCAAAAAATCCTCTTACCTTTGCACCGTTCAAAAAACAGGGTACCATAGCTCAGCAGGTAGAGCAACGGACTGAAAATCCGTGTGTCCTTGGTTCGATTCCGAGTGGTACCACTTTACCCGATTCTCATGGAGAGTCGGGTTTTGTATTTTAATGACATACAGAATTTTATGCGTGTGGATCGGATGACTAAGGTGTAGAAAAATAGATATGAATCGACAAAATGTAGAAAAGTAAAATCATGGCAAGCATAAGGACTTATATTGAAGGTAGTTACGTGAGTAAAAAGGGTGAATGCCCTGTGTATGTTTCACTTTATATTAACCGGGAAAAAGTAGTTGTTCCTTGTTCCTTGTACTGCCTGCACAGGTATCGCCTTCGGGAATTACCGGGATGATTTGCTCCGTACCGGCCACGTTGACGCCGGTTATATCCGGGCACGTTTCCGGACGCCCTGCGGTATAGTTCAGTGTTACCGGCAAATCGGGGCCTGCCGCCATATATTCGCGCGTCGTCGGAGACGTGGTGATGGTTGCCGTGGGGTTGCGCTTCGGGTAAAAGAAGTTCTCCAGGAACTCGGTGACGGTAGCCCCGCCCGGCGTCACGTCAGGGATGCCGGTGCGCGTGATCTGCCGGTTGCCGTCAAAGGAAGCGTTCCCGGCTTTTGCCGCCCATTCGGCAGACCGTACCATGTCGAATTTTCCGGTACGCGGATTCAGCCTGTATTCCGTATCCTGCGCACCGGAAATCCGGCACAGCAAACCAATCGATATAAACAACAAAATACGTTTCATGCCTGGCGGAATTGATATTGATACGATTCACGGTCATCCCACGAATAGTTGAACAGCGTGGAGCCGTCCGCGTACATCCTTTCCGTGACGGTGGCGCCGTTACCCGCTGTGGCCACATAGCGGACGATCCGCCATTTTTTGTCGGCGGCGGTTTTGGTTCCTTCGTCGCAGAAACCGCAATAGGTTATCTGCACGCCATTAACCGCATCGCGTTCATCGACCATGTCGGGCGATGCACCGTACAGGATCGAATCGGGCGTATATTTGCTAAACCAGCTCATTTTCTACTTTTTACGGATTACTGCAAAATAAAATATGGATATTGCACTAAAAATCAGCATGCTCATCGTAACAATGACTAATGGATTTACTTTTTTTTTACCTGATTCCGGAACCGGTTCCGCAGAGATTCCGGAACCCGGCGCAAAAAGGCTTCGCGGACTTCGCTCACTGTGAGAATCCCGTTACTGTCCAGGTCGAATATTCTGTTGGCGGATGCAACTTTTTCGGCCGGCAGACCGGATGCCCTGATGATCCAGCTTTCCGTCTTTCCCAGCGCTGCCGGAAAGAAAATAGACATGTACAGATCAGCATAGGATTTGATTTTATACCGGTACGGATAAAGATACTTCCGCACATATTCCAGCTGTTCCACATTGCTCATCGCTTTGAGCGCGGCTGTCGTGGCGCCTAAAAAAATCGCGGTTGCCGGCATGAACTGTATCAGTCCCGTTGCGCCGCCGTTCGGGTTCACTGCCCGGTGGTTCAGTCCGCTTTCGGAGTTCATCACTGCCATCAGCCAGTCGGGTTCAATATCCAACTGCCCGCAGATATTCTCCACGGCCGACAGGAAGGCGGCCCGGTTTTCGGTTACTTTTTCTTCGTACAGCATGATTATTTTTTGCCTTTACGCTTCTTTACAAGAAAATAGACAGCCACGCCAACCAGTACAAAACAAACGATGACGGAAGCAGCGGCCCATTTCGGGAAACCGTCGCTTTCAGTGTCAAATGCCGTTTTCAGGTAATCGCTGTTTTCAGAGCCTGTTTTGGAGGATGTACCGCTGCCGGATGACGGTGATTTTACCGGAGCGGTAAGGCTTGCCACGTCGGAACGCACATAGCCCGGCCGGCCGCTCGCGGTTGTTATCTCATACCAGTCATGCTGATTCCTTTCCAGGTCGGGGAATATGTTTCCGGTTGCCGTTCCGAGCACGCTGCCGGCAGCGACATTACCGATGACCGCACTTGAAGTGGTCGAATTTTCACGGATATTTACCGTCGTGCTCCCCCCGGCATATACGGGCAATCCTTTATATGCCTCGATATGGCCAAATTCCTGATCGCTGCCGGCGACAGACGGCGCCGAAGGCGGGGTTTTTCCCGTAACTGTAAGGTACAGCGCTTTAAGCGGCGCTGTTGCGGAATTGAACAGGTCGGCGAAACTAAAATAATCCGGGGTCAGTGACTTCATTTTGAGTTGTTTTTTAACAAAAACCCGAACAGGATCATGATCACCGACGTCATCAGCACGGCAACGGCCAGCATGATGATGCTCTTCTGTTCTACCTCTACTTTTAATGTGCCCTCCTTAATGATGGGCGAGTTTAACAATTCGTTCATTTTCTTTTATATAAGATGATTCCTGCAAGGACAGCCAGCGCCATAACCACGACAATAATCAGTATCACGATGCTTTTGCCCGAAGCGATGTTTTTGCTCGAAGCGCCGGAGTCTGCCACCGGTTTTGCCATTCCAGTCTGTTTTGCCGCCTGTTTCGCAATCTCTTTAATGACGGTCGAGTTTAATTCGCTCATTTTCTTTTATATAAGATAATCCCTGTCACTACAATCACTACCAGCGCCACGCCCGAAATGATATAAAACGTATTGCCGCTTTTGCCGCCGCTTTTGAATGGCGTCATTTCGTCCAGCAGCGCACTGGTAACAGCTTCGTTGCTGTACAGCCTGCTGGCGGCTTCTTCGCTCATTCCGCCCACCTTTTTGGCAATTTCCTTATCGTTGGCCTTGGACATCGCGCCAAACAGCGACGCAATCAATCCTATGACCGGCAGGAAATAGTCCGGCTTTTTCCTCCCTACTTTTTGCGCATGACGGCCCATATAACAACTCCTGTGATGATCAGCAGCACGATAACCGCGACAATAATCAGCGCCGCGTTGCTGTTTTTACTCGAAGCATCCGAAGCATCGGAATATATCGTCTGGCGGTTGGCTTGCGCCTGCAGTTTGGCAGCTTCCAGCTGCGCGTCGGTTTGCGCTTTGATCTGCTTGGTGGTTTGCGTGCTCGAAACAACACTGCTCACCACATTCCCGACAGTATCCAGTATCGATGTAAAGGAACTGAAATCGAAAAAATAATCCGGTTTACGGTATATGGCAGGGTTACGGTGTGAAAACATGGCTATTTCCTGTTAAAGAGTATGAACGCGATCACCACGATCACCACCACGATCGGAAGCAGATTATTGCTGCTACCGGATTCCGCCGGCTGACCGGATGAGACCGGCAGTGCGGATGAGACCGGCTGTTGGACATTCACTTGTTGCTGGTCTGCCAGATGTTCGTACTGCTGGATGATGCTTTGCTGTTTTGCCAGTTGCGCCTGTGCCTGTTCCAGGCTGGCGTATGCGTCATCCAGTTGGGCGTCACTTTCGGCCTGTGCCGCTGCTGCCTTTGCTGCCTTTGCAACTAAGACGACAGGGCTGGTACCGGTAGTAGCCGCAGTGCCACTGGCCGTGCCCGTATTTAATTTGTCTACAACCAGGTTGGCCCCGCCCGTCAAAACTGTTGTAAAAAATTTACCTAAACCCATAATCTTTTCTTTTTTAAGGATTAAAACTTCTATTTCTTAAAGAGCATGAACACGATCACTGCGATCACCGCCACGACCAGTACGGGAAACAAACTGTTTTTGTTTTTGCCTGCGCTTTCGGGCGCTTGAGCGGATGGAAGCGATTGGGCTACCAACTGTTCGACAATGCTTAGCTGTGATGCCAGCATCGCCCGTTCCTGTTCCAAACGGGCATATGCTTCATCCAAACGGGCGTTATTGCCGGACTGTGATGCTTCTGCAGCCAGCTGCTCGTATTGCCTGACGATGTTTTGCTGGCTTTCCAGTTGCGCCTGTAACTGTTCCAACTGGGCCTGCGACTCTGCCAACTGGGCCTGTGACTGCTCCAACTGTTCGGCTTTTGCTTTGGCCTCATTTATTTTGGCAACAGCTTCCTGAACTTTTTCATCAATATTGAGAGACGACAGCAGCGGAATCTTTGTTGTCGGTACGGTTACCAGTGAATTAAAAAGTGTGCTAAACAAAAAATAATTCGGTTTGCGGTACGGAAAAACGGGTTTGTAATACATTATTTTTTCTTTTTAAGGATTAATACAATACCGACGCCTAATATTACTGCCACGACAATAACAAGCATCAGGTTTTTCTTTTGATCTTCGGCGGCGGTTTTCTTTTGATCTTCGGTTGCCAGGGCTACAACGTCCTGTTGCGCGGCCACGGCTTCGGCAAGTTTTACCTGGCTGTCCGTGATGCTCTTATCGTATTCCTCATTGATCTTCTTCAACGTCTCCTTTTCGGCTTTGTCCGCCTTCATATTCAGCGCGGCGCCCGCAGGATCGATCAGCGGACTTCTGAAAATCTTGCCGGCAATGGTATTGGGCTTGAACCAGTTCGCCGGTGCAAGGTCTTTCAGCGAAAAATAATCGGGAGTGCGCCATAATGCGGAATGAGAACCGGGACCTGTCAATCTGTTTTTGAAAATGGATTCCATGCTGTACTGATTTTAAACTAATTTTAACCGTTCGCAACGGGATATAATGGATGCACGCAACGAATTGAATGCCGAACTGCCCCACGACCACTCATCCTTGAGAATGACAACAACGCTTTTTCCTGAAAACCTGGAGGAAAAACGGCTGTTAAAATCATTGTACACCGCGACAAATTCCGTATCGGACAGCGAATTCCACTGCTCGTATACCTGAATAACCCTGGTGCCCCACATCGGAATCCAGTCCAGTTTTTCAAGGTCTGAAAACAGATCGTCCGTAATGGATCTTATCTTCGCCCAGTCGACACTTGACGGGCCGCTTCCGTTGCCGATGTCGGTCGGTAACGGGGCCTGCCACGGATTGTCGGACGCTTTTTTACCGGCCCTGCGGCCTGTGAAGTAAATAATGACAGCCACCGCCAGCACGATGCCAAAAAGGATAAAATATTGCCTGTATTTCAACAAATCCTTCATTTGACAAGTAACCAGAGGATTAAAACGATGGCGACCACAGCCAGGACAATAACGATCACGGGCGTTTGCCGCGATTCGGCAACCATAACGACCGCGGATACTTCCGCTGCATCGGGTTCCGCGGTTTCGGGCGCGGCTTCGAGTGCGGAAAGGTCGGCGTCAACAAACGTGGTTTCGGCAAACTGTTCGTCAAGGCCGGCTTCGTGCGCAATTTTTTCCAGCTCCTTTGCCCGTTTCGGGTCGCGACGGCGCCATCCTTCCGGAACCACCGGAGGCGTTAAGCCTGTTGACCGTCCGAATGTACGGCGCAGCCATTCCGATTTCTCATCCCGGTCGACATCCGGAAGTCCGTTAC